>REAR01000058.1 GCA_004295245.1 Sphingobacteriales bacterium | reverse complement strand
CACGGCAACGAGTTTACCTTCCGCGTTATTTATTTTATAGATTATATGCAGCTGCGTAAGAAAAAATAATTTTTATTGGTAGCCGGCACTTGTTTTTCATAGCAGCAGCCGTTGCGTCGCACACTTCAGCGTATAATACTCTTCTGATCAGGTCATTCCTTTATACTGAAAGATAGATTCACAACTATTTTTATCTCACCAGTTGATCTATTTTTTATAATGAAGGCTTCTTATTAAAAAACTATCGGTTAATGCAAAAAGCACAATTGATGCTTGATAAATGATATAGTTGGGATGCGGAGTGCTATTTCTAAATACTACATTTAAAATAGTCAATGCCACCAGCATTTGAACCGTTTTATGAGGGAGGCTAAATTCGAATAAAAATTTTTCACCTCTGAATTTCTTTCTTAAAAAGACAATAATTGATAAAATTGTACAAGCAAGATTAATTATCCATATGTACAACACATTCGGTGTGGCAATGAGTCTTGAGAAAAAAAATCCATCGCTATTAAGTAAATATAGTATTGCAACGATACACCAAAACACAAGGTTTGAAAACACAAACAACATCTCAATACTATTATTCAAATTCATTTTTCCATGTTTAGTTGTCGTAAATAAAGACAATACTTCTATATGCCGGGTTATGCTTTAAAGTTAAAAATAAACTATACGAGTTGAACGTCTACATCCATTAATTACAAGAAGGAATTACTTTCCATCCTTCTGACGGAGATTCGATACCAACTAGACAGTCAGGAATTAAAATTTCCTCAAAAAAAATTATTGCTTCTGGGTTGCCGGGCAAAATTTTAATAAAATATTCTTTGCCAATGTCTAATTTTGACTTTGTGGAGAGTGTATTTAAATATACAACCCCCTTATACTTATATTGTACAGTTGTTGTGATTCCTCCTTTTCTTCCTTCAGATTTCAATATCACACATTTCAAGCACTTCCCTGCATCCTCAATTTTATCTCTAATAAAAACCTGGTAGGCCCAAATTGCTAAGAGAGCAAATAAAATAAAAAAAACACCTTTCTTTATTTCGGAAATATTATTTTGGCTCATAAATACCTTAATTACCTGGCTTCTTGTTTTTATGTTTGATAAAACTACTAATTTTCACACAACCACCCTCCCGCTGCTAACTGCACTAACGCACAAGTGTGCGACGCAACGGCTGCTTCATTGAAATGCTACTGCTGGTTACCAACCATATATTTCTTTGGCTGCTCTAAACGTGTTGCAATGCGCTTCGGTTATAATTTTTACATCGGCAGAGTAGCCGCCGCCCATGGCTACGGCACAGGGTATATTGTTTTTTTGTAATTGGGTAAATACCAGCTCGTCTCTCTGGCGGCAAGCGGGCAGGGTTATTTTTAGTTTGCCAAATTTATCGGTTTCCAAAATATCTACTCCGGAGAGGTAAAAACAAAAATCGGGTTGCTGCTGCTGTATAATTTGCTGCAAGGCATCTTTTAATAAAGATAAATATGCGGTATCGGTTATACCATCGGGCAAAGGTATATCCCAACTGCTGGTTTCTTTATGAAAGGGATAGTTATGTGCGCCGTGCATACTGAATGTGTAAACCGAAGTATTGTTCTCAAACAATTTTGCTGTGCCATTGCCCTGGTGTACATCTAAATCTATAATGACAATTTTTTTGGCTTTGCCGGTATGCAATAAATAATTAGCAGCAATGGCAAAATCATTTAAAAGACAAAAACCTTCTCCCCTTTCTGCAAATGCATGGTGGGTGCCACCGGCTACATTTAGTGCCACGCCATATTGTTGCGCATACAGGCAGCAATCAATGGTGCCTTGTGTAATAATCAACTCCCGCTGCGTTAACTGCGGCGATTGGGGAAAACCGATATGCCGTTGCTCTTTTGCTGAAAGCGTTTGTTGCAATAGCTTGTTTAAATACTCTTGCGTGTGTGTAAGCAAAACGGTGGAAACAGAACAAGCTGCTGGTTCAAAAAAATTAGCATTGGTAACAGTGCCTTCATACAGTAGCTGGCCGGGTATCAGTTCGTACTTCAGCATAGGAAAGCGGTGGCCATCGGGCAGGGGGTGTGCATAAATTGGATGGTAAGCGATGTATAACATTAAAAAGCTACTATGGTATTTTTTACAATAGCAAAAACAGCATCTCCGTTATTGGGCTCAATAGTGGCCAGCCCGGTAAAACCACTAAAAGCAGGTAAAATGCCCTGTTGTTTGCCAAAATAAAAACAAGGCAGGCGCATACTTTGTTTGCCTAAGCCACCTACCCGTATGCCGGGGTGTATATGGCCGCTTAAAACATAATCTTGTGTGGTGGTGCTGGCTGCCGGATCGTGCAAAAAACGAAAAGGCGATTGCTGCAGTTCTTCAATAACAGATATTTGGTTGGCGGTGTACCAATCGGCTTGCAATATATCGTGATTGCCTTTTACCAGCGTTATCTCCAAGCTCCCAAAATTGCTTCTCCATTTAGAAAACAAGTCCAGTTCTTTATTGGCATGGCTATGAAAAAAATCGCCCACTACCACCAGTTGTTTGGGTTGAAAATGCTGCAGTGCCTGTACTAATCGCTGCAGGTCTTCTTTATACACTGCCTGTGGCACAGCAATACCCGATTTACGGAAGTGGCCGGTTTTACCCAGGTGCAGATCGCTGGCAATAAGGGTTTGCGCTTCCTCCCAAAAAAGCACCCGGGTGGCACTTAACCATAAATTTTGATTGTGTAATTTGTAACAAACAGGTGCCGCCATATACTAATTAGGTGTGCAAAACTAAGTTAACCGCTGATGTAAAGACTATTTAATTTTAAATACACTTTTTTACATTTATATATTAAAACACCAACTAAAACCAAATTTATGAGTGAGCAAACACCTTTTAACCCCGAGGCAAATAAGCTGCCCAGCGGATTGAATGTATTAACCATTTTAACTTTTATAGGCTGTGCCATTGGATTAGGTTCTGGAGTATGGCAATTTTTTGGCGCTAAGAAAGGATTAGATGCTATGGAAGAAATGATTAACAGCGGCAAGGTGGATGAAATGCCGGCTTTTGCCCGCAGCTTCTATTCGCCTGAAGCATTAGAACAAGCAAGAACCGCGTATGAAAACCGCTTACCTATGTTTATTATTGGTATGGTAGGTGTTGCTTTATGTTTTTATGGGGCTTTACAAATGAGAAAACTAAAAAGCCAGGGCTACATGATGTATGTAATTGGTGAGCTACTGCCGTTTGTAGGCTATCTTATTTTTGTAGGCGTTGCTTCACTTACAGGTATGGGAGGCATCATAGGTATTGTAATTGCAGGCTTGTTTATTTTATTATACACTATGCAAAGAAAATACCTCATTCATAAATAAATATTTCTTTTCTTATTTACAAAAGCCGTTACCGTTGTAGCGGCTTTTATCTTTCCAATTGCAATTGCATGCGCTTTACCCGTTCTTCCAATTTTTCTGACGACAGCTCTTCCCGTATACTATCCACCTTAATAGGGAAACTAAAAGGAGTTAGCTGCGTGGGAAACACAATGACTATTTTTGACTGCTGTATACGATATAGCATATCTCGCAAACGGGCTTCTTCCATTTGCTGGTCAAACACTTCCTGATAGGCCTGTCTCAATAATAAGTTAGCAGTATCATACTCGTTAAACACTTTAAATAATAAAGAAGCAGAAGACTGCAGGTGCCGGGCTTTTTTCTGCTCACCCGGAAAGCCCTGAAAAATTAAACCACCAATAACGGCAATATCTCTAAACTTACGCTTGGCCATTTCTGTAGCATTTACACTTCGTTGTATGGCTTCCATTAAATTATCCGGACTGAACAGTTCATACACATTGGTATCATCTACTGGTATGGGCTGGTCGCTCAGCAATTCAAACCCATAATCATTCATAGCAAATGAAAACGTAATGGGCATTATTTTGCTAATGCGGTAAGCCAATATAGCCGCCATGGCCTCATGCACCAAACGCCCTTCAAAGGGGTATACAAATAAATGAAAACCATCCTTGGTTTCAATCTGCTCTATCAGCAATTCATTTTCTTTAGGCACATGAGAAAGCTGCAATTGCAAATTAAATAATGGCCGAAGGGCTTCAATTTCTTCAACGGGTTGCTGTAAGGGTTCTGTAACATAGTTTAACTGGTGCCGCAGTTTTTTACCAAGGTTGGCACTTAATGGCATGCGGCCACCCTGCCAACTGGGCACAATACTTTTTTGTGCGTTAGATTTTTTTACCAGCACCGTCATGTCTTTTATCATTACCAGTTCCAACTTGCGGCCGGCAAGGCTAAACACGGTGCCGGGGTCCATTTTACTTACAAAATATTCTTCAATAACACCAATGTAACCACCGCTGGTAAATTTTACTTTTAACATGGCATCGCTTACAATAGTACCAATATGCATGCGGTGGCGCATAGCAATACGCCGGTTATTAATTTTATACAAACCGTTTTCTTCAATCTCCACTTTTTTGTATTCATCGTATTGGTGCAGGGCATTACCACCAGCAGTAATAAAGTGCAGCACTTCTGCCCATTCTTCTTTTGTAATTTCCTGAAAGCAAAATGTTTCTTTCACTTCGCTAAAAATAGTATCAGGCAAAAAACCTTCTGATATTGCCAGGGTACAGAGGTATTGCATCAGCACATCAAAACACAATAGCATGGGCGGACGGCTTTCAATTAATTTTTCATCAATCGCTTCTTTTAAAGCCGCCGCTTCTAATAATTCTAAAGAGTGGGTGGGTAAAAAATAAATCTTACTAACGGCATCGGGGTTATGGCCACTTCTTCCGGCCCTTTGTAAAAAACGGGCTACCCCCTTTGGAGAACCTACCTGTATAACGGTTTCAACGGGGCGAAAATCTACACCCAGGTCTAAAGAAGCCGTACACACCACCGCTTTTAGTTTAGCTGTATGCAAGGCATCTTCTACCCAAATGCGCAGCTCCTGTTCAATACTGCCGTGGTGCAATGCAATTGCACCTGCTAATTCCGGAGCAATATTTAATAAGGTTTGATACCATATTTCACTCATGCCCCTTGTGTTAATGAAGATAAGTGTGGTGGTACTTTGCGCTAATATGGGTAATACTTTATGTGCCAGCTTTATGCCCAGGTGCCCGGCCCAAGGAAATTTTTCTATCTCATCCGGAAAAACAGATTCAACAACAATACGTTTATCAATTTTTGCTGTAATGGTTTTTGCTGTAGTAAGTGTTTTAAAGGATACAACAATACTTCTTTTGCTTCTTGCAAATTACCAATGGTAGCACTTATACCCCAAATGCTTACCGGGTTTAGTTGCTGTTGTTTACATAAGCCAATAATACGACTGATGGCTAACTCAACCAACACACCTCTTTTGCCACCCATTAACTCGTGCCACTCATCAACAGCTATAGTTTTTAAAGAAGTAAAAAAAGCAGGATGCCCTTTTTGCGCCAGCAACAGGTGTAAACTTTCTGGCGTAATAATTAATACTTCTGGTTGTTGTCTTTTTTGTTGTTGCCGTTCGTTGGTACTGGTATCGCCATTTCTTATGGCTACTTTCCAGGGCAATGCTAACTCCTGCACCACTTCATTCATAGCACGGCCAATATCTTTTGCTAATGCCCGCAACGGAGTTACCCATAATAATTGCAACCCACTATTTTTTTGTTGCTTATAACTGGCCTGGTGTGTGTTAATAAACTGTATAACGGCCCCTAAAAAAACAGCAAAGGTTTTTCCACAGCCAGTTGGGGCATTTACCAAACCGCTTTTTGCATTAATAATTTCCTGCCAGCTTTCTTCCTGAAACAAGAATGGTGTAAACTTTTTTTGTTGCAACCATTCTATTACAATTTTATAGCCGTATGTTTCTTTCAAATCTGTCATTAAACATTGGTCTGTTTTTTTGTTGCCAGCAGTGGTGCTGCTATCAACATTGTTGCGTCGCACCCTTCAGCTGAAGGGTGCGACGCAACAATGCTTCATTGAAAATATACTGCTGGCTACCTAAAAAAAATTATAAAGTTTTAAGATATTCAATAACTGCTTTGCGTTCTGTATCACTCAGCTTATCGCCAAAGTTATGACCGTAATTACCATAACCCGGCAGTGCCGTATTATAAATTGCAGTACCGCCTGGCGCATTGTGTGCCGTGTATTGCCAGCCAATTTTTACATAATCATAAACCGGCGTATTAAAATCACGGCTCCAATAAGCGGGCCTTGTTCTACTATTTAATAATGCTTCTAATGTTGGCACCGATCCGTTGTGCAGGTAAGGGGCCGTAACCCAAATGCCATCTAGCGGCGGTGCAATATAACCTTCAAAGGGTTCTAGCCTTGCGGGGTGGCTGCCGGTAGCAAACCAGCTGCTGTTAAACCATTGTATAAACTGCGGGTATTGGTAATTTGCCTTATAAAGAAATGAATCTGTTTTTATAATAGATTCTGGTATTAGCAGGTTAGGGTATTTTTCTTCTTTGCCATATTCTCCGTGGCATTTGCTGCAGTTTTTTATAAATAGCGCCTCTCCTGTTTTAGCCAACGCCACATTTATAGTTTTAGGATATTGGGGGGCCTCTAACGTATAAATATATGCCAGCACATCGCTGATATGGCTATCTACCTCCCTGGACTCTGCTGTATCATTTACTGTTAAAAGGTTAGAAGCCATGAGAAATTTCCCGAAATCGCCGCGGCCAAAACCATTGTAAAACATAGCATTTTTCTTTTTTAGCAACCACCAGGCAGGCACATCAGATGGTATTACTTCATTGGTAAGTTCTAACAACGCTTGCTGCTGCCATTTAAAGGTTACCGGATCTCGGTGTGCGGCTAATACTGCTGCTAATCTATCGGCACTGTTAACACCTCTAACAGCGGTGCCTATTTTAGGCCCAATAGTTTTACTTACAGTAATAAAATTTTTAGCTGCTTCATATTTTGAGGGAGATTGCTTTTGCAATAATTTTTCCAGCATTTGAAAATTGCCGGCATTCAGTTTGTCTCCCAAAGAAAAATCGATGAAAGTATTGCCCATACCAATATACAGGGCACTGTCAAATACCTGTGCATGGCATTGCATGCAATTAGGTGCTGCTAATTTTTCTCCATTGGGTGCTGTAACTATGGTATACTCATGACTGATTTTACCATTCAGGCCTTCTCTTTGCAAATAAAATTTTTTGTTTTTGCCGCCGGTGGCCATTAACGCAAACTCATAAGGTATGCCTCCTTTAACATAGTCTCCTTCTGTTAAATATTTATACCCTTTTGCTGCATTACCAGTTCTTTGCTGACTTGGAGGTATAGGCACTGGTTTTTCGTTCGCTATCGTTGTTGTTGAAAACAGTGTGAAGCTTTGAAAATATAGAAATGAGAAGGCAGAAAGCAGGATAAGGAAAAGTATCTTTTTCATGTGCCTATTTTTATCTTTTATAGCTGAATTGAATTACTCAATTTAGTTTTTTTATTATTGCGGCAGCGCTGGCTGCAGTATTTAACAGCTTCCCAATTTTGCTTCCATTTTTTTCGCCAAACAATGGGTTGGTTACAAACTGTACAGTTTTTTTGTGGAAGGTAGCTTTTATTGCCTTTGTGTGTAGCCATTTTAATTAAACGTTTATGGCTACTGAATGGTTGAGTGTGTGCTGGAGATTATATTGCTTTTGCCTTAAATACAAACAGTACCTAAATAAAAAAACTCCGCAGTTGCGGAGTTTGTATAAGAAAGTGTTTTTTATTAGTGTACTACCTGAAACTTACCAGTGTCTATAACCTTACCGCTTTTATCTTTTAATTGAAAAATATAAACACCACGGTAAAAATCGGTAACGTTTACAACGGTACGGGCATTTACATTGTTTAAATCAGTTACTTTTTTACCAACAAAATTAAATACTTGAAAAGAGTATCCTTTTTCGTAGCCTTTTTCAAAATCAAAAGTAATTTGAGTAATAGCTGGGTTAGGGTAAAACTTTATTATCTTAACTGCGGATGGCTGTGGATCTGAGGACTGACCCTGAGCGGTAGCGGTTAAAAACAGGACAATGGATATTATGTAAAAAACCTTCATAGGCACTATTATTTTACATTTCTTTTCCAAAATAGCTGTTTTGTTACAAATCTACAACCTTTTGCCATAAAAAAAATGCGCTAAGTAGGGGTTTTTACCCTTCTTTAGCGCATTTTTATAGCAACTATTTAAACCAGTATTAACTTAACTGAGCCAGAGTAGCATTAATGGCCTCAAAATTAGGCAGGTCTCCGGCACTTTCCAGTACTTCAGCATATTGTACAACACCTTTACTGTCAATAACAAATGCCGAACGTTTTGATACCCCCTTCATCCAACCAATGAAATCTTCGTAGACAGCGCCATACGCTTCAGATGCTTCTTTGTTAAAATCGCTAAGCAAAGGGAAATTCAGGTTTTGCTCCTGCTTAAATTTAGCAAGTGTAAAAGGAGAGTCTACAGATATGCCTAAAACCTGAGCATTGGCATTATTATAAAGAGCAATATTATCTCTTATTGAACATAGTTCCTTTGTACATACCCCGGTAAAAGCCATCGGAAAAAATAATAATAAAACGTTTTTACCCTGGTGATCGGCTAATGATACTTTGTTTTTTTCTGTGTCGTGCAATGTAAAATGTGGTGCAGTTTGACCTTTTTCTAGTTTCATTGTTTCAATAGTTAATTTAAATGTGCAAATGTATAGTTACGCTATAACACTTGCACACTTTATTTGTTGACATCCAGAACGATTTTATGAATATTATTTTTTTATTACAATTTTCCAACTGGGGCCACTGCCAATTTTAAAACGTTCTGCAAAATTGCCCATGTTAATAGCTATTGAAAAGTTCATCTCGCTGTTCAGATAGCAAAGTAATTCTTGTTCTGGCACGTCGGAAAAAGTATTAACAAACAACATGCTGCTGCTGAATACAAGACGATCTTTATCAAAAATTTGTACCATTACGGGATCATAATTTTTTATACCCGCCTGGCGCAATAAGGGTTCATCAATATTGGTCCATACGTTGCCATATTGTACATCCAATACCGGTATTGAACCCTTGATAGTGTTACTTTCTGCAATTGCTTTTTGATAACTGATAGCTGAAATCTGCTGAGGAAGTGCCCTGCCTACCTGCTCAAACGTAATTTTATTACTGGCCAGCCGGGCGGCTGTATAGGCAAAAATATCACGGCCATGAAATGTATATGAGTTCTCTGAACCCGGAAGCCGGTTTGTTTTTTCATCAATTTCCCGCACTGCTTTAATGCCCATTTTTTCAGCCACGAGGGTAAGTGTGCCATTATCCGGAGTTACAATAAAATGCCCGCTGTTGGTTTGTGCCACAATTGCTTTGCGCTTTGAACCCACACCCGGGTCTACCACTACTACAAATACAGTTCCTTTGGGCCAATAGCTAATCGTTTGTTGTAAACGGAAGGCTGCTTCCCAAATATTAAAAGCGGGCACTTCATGTGTTATATCATAAATGCGGATATTATTATCAACCTGTGTAATTACCCCCTTCATAGATGCTACCGCACCATCCTTTACTCCAAAATCGGTTTCCAGGACCACCATATTGTTTTGTGCCTTTACAATAAAAATGTTGAACGTTGCTGCTAAAAGCAAGCAAAGTATTGAACGTAGTTTCATAAAAAAGTGTTTTGTAAATGAAGAATACCTTCCTCACCATTTCCGGCAGCGGCCATTTAGATTGGAGTGATGAATAATCAGTACATCGGAATAAATTTATGGATAGCGCTGTTGAATCTTGTATTTTAGCACTGTTATCTAAAGTTACAAAATATAGTGCATGCATTCGTTTGAAGATTTAGCCGGGCAGTTTAAAGCCTATTTTGATGTGGCTCATTTTCCAGCCCACCCTGCCAGTTTATATGAACCTAATAACTATTTTCTATCGCTGGGGGGTAAGCGGGTTAGGCCGGTTATGTGCCTGATGGGGAACGAATTGTTTGACGAAATACAACCGGATGCCTGGCTGGTTGCCACGGCCATTGAACTGTTTCACAACTTTACCCTGATACATGATGACATTATGGATAAAGCGCCGCTACGACGGGGCTTGGCAACCGTGCATACAAAATATGGAGAGCCTACTGCTATTTTAGCCGGAGATGTAATGCTAGTAGTAGCTTATGATTACCTGAATAAAGTAACGCACCCTAACCAAAAAAAACTGGTTCGGATTTTTAATAAAACTGCCCGTGAAGTATGCGAAGGCCAGCAACTGGATATGGATTTTGAAAAAGTGCCTACAGTTCACATGAATGAATACTTACGGATGATTGAGTTAAAGACCTCCGTATTGCTGGCATCTACCTTACAAATGGGGGCCCTGCTGGGTGGTGCCGGCGAAGGCAATCAATACAATATTTATGAGTTTGGTAAAAACCTGGGAATTGCTTTTCAGATACAGGATGATTATCTGGATGCATTTGGCGACCCCGCAAAAGTAGGCAAGCAACCCGGTGGTGATATATTGGCTAATAAAAAAACATTCCTCTTAATAAAAGCGCTTGAAACAGCAACGGGTGCCCAACTAAAGCAATTGCAGGAATTGTTAGCAACAAACCCTGCAGATAAAGTAACACAAGTACTGGCAATTTTTAAGTCTTGCGGTGTACACGATTGGGCATTGGAATTAAAAAATAAATATGTTTCCAACGCATTGAAGCATTTGGAAGATATTGCCGTAGTATCTGTTCGCAAAAAAGCTTTACAAGAACTAACCGCTTTTTTGGTACAGCGGGATTATTAGTTTTTTGTAAATAATCACCCCGTTTCAGTTGCCCTCAACTGTAGAAGGGTGCGACGCAACAACTGCTGCATGCAGTACAATGGCTGGCTCAATAAATATTATTGCTCTTTCAAAGGGCCTTTATTTTTTTACCTATCTTCCCTTTTACAAAACCAATTGTTTATGGCTAACTCTTTATTTCGCACAAAAAAGATTTCTTCAATATTGGCAGAGAGTGGAGATGATAGCCATGGCGGTGGTGGCCTTAAAAGAGTGCTTACTGTAAAAGACCTTACTTTTTTTGGAATTGCTGCTGTTATTGGCGCTGGTAGTTTTAGCAGCCTAGGCGATGCCGTTTTTAAAGGCGGACCCGGTGTGGTATTGTTATTTATTATTACGGGTATTGCCTGCGCCTTTACGGCTTTTTGTTATAGTGAATTTGCCAGCCGTATACCTGTTGCCGGCAGTGCGTATACGTATGCCTATGCTTCGTTTGGAGAATTGTTTGCATGGATTATTGGCTGGGCTTTGATAATGGAATATTCTATTGGTAATATTTATGTGGCATTCAGCTGGAGCGATTATTTTACTTCTTTTTTGCATAAAATAAATGTGCATGTGCCAGAATATTTAACTACCAGCTACCGGGAAGCGCAAAAAGCAGTAGCTGAGGCAAGCAGTAACCGGGAGTTAATTGCGGCCTGGAACACGGCACCCATTGTTGCAGGCATTCGCTTTATTGTTGATTTGCCCGCAATAATTATTAACCTGCTAATTACCTATCTGGTTTACCGCGGCATAAAAGAAAGCCGCAACTTTAGCAATGCCATGGTTATTTTAAAACTGGCTATTGTTGCACTGGTAATAATTGTGGGGGGAGCTATGGTTTTTTCTAACGGACTTTCTTTTAACTGGCATCCGGTAAGTGATGATGGCGTTGCTTCTTTTATGCCTAATGGCTTTAAAGGTGTAATGGCCGCCGTTAGCGGTGTGTTCTTTGCTTATATAGGTTTTGATGCTGTAAGTGTTTTGGCAGAAGAAAGTAAAAACCCCCAAAGAGATTTGCCGAGGGGCATGATTTATTCTTTAGTTATTTGTACCGTAGTATATATTTTATTAACGCTGGTATTAACAGGCGCGGTACACTATAAAAAATTTGAAGGCGTGGGCGATCCGCTGGCGTTTATTTTTGAAGCATCTAATTTAAATATTGGCTGGATGCAATTTTTGGTGGCTATTTGTGCAGTTGTAGCAATGACAAGTGTATTGCTGGTGTTTCAAATGGGCCAGCCACGCATTTGGATGAGCATGAGCCGCGACGGTTTATTGCCAGCCGTATTTCAAAAAATACACCCAAAATTTCAAACACCTTCTTTTGCCACTATTGTTACCGGCATAGTGGTGGGGCTGCCCATTATTTTTACCGATAAAACCTTTGTATTAGACTTTACCAGCATCGCAACACTATTTGCTTTTGTATTGGTATGCGGGGGCGTTTTATTAATACCCCGTAAAGAAAAACAAGAAGGAAAATTTAATATACCTTATGTAAATGGCAAATATTTATTTCCGGCAATTGTGGTGGGGGTATTGCTACTATTGGGCATTGCAGTAGATGGCTATTATAAAGATCTTTTCAATTTTAATTTCTCTGGCAATGCTGATTATACATCTGGTAAAATTAGTTTTCTTAGTGCTGCCACCGGTAAAATTTCAACCATTGCGTTTTGGGTTATTTGCCTTTTGCTAAGCGCATTAACTTTTATAAAAAGCTATTCCCTTATTCCGTTAATGGGGTTAACCACCTGCTTGTATTTATTAACAGGCATGTCTGCCAGCAACTGGGCATGGTTCTTTGGCTGGATGGCTATTGGCTTAATTGTTTATTTTCTTTACGGCTATAGAAAAAGCAAGTTAGCGCAAACGCCGGCTTAAATAATGAAGCCAGCAGTAACCATTGCCTCAGCTTTTGTTGCGTCGCACTCTTGTACTGCATAATACAGTGCAGCAATTTATAACAACAGCTTATATGTTATAAGCCGCAACAGTTTTGTAATTTTGAGCTCACAATTACAGAACCCACACTTACATGAAATTTCAGATAGGCGATAAAGTGCTGATACAGCACTCCAACGAAGAAGGAGAAATAGTAGATATTATCAATAATAAAATGGTAATGGTAGATGTGCGGGGCGTAAAGTTTCCGGCCTATATAGACCAACTGGAGCACCCCTATTTCAAGCGCTTTTCAGAAAAAAAAGCAGTGCCCCCAAAAAAAGAAAAACAATACATTGATACACTAAAAAAAGAAAAAAATAATAGCGCCACCACTTACCCACCTGGTGTAGCACTTTTGTTTTTGCCAAAATTTGAAACAGATGAGTTTGGAGACGATGTAGTGGTTAGCTTAAAAATTCATTTAATAAATGGCAATGCGGCCGGTTATAATTTTCATTATCAGCTCAGCTATTTTGGTAAAACAGATTTTGAATTAAAAAACCAATTGCCGGCACAAAAAGATTTTTACCTGCACGATCTTTCTTTCAGCGATTTAAACGACAGCCCCGTTTTTGAATGCGAGTTCTCACTTATAACACCCGAAAAAAGCAAAGCAGCTTACTACGAAACCAGCTTAAAAATAAAACCCAAACAACTCTTTCAAAAAATTGAAGAAGTAAAACAAAAAGGAGTGCCTACTTTCTCTTACCCGCTTTTTGAAGTATACCCCGATAAGAATATTGAAGACCGGGTAGAACTAAGCCCCCTACTGGCCAAAGGCTATAAGCTGTACGAAGCTGCCAAAGCAAGGCAACACCTGCCACCCGCCCGCAGTGTGGTAGACCTGCATATAGAAAAGCTGACAGACAATTGGAAACATCTTAACAACTTTGAAATACTAAGCACACAGTTGGCAGAGTTTGAGAAGTATTATGAACTATCAGTAGCACACCATCAGCCCACTTTAATTATTATTCATGGCTTGGGCACTGGCAGGCTTAGAGATGAAATACATGAACTGCTTAAACAAAAAAAAGAAGTTAACTATTTTATTAACCAGTACCACCCATCCTATGGCTACGGAGCCACAGAAATATTTTTTAAATATTAAATTACTGCTGCTATTATGCTGCGCCTCCTATCAAACTAGTAAGGCCCAATCATTTTTTGCAGATAGTTTATTACAGCCCGTACCGGGTACCGACTCTAATTATATTGCCCGCTTTAAGTTGAGTAACGAAGTTCGGTTTGTGTATGGTGGTAGCGATTTTTCCATGCTATGGGGTTCTTCTAAAGCCGACAATAATACCAAGGCCGCCAATTTCTCAAGCAACAGTAATGATTATATGGGGCTGGGCCTTACCTACAAATTTATAGATGCAGATGTAACCCTTGCCCTGCGCAACTCTGCATTGTTTCCGTTTGAACGTAAAACCCTTCGGCAATTTAAACTGGCCGCCGGTTTTATGGCTACCAACAATATGCACCTGCGTTTTTATGTAAACCGCTATAAAGGTTTAATAGCTTTTACCAATGAAGGTGATTTCAGAAGCGATCCACAGCTGCGTTTTTTTAAAACAGGCGCACAACTAACTTATGTTTTCAATAAAGAACGTTTTTCTTACCGGGCTTTCTATTCTCAGTCAGAGCTGCAACGCCAATCTGCCGGTTCTTTTTTAATACGGTCAGAACCCTTTTACCAGCATTTTTTTACCAATGGCCGCCTGGTGCCCGATTCTTTAGATACCGAAGAATTGTATGGCAAGCAGCAAGAGTTGCAAAAACTATCGCAATTAGGTTGGTGCATTATGCCCGGCTATGGCTACAATTATGTGTTTAATAATAATCGGCTGTATGTGTGCACTAATCTTTTTTTGGGTGTAAGTTATACAACCAACTATTATACTTCTGGCACAACCGGCAGGCACATGGCATTAAGATTGGGTAGCGGCGTACTTTTTAATTTAAGTGTAGGCTATAACTGGAAACATATGTATGCCGATTTGCGAGGCACCCTGCAATCTTACAACCAACCATTAAAGCCCGCTTATATTTACACCAACTGGCCCACAGCCGGCTTAACAATTGGTTACCGTTTCAATTATCTGGAAGATCGTATCCCCACATCGCTTTTCTAAAACAGCAGCAATACTATTTAAACTGTATTTTTGCAGTTGCTCTTTTAAAAAATTACTACCAGCCGAACTATCGTCTTGTTAGCAATAACAGGAAGGAAAGTCTGGACAGCACAGGGCAATACACCGGTGAATAGCCGGGTGGTGCCAAGCACCAACAGAAAGTGCCACAGAAAATAACTGCCCCGCGCAAGCAGGGTGAGGGTGAAAATGTGAGGTAAGAGCTCACAGCAGGTATAAGTAATTATGCCAGCGGGTAAACCTTGTATGCTGAAATGCCACGTATACCAGCGCCTGAAGACGGCCCGTCTGATGCTGGAGGGTAGGCAGATTGATTTTGCAAAGTAATTTGCAAAACAGATAAATGATAGTTTAGAAACAGAATCCGGCTTATGAGCTGGTAGTTTTTTTATGTACCCGGCCACAACAAATCCATCAGCATCGTTGCGTCGCACACTTGTGCAATAAAATACAAGTCTGTAATTAGGAAAGTATGGAATATGCTTACCTAAATTGCACAACTCTTTCCAACTTTTCAGTCTTACGGTCTTACTGCACAAGTGTGCGACGCAACGATGATGCTATGAAAAACTGCAGCTGGTTACCCTACTATAAACACCCGGCCAAAGCGCTACCAAAAAATATATCTTTGCCGCCATTAACTGTTGTGTATGATTATTGATATTATTTCTGTGTTGCCCGAGTTACTGGAGAGTCCGCTTCAACATTCTATTATGAAACGTGCGCAAGAGAAAGGGCATTTGACGGTACGTGTGCATGCCTTGCGACAATGGGCCGTTAATGAGTATGGACAAATTGACGATTACCAATACGGTGGCGGCGCCGGCATGGTAATGATGTGCGAACCGCTGGCAAAAGCTATTGAAGCACTGCAACAACATATCCGCTATGATGAAATTATTTATGTAACCCCCGATGGAGAGCGTTACAATCAATCTGCCGCCAACCAACTTTCTTTAAAAGGCAACCTGCTGATTATTTGCGGGCACTATAAAGGCATTGACGACCGCATACGGCAGCAATATGTAACCAAAGAAATTTCTATTGGCGATTATGTTTTAAGTGGTGGAGAGCTGGCAGCGGCCGTGCTGGTAGATTCTATTGGACGTTTGTTGCCCGGTGTGCTAAACGATGAAACATCGGCACTTTTTGATTCTTTTCAGGACAATTTACTGGCACCACCCGTTTATACCCGTCCGGTAGATTTTAACGGCATGAAAGTACCCGATGTTTTAATGAGCGGCGATCATAAAAAAATTGAAGAGTGGCGTTACGAGCAATCAATTCAACGCACCAAGCAACGCAGGCCCGATTTGCTGGATGAATAATTAGTACAAAAAATACCGGTAAGAAAGAGTGCATTGGTGCAACATTTCTTACCGGCAAATAAATAGATGATAGCTGTTTTAACTATTAATTTTTACGAAAGGCCCATTTCCACATTTCCTTCCAGGTAACTTTTTTACCATACATTAAAATAGCGGTACGGTAAATTTTTGCACTCAGCCAGGTGGTAAACAAAAAGCCACCAATTAAACTAAGCATACTTAATGCCAGTTGCCAGTAAGGAACGGTGCCCGGTACCCCAAAAGGTATACGTGCCATCATTACAATGGGTGAAAAGAAAGGCACCATACTACTCCATGTTGCAAGGGCACTCTCTGGATGGGTAATAGCATTAATCATAATTACAATAGCCAATACAATGGGCATTGTTATTGGAAACATCAGGCTTTGCGCATCCTGCGGATCTTCATTAACAGCACTGCCCACAGCGGCAAACAAAGCAGCATAAAATAAATAGCCAAAAAGGAAGTAGAAAATAAAGCAACCTGTAACCAACCACCAGTTAACAGACGATAATTCATTTTGAGCTTTAGCCAACCCTATTAAAGCTTCATTACCCTGCATACCAATATTACCGCCGGGTAAACTTTTATTGGCTTCATTTACCTGTTGCAGCAAATCGTGTGGTATAAATGCACCCACGGCACTAGAAAGTGCACTGATTAAAATAATCCACATAAAAAATTGGGTAAGGCCTACGGCGCCAATACCAATAATTTTTCCCATCATTAACTGGTAAGGTTTTACAGAAGAAACCACCACTTCAGCAATACGGTTGGTTTTTTCTTCCATTACTCCACGCATTACCATAGAGCCATAAATAAATAAGGTAATGTATATAAGAAACGCAGCACCATATCCAACCGCATAGGCTACACCAGAGTTGCCTTTGCTTAACTTAGAACCTTCTTCCATTATTATATCATCAATCTTAACGGTGCTGGCAAGCTGGCGCACAGAATCGATCGCCTTGCTGTTAATATTATACATACTCAGCAATAAATCATTTTCTGTTTCCTTATTTATCTTATCATTAATCTTGTCTTTTACCATTACTCCAAAATTCTTTTTAGAGTATAATTGCCAACGGGGCGTTTTATTAATTTGGTTGTTGGGCGAGTAAAGAACAGCTGTATAACCCTGCGCTACATAATTAGACGTATCTACCGATGGGTTTAAAACAAAGCGTACTGACTTTGAGCTATCCACTTTTTCTTTAAACACACCACTATTATCAATAACAGCAATCTTTTCCTTATCGCTGTTTTTAACAGTTATAAAAACTACTATTGCAATAATACCAGCAAATAGCAGTGGTGTTAAAAAGGTAGACAGAATAAAAGTTTTATTCCGCACACGGGTTAAATATTCTCGTTTTATAATCAGCCAAATCTTGCTCATGTGTTGGGTTTGTTAGTTGGTAACTATTGGTTATTGCTGCACGGTTTCAAACTGGCGGGCCAGCGGCGTATTGCCCACTACTTTAATAAATATATCATTCAGGGTAGGCAGTATTTCATGAAACTCTGTAACACCCACACCTTCTTGTATAAAATGTTGCAACACGTTATTCGTTGTGGCGCCTTCTTTTATTTTAACTTCCAGTACGTTGTTCTCTTGCTTTATCACTTCAAAATAATTGCTTTGTATAGTTTGGGGCACCTGTTGCAAACCAATATGAAACAGATTGTCTTTGTATTGCTGCTTTACCCCATTAACAGTTCCATCTAAAATTTTTTGGCCCTTGTTCACCAAAATAATCTGGTCGCATATTTCCTCAACCTGCTCCATACGGTGTGTGCTGAAGATGATGGTGCAACCTCTTTTAGCCAGCTGATAAATTTCTTCTTTAATAAGATTAGAATTTACAGGGTCTAAACCACTAAACGGTTCATCCAATATAATCAGTTTGGGTTCGTGTAAAACGGTAGTAACAAATTGCAGTTTCTGACCCATGCCCTTGCTCAGGTCTTCCACTTTTTTATTCCACCAGCTCTGCATTTCAAATTTCACAAACCATTGCTTAATTTTTTCCAATGCATCTTCTTTTCCCAATCCTTTTAAACGGGCCAGGTACAACGCTTGCTCACCAATTTTCATTTTTTTATACAAGCCTCTTTCTTCGGGCATATAGCCAATATGCACCACATCGTTTTCTGGGTCAAACTTTTTTCCATCAAAAATAATTTGTCCTTCATCGGGGTAAAAAATGCCGGTAATCATACGCAGCAAGGTGGTTTTGCCAGCACCGTTAGGGCCCAGCAATCCAAATATAGTACCCGGTTCTATTGCAAAGCTAATATCGTCAACCGCCTTTTGTGTAGCGTAATATTTTTTAAGACCTTTTACTTCCAGCAGGCTCATGGTTTGGGGGTTTGAAGTTTATGGAACAGGCATGAAATTAAGCTTCGTTCTTCATTTGCCAGCCATATGACGTTAAAAATGCTTTATTATTACAGGAAGAAATCAATTTTGTTTACCAGCGGTAGCTTATTTACGCAGCATTCTTGCGTCGCACACTTGTACCGCATAACTTTGCGCATCAAACACCACATATGAAACGCTTCTTAAAATTTCTTACAATAACAACCTGTTTTTTTATACTTACCATACCATTGCAGGCACAGGCAACCGCCACAGCTATAAAAACACAAGCGCTGCAAATGGCAAGGGCCATCAGTAAAAAAGATGCCGCTGCTGTACAAAAATTTATTTACCCCGGGTTACTAACCACGGCTAAAGACAAAGTAAATATGATGGCCATGATGGATACGGTTAGTAAACGCATGGAACAATTTAAACCCGAAGTAAAAAGAATTACTATTGGCAACCCCGGCAAAATTGTAACTCATAAAAAAGTAATGCAAGCCCTGGTGCCACAAGAAATGGAAATACAAACTACGTTGTTTACCGTGGTGCTTAACACCACTTTGGTTGCACTTTCTACAGATAAAGGCAAGCAATGGTATTTTGCAGATGGTTTACTGTACCAATCAAAAGATGCAGACATTATGAAAAGCCTGCCTGTATTAAGCCCTGAACTTACAATACCCCCCGCGCAACAACCCAAGCTGATACCCGTTGCTGCACCTAAAGCTAATTAATCAGTTTATGAAACGTTTTTTTGTGCTCTGTTACAGTATTTTAATTATTGCATGTAATAACAATGTAACACCCATTAAAGAACTAACACTGGAAGCTATTGACAGCGCCAGTAAGCAAGCGGCGCAAGACAGCAGTAATACCGATGCAATTCCTATTATTACTAACAGCAATCTGTTTAATTATATTGCCAACGGAGATACTGTAAAATCAATTACCGGAGAACTTACGACCACCACAACACCTGCTGCTGGTTTTACAATTGAAAGCAAAAAAAATAATGGGCAGCAACTACAACTTGTTATTAATACCACTGCAGAAGGCCGTTACAGTTTTAGTAATAGTGATACAGCCACTGTGCAGGGGTTCTTTTTACCATTGCCTAAAAACAAAAAAGACGTTTACCGTTTTTTTACCGGCACGGTAACACTACTTCAATACAATAACAAAGGTGTTTATTACCTGCGTTTTGAAGGTGTGGCTGCTAATACCCGTAAAAACAAAATAATGATTACAGATGGTGTGATTATATATAACAGCAATATCCGTTAAGCACGGGGCACCAGTTTATTTAAAGCAGCTTCAATAGTGGGGTATGCAAATTTAAATCCGGCATCTTGTATTTTTTTTACACTCATAGTAACACTTTTCAGCACTTCAATACTCATTTCACCTACTACAAGTTTTAATACCCATGCCGGCACATGTATAGGCATATAAAAACGGCCTCGTAATTGTTGTGCCAGTGTTTGTGTTAAAACTTTATTACTTACCGGATGTGGGGCGGCAGCATTATAAGCTCCATTCATAGCCGTATTTTCAATAGCATATAAAAACATACGGCTTACATCATCAATTGTAATCCAACTAATAATTTGTTGCCCGCTACTGAGTATGGCAGCAACACCTGTGCCTAATGGTTTTGTAAATGCTGCCAATGCACCACCGGTATTGCTTAATACAATACCAATACGCAGTTTTACCAATCGTATGCCCAATGTTGTTACAGCAGCCACACTGTCCTCCCACTGCTTGCAGGTATTTCCTAAAAAATCGGTTGCGGCAGGCATTGCTTCTGTAAAACCACCAAAAGTTGTAGGGGGTTGCGGGTCTGCACCATACCAACCTTGCGCCGCAGCACTTATAAAAGCTTTTACATGGTGTGGTGTTTGCTGTAATGTTTTTATTAATAAGGCACTGCTTTGTGTGCGGCTTTCTATTATTTCTTTTTTTCTCTTTTCTGTCCAGCGCTTGTCTGCCACCCCTTCTCCGGCTAAATGAATAATATAGTCGGCTTGCTGCACCGCGGTGGCATCTATAGTTTGTGTGGCTACATTCCACAAGGCATACTTTATGCCCGGTGTGGTAACTGCTGGTATTTTACGGGTGAGAACGATAACATGGTACCCTTGTTGCAACAATAATTGTGTTACAAATTTTCCTACCATACCAGTGCCGCCGGATATTAATACAGTTGCCATTTTAATATTTTAACTAGTAACAAAAATACCTGCATAAAGTTGCCCCGGCAAGCGCTGCAGCTGAATGGTGCGACACTTCACTTCTGTAAAAAAATCAATATAAACTGCCATGCATTGCCGCCATAAGCACCACCGTTGAAACGAGCGTGGCAACGATGTTGCTACCCGTACCATTGCTGGTTACCTACTACTCCTTCAATTTTATTTTTTGATTGATATAAGTACCAATGGCTGTGCCGTTTTTATTACCCGCATTGCAGCCGGTGGTGTAATGTATGCCGCCATATACGCGGCTGATGGACGCTTCTTGGGCAGCTTGGTCAAAAGAGCTGAAATCGCGTTCCATGCCAATGTAATCTTTATCGCTATCGTCGTGAAAAGAAAAGTTAGCGCCAAATAAATTGGTTAAAACCGTTGCTGCAGCAGCAGAAATAGTGCTGTGCCCGCTGGTATGCTCTGGAAAAGGCGGCGTTTGCAGATAAGGTTGCCAGTTTTTATCAATAAACTGATTGATATAACTAATGGGGCGTATAAGCTGGCTTTTATATTTTTCATGCCAACAGGAAATGAATGCGTCAAATACTGCAACAGCCGCTAGTGTATAGGCACGGGCCGTTTCCACATCATTGCTGTTGGCTTTTTTAGCAGCAATGCCGGCAATACCAATCCAATGACCTACCGGTGTAATTTTTTTATTTAAAAACATCATATGGCCGGAGTGCTCCATTACTGCCGGGTTATCATCCCAATAGCGGGCTATCAGCTTTTGTTCATCCGTTAAATTATTGCTGATTGTGTATACTTCGTAGGCCACTTTATACAAAGCGCTTGTTTTTTCTGTACCAAAAGCTGGAGGAGGATCTGCTGTTATTTGAGAAGCAGTATCTAATACAAGGGGTACTATTAATTTCCAGTTAGGCTCGGTACCGTCTAAATAATCGGGCGATGTTGGAAGCCATTTGCCAGGGGCATTGCTGCCCAAAAAACGATCCATGCCTCTTGTTTTTTTGTAGTTGTCGGTAGTAGAACGCACCAATACCGTTTTGCCCACCGTATCTCCAAATGCAAGAGAACGCTCATACTCATCTTGTGGCAATGCATTTTTAAAAATTGCAAACACACTATCCTGGTATTGTTTTAAAGAATCTATTGAAAACGTAATTTTTTCAGCCACAGTAAAATAGGCTTTGGTGGCCGCCAGCAAGTAATTGTATTTTTTATCTTTCTCGGGTAGTGGCATGGGTTTAAACCCATGCAGCTGTGCTGTTATAGAGGCATACCCGGGTGTATTATGGCGCAGCGCCTCATAAGCTGCCAACGAAGTATATGCATAAATACGGCTGGCCACAGGTGGCGCAAAAACATCATAAATAATTACTTGGGTTAGCTGGTATTGATTAGCGTGTAAAAGCGCTGTACCGGGCAGGCTCGCAGGCGTTTTAGTTTCTGTACTGTTGTTGTTATTATTTGCACAACCCCAACCCATAATGGCGATGGTTAATAGCAGCAATACATACTTCATGTTGTTATTTTTAGAATACTTACAATGTTTTAAGAGGCGCTGAATTTAGGAACTTCTCTATAATAATCAGCCAACTTACATCAAATTCAAAGAAAAAATAGTAAACACCTGCAGCCTGCCTTTAAAGGGGTGATGCCTGTTGCCAATTTGGCTTAGTTTGGCCTTTGGCAATATAATTGACAACAGTACCTTTGCGATAATTTTTGAAAATATGAGCGAAAAAGAAACAAACCACCAAGAAACTACGGCTGAAAATATTGCTGAAAATCAACCCGGCATTGACATAAATGCAGACAGTGATGTGCCCGGCACCGGCCATTTAAGCAACCCTGAACAGCAGGGTGAATTGGATAGCCTGCATGCAGAAATTGCTGAATGGAAAGATAAATACCTGCGCCAGGTAGCAGAGTTTGATAATTTTAGAAAAAGAAGTGCCCGAGAGCGATTGGAACTATTACAAACCGCTGGCAAAGATGTTATCATTCCTTTACTGGAAGTATTGGATGATTGTGACCGTGCCCAAACACAGCTGAGCAAAAGTGAAGACATTGCTTCTTTAAAAGAAGGCTTGCAACTGGTATTTACCAAACTGCGCAATACCCTGCAGGCAAGAGGGCTAAAAGCAATGGAAACAAAAGGGCAAGATTTTAACCCAGACCTGCACGAAGCCATTACACAAATACCTGCACCTACTGAAGTACTTAAAGAAAAAGTAATTGATGAAGTGGAAAAAGGTTATTTGCTGAACGACAAAATAATTCGCTTTGCCAAAGTTGTGGTGGGCAAATAATTAATACCAACATTTTATATCATATAAACAATACCCTCCTGCCGGAGGCAAGGCATGAAAAGAGATTATTACGAAATACTGGGCGTTACAAAATCGGCTGCTGCAGATGAAATTAAGAAGGCCTATCGAAAAGTGGCTATGCAATTTCACCCCGATAGAAACCCCGGCGATAAAGCCGCGGAAGAAAAATTTAAAGAAGCTGCAGAAGCCTATGAAGTTTTGAGTGATGCTGATAAAAAAGCACAGTATGATCGTTTTGGGCATGCTGGTGTAAACGGCAATGGGCGTGGTGGTTTTGGTGGCGGCAGTGGTAATATGGAAGATATCTTTAGCCAGTTTGGAGATATTTTTGGCGATGATATGTTTGGGAGTTTCTTTAATGGCGGACAACGTTCTTCACGCGGTGGCGGCGGCAGCCGGGCCCGTGGCATACGCGGCAGCAACCTGCGCATTAAACTAAAACTTACTTACGAAGAAATAGCCAAAGGCGTAACAAAAAATGTAAAGGTTAAAAAATATGTGCCCTGTACCACTTGCAGTGGCAGCGGTGCAAAAGATAAAGGCAGCGTGCAAACCTGCGGCACTTGTGGGGGTAACGGACAAGTAAGAAAAGTTACCAATACCTTTTTGGGCCAAATGCAAACTGTAACCACCTGCCCTACCTGCAACGGAGAGGGCACCACCGTTACAGCCAAATGTGGTAGTTGTAAAGGAGAAGGAAGAGTATATGGAGAAGAAACTGTAACCATTGATATACCTGCAGGCGTACAAGAAGGTATGCAGTTAAGTGTAAGTGGCCGCGGCAATGCCGGCGAACGTGGTGGTGCAGCAGGCGATCTGATAATTTTAATAGAAGAAGACACCCACAAAGAATTACACCGCGATGGGTTGAATGTAGCCTACGATCTTTATATATCCATCCCCGATGCCGCCTTTGGCACCAGTGTGGAAGTACCCACCATTGATGGCCGTGCAAAAATTAAAATACCTGCCGGCACACAAAGCGGTAAAATATTTCGCTTAAAAGGCAAAGGCTTTCCGGCAGTAAACTCTTACGAAAAAGGCGATCAGCTGATACATGTAAACGTGTGGACACCGCAACACCTGAATGCAGAAGAAAAAGCAATGATGGAAAAATTAAGCCAATCGGCCAACTTTAAACCACAACCAGAAAAAAGCGATAAAAGCTTTTTTGATAAAATGCGGGAGCTTTTTAGCTGATAATTTTTTAGGATGCCGGCAGTATACCAGTAAGCGGCAGCCGTTGCCACGCTCGTTTCAACGGTGGTGCTTCTGGCAGCAAGTAATGCGTGGCAGTTTACACTAAGTTTACTTAAGTATGCAGTTTCAAAAAAGTGTGTAGGTATAGTACAACTGTTAAACTGAGCGTAGCAACTATGTGTAACCGGAGCGGTGAAGCTGGTAAACTAACTATCTTTTTTCTTTTTACCGCGGCCGTATATTTTTTTTGCTTTCTCTACCAGCGTAAGAAATTCTTTTTGTGTAAAATCTCCGGGGCTTAAACTTTCATTGGCCATAATAATGGCATCGTTCCAGTTAATGGCTTTAGTGTATTTAGAATTTTTAAGCAAAGAACCAAACATAACCACCGATGTGGCAAAACGATGGCATGCCGGCAATTCATTAAATGGTGTTATTTGAAAGGGCACTGCATATACGGTTTGTTTTTTTGCAGCATCGTGCGGTATTTTAAAATTAAAGCGAATAGATGCCAGTTTTTCATTGTTTGTAAAATCTTGATTGGTATGTTCATTAGCCAGTGTAGGTGTTATTTCAAACAAGGCCATTAAGGTATGACCACTTCCCACTTCGCCACCTTCCAGTTCACTTAAAGAATCAGCCACAGCATTTAATTTATTATCAAACCCAATTAAGCGGTAATCTTTTACGTAGGCTGCATTAAAATTGATGTTCATATACACATCATCTGCTACTGAGTATAAGGTTTGTGTTAACTCTTTTACCAATACTTTTTCTGCTTCTCTCTCATCATCCAGGTACGCAAAATTACCATTGCCTTTTTTGGCCAATGCTTCCAGCTTAGAGTCTTTATAGTTGCCCATACCAACACCCAAACAAGTTAAGTAGATACCCAACTGCCGTTGTGCCGTTATCATTTTTTCTAATTCTTCTTCATTAGTTTGACCCACATTAAAATCTCCATCAGTAGCCAGTATAACGCGGTTGTTACCGCCTTTAATAAACTGGCTTTGCGCCAACCGGTAAGCCGATTTTATGCCACTTTCGCCGGGTGTTGCCCCGCCGGGTTGTATCTCTTCAATACTTTTTAAAATTTTCTCTTTTTCACTGCCAGAAGTGGGTTGCATCCATACCCCTACGGCACCGCCATAAACAACTATAGAAACAGTGTCTTTATCCCGCAGGTTATTTACCATTAACCTAAAAGCCGACTTTAGCAACGGCAAACGATTAGGCATATCCATAGAACCTGATACATCTATCAAAAAAACAAGATTACTGGGCGGCACTTTTTCCAGATTTACTTTGCGGGCACATACTTTTAAATACAATAATTGGTTGTCTCCATTCCATGGGCATTGTGTAAGAAAAGAGGAGAAGCTGAACACACTATCTTTTTCCGGCACCTGATACCCAAAGTTGAAATAGTTGAGCATTTCTTCAATGCGCACGGCATCGGGTGGCACTGCACTATTCATATTAATGAACCGGCGTATATTACTATAAGAAGCTTTATCTGTATTTACAGCAAACCCCGTTTCAGGAAAATTTTTTGCAGGCACAAAATCATTTTCCATCAGGTTGCTATAGGTTTCTCCACCAACAGACCAGTTGGTTTTATCTGCCATGTTACGGTCTTTGGTAACACTCATTAACCGGTTTTTGCGCATATTGCCAGCCCCCTGTTGCATTTTCAGTACTACATACTCGTAGCGGGCACTGTGTAATAATAAGCGTTGTTGCTGGTAGCCTTCCACTATTACAGTTATAGAATCAGTCTGCTCTTTGGCAGTAATACCAAAACCACCACTATTGCCCGTGTAGTAAACATAGCCATTAGAGTGTAAAAGAATTTTTGCGTTGGCAAGCGGTTTATTGGTTTCATCCTTTATTTCGCCACGCAGGTAGTATTGCGCCTGAATGATTTGACTACACAGCAGGCACAGCAATATGGTGTACATAAGTTTCACCCGGGATAGATACATTCTAAAGTTACGCAGATAACCCCTGTTTATCAAAGGGTAATTGTTTGCGTAAAACGCTTTTAACCCACCAGTTGGTATATTTCTTTGATATTTCTTCCCAAGCCGTCATAATCCAGCCCATACCCCACCACAAATTTGTTAGGTATAGAAAAGCCGAGGTAATCAATTTTAATAGGATACACCATTGCATCGGGCTTGTGCAGCAGGGCAGCAATTTTTAAAGACAGTGGCTGCTGGTGCTGAAACTGTGGCAAAAACTCACTCAGGGTTTTGCCGGTATCCACAATATCTTCCAGTATCAAAACGTGGCGGTCAATAATATCCGTATCCAGCCCAATAGCTGTAATTACATGGCCCGTACTCTTGGTGCCTTTATAAGAAGCAAGTTTAATAAAGCAAATTTCAGCATCAATTGTTATATACTTAAACAGGTCTGATGCAAACATAAAAGAGCCATTTAAAATGGCAATAAACAATGGCTTTTTACCGGCATAATCGGTATTAATAGCTTCCGCCATTGCCTTAATACGGCTTTGCAACTGATCATCGGTCAGGTAGGGTTCAAACTCCTTATCGTGTACTTTAATATTTGCCATAAATTATTTTTTGTTACCAGCCGGGTATCGCTACCGGGCAGCCGTTGCGTCGCACCCTTTTACAATAGTGCTGCCATCAGCGAAATTATTACAAAGCCGTTTCTTGGTTTTTTAATATAAGCAGTTCCTGCCCCATTTTTAATTCGTAGCCCTGCAATTTATTCCATTCCACAATAGCTGTAACCGGCACTGCATATTTTTTTGAAATACTGTAAAGTGTTTCTTTGGGTTTTACAATATGCTTAATAGTTTCTTTTACTAATGTATGTGCTGCGGGGCTGTTTATTACTTTGGTATTAACTGCTAAAACCGGCGCTTGTGGTGCCGCATCCTGTAAATATAATTTTTCGCCTACAGCAGGCT
Source organism: Sphingobacteriales bacterium (assembly GCA_004295245.1). GTDB lineage: Bacteria > Bacteroidota > Bacteroidia > Chitinophagales > Chitinophagaceae > JACMLD01. The sequence goes on along the minus strand of REAR01000058.1, from coordinate 50,621 downwards.
CATCGCTTGCAGCTAGTTTGTTATATTCTCTCAATGCGTCTATTCGTATTCCTTCCAGCTGAGCTATTGAATAAACCGTTTCGCCCGGCATTACTGTATGAAACTCTTTATCGCCTGTTTTTCTTTTACGTTGTAAAAAAACCAATTGCCCCTTTACTAACACACCATCACTGTACACATCATTAAAATCCAGCAATCGGGCCAGAGGCACCTCATATTGCTGCGCCAGTTGCAACCAGCTATTACCAGCCGCCGCATACACCACACTGGTTTTATTAATAGTAAAACGGCCACTGGGGTAATCTATGGCTACTTCAGCAATTGCTATTTCAGGTTTTGTTTCTGGTGCCAACTTAACAAGTAAATCAGCTTCAATATCGGGTATTTTACCTAAAGCAATCAGGCTGTAGGTATCCAAATGATATTCTTCTATCAGCTTAATCAGTATCTGGCTGTATTTAATATTGGTGGCATAACCGGCTTTTTTTAAGCCATACGCCCAACCTTTATAATCTGTAGGGTCTAATGCAAATAAGAAGGCATAGCGCTGGCTATTTTTTAGAAAATTACTATGATCGCGGTAGGATGCTTCAGCGGCTGTATAACTTCTGAAACACTCTCCCCTTTCATCATCATCATGATATACTTTGGGCCCATCCCAACCAGTTTTACATTTTATACCAAAATGATTATTTGATTTTTTTACCAGTACACTATTACCGGCTTCTGTTTCATGTATGCCCTGCGCCAGTTTAATAGCTGCAGGCACACCGGTCCGTTTCATTTCTTCTATGGCCAGATTTTTATACGAAGTAATGTATTGCTGTATCAGTTCGTCTCTTGATTGTGCTGCACCGGCAACACGAATGATAATTAATAGAATTATAAAAATGCTTTTCAATTGCATTGGATTGGTTGCTTATTTTTTTTGAATCAATAGTAGCCCGTCTCTTACGGTTAATAAAACTTTCTCTACGCTTTCATCTTGCTTTATAAACTCATTAAAAGCATGCATGGCTTTGGCGTTTTTACCTTTTACCGGCTCGCATAATACCTGCCCGTGAAATAGCACATTGTCTGCCAGTATAATGCCACCGCTTCTTAAACGGGGTAATACCATTTTGTAGTATTCTATATAATTTACCTTATCGGCATCTATAAAAACAAGGTCCCAGGTTTCATCTAAACCCGGTATAATTTCTAACGCATTGCCAAGGTGTAATAAAATTTTTTCCTGCCATACAGATAATTTGAAAAAATTTTGTGCGGCCATGGCTTCTGTTTCTCTTACTTCTATAGTATGTAATAACCCATCTTCCCGCAGGCCCTTTGCCAGGCATAAAGTACTGTAACCGGTAAATGTGCCAATTTCTAAAATACGGCGTGGCCTTACCAGTGTACTTATAATTTCCAGAAACTTGCCCTGCACATGCCCGCTTAACATATGCGCCTGCGGATGTGTAGCCGTTGTTTGCTCAGCTATTTCCTGCAGCAGCATATATTGCTCGCTGGTGTATTTATCTGCATAAGCCAGTGCTGCTGGTTGTATAAACTCCACCTTACTGAATTTTTGCAAAGATAAGGGATGCCGTTTAGTTGCAGGGCTGTTGCAACTGTTAAATGATGTGTTGTATACTGCTGCTGAAGGGTGCAACACTTAGGTACAGGCAGTGTAAAACTGCCACGCATTGCTGCCATAAGCACCACCGTTGAAACGAGCGTGGCAACGGCTGCTGATAAGTAGTACTAAGGCTGGCATCAAAAAAAATAGCTGCTATTAAAGCAGCAATTAAAAGTATAAGTAATAATATATTTAAAAATTAGGTTGCAGTGCATGTTTACTATAAAAATGCAGTACATGTTCTACCACTTCTTCTGCAGTATCTGCTACTTTAAGCAAGTCTAAATCTTCTGGCGAAATATATTTTTCTTTCAGCATGGTGTTTTCTAACCAGTTCATTAAACCACTCCAATACTCTTTGCCAACTAATATTAATGGCACCTGGCTCATTTTACCGGTTTGTATTAAGGTAGCTACTTCAAAAAATTCATCCATGGTACCAAAACCACCGGGCATCATAATAAAGCCTTGCGAGTATTTTACAAATAATGTTTTGCGTACAAAGAAATAATCAAAATGCAGGCTGGCATCGCGGTCTATATATGCATTGGCTTCTTGCTCAAAAGGCAGTTCAATATTTAAGCCTACACTTTTACCGCCGCCTAACTGTGCGCCTTTATTGGCTGCTTCCATAATACCGGGGCCACCACCACTGATGATACCAAAGCCTTCTTCGCTGAGGCGTTTGCCAATTTCTACGGCCAACTCATAATGCGGGTGGCCGGGTTGTGTGCGGGCACTGCCAAATATGGAAATGCAGGGGCCTAATTTTGCCAGTGCTTCAAAACCATCTACAAACTCGGCCATAATTTTAAAGATCTGCCAACTGCTGTGCGCCTTTGATTCGCTCCAACGGCGCTGCTTGCTCAACTTAATCGTGTCATTCATAACAATCCTTTTAGGGTTTCACAAAAGCTCTTTCAATAAACCAATTACATAAATGCGGCTTTAAAAATAATACTTGTTGGTTATTGTGTTTATTGCCAGAGACACTGAGTGCCATTGTAATTGGACCAGCCCATTAACAATGGCACACTATAAAACGTACAGAAACAGTATTTAGTTTACACTACCGTGGCTTTTTTAGAGATGCTTAACAAGCCGATGAATGTAAGCAGCCCATTGATGATTAGCAGCTCTAAGCCTATTTCAAAGCCACCAAACAGTTGCTTTTGAAATTTATCTAAGAAGAAACAAACCAGTGGTGCGGCCACACAAATAAAGGGAACGATGGCATCGTTTACTTTTCGTTTGGTAATAATGCCAAATGTAAATAAGCCCAATAAAGGCCCATAGGTATAAGCTGCTACTTTTAAAATTACACCAATCATGCTGGGGCTATCTATCCATTTATACACCATTACAAATACCAGAAAGATAGCGGCAAAAACAAGGTGCACCCGCTGGCGGGTTTTCTTTTTTGCAGCATCGCTCCAATCGGTACGGCGTTGCATGCCCAAAATATCAATACAAAAGGAAGATGTGAGTGCGGTAATAGCGCCATCAGCACTTGGAAACAAGGCTGATATTAATGCAATGATAAAAATTACACTAATAAGGGGCGGCATGTATTTTAATGCTACCACCGGAAAGAGTTTATCTGCCGTGGCATCGTTGGTTTCAATCATGTAACGGGTTATTTCTTTTCCGTTTTCTGTTACCGTTGCCAAATGACCGCCCAGGTTTTCTGCATACAAATGCAACAGACCTCCCAATACTAAAAACAAACTTATTACAACCAGCATTATAAAACCAAGGGTTACTACATTCTTCTTAGAATCTTTTAAGGTTTTTACAGAGATATTTTTTTGCATCATCTCCTGATCCATACCCGTCATAGTAACTGTTATAAAAGCACCGGCTAGTATTTGTTTTAAGAAAAAGAGTTTGCTATTAGGGTCTGTAAAAAATATTTTGGTATACCCTTTATTACCCATGGCCTGCAAGCTTTGACCAAGCCCCATATCCAACTTATTTAAAATAAAGATGACACAAATAACCAGACCTGCCAGCATGCATGTGGTTTGCAAGGTATCTGTATATACAATAGTTTTAACACCTCCCTCGTAGGTGTACAGCAAAATCATAATTAAAATAATGAGAGTGGTTAACCAAAATGGTATATCAAAGCTGGTTAATATAGCATCTTGTAAAATTTTAACCACCAGATACAATCTTGCTGTGGCGCCCAATGTTCTTGATAAAATAAAAAAGCTGGCCCCTGTTTTATAACTTTTTACTCCTAAACGGCTGCTTAAGTAATTGTAAATAGAGGTGAGATTTAACCGGTAATACAAAGGCAGTAAAACAAAAGCAATAGCAAAATAACCTATTAAATAACCCAGTGTTATTTGCAGGTAGGCAAAAGATTCTTTGCTTACCGCACCGGGCACACTTACAAAAGTTACCCCGCTTAAAGAAGTCCCAATCATACCAAAGGCTACCAGCATCCAGTTGCTGTTACGGTTGCCAATAAAAAAAGAATCGTTGTTAGAATTGCGGCCCGTATACCATGCCACCACTAACAATAACAGAAAATAACCTATAACAAAACTAAACAGTAATAAAGGAGACATGCATTATAGTTTTTAGTAAAGCAAGCGTTTGTATTTCAGTAAAATTGAAGGTAAAAAAATAATGTATAGGTTTACTGCTTATTGGTTTACTTTGATAAATAATTACTTACTACGGAACACGTTCAACTTAACTTACCATGAAAGTACAGGCAGTGGCTGTTTTTTGCGGCTCAAAGAATGGCAATAATCCCCTTTTTTTACAACATGCAGCAGAGTTAGGCAGTCACCTGGCAGTACTAAACCTTCGTTTAATTTATGGCGGTGGCAAAAAAGGCATTATGGGTGCTTTGGCAGACGCGGTATTAAATAATGGTGGCAACGTTATGGGTGTTATACCTAAGGTTTTAATTGAATGGGAAGCCCAACACGAAAACCTTACAGAACTAGCCATTGTGCCAGACATGCACAGTCGTAAAAAAATGATGTATGAGTTAAGTGATGCTGCTATTATTTTACCCGGTGGCTTTGGCACTTTAGATGAGTTGTTTGAAATGCTTACCTGGAATCAGTTAAAAATACACGACAAAAAAATATACATCCTCAATAGTGCCGGCTTTTACGATCATTTATTAAACCATCTTAAAACTATGGAGAGAGAAGATTTTCTATATGAGCCCTTCTCGCACCGCATTGTGTTTTGTAATTCTCCCGTTGAATTGTTTAATAAAATTGATCTAAAATAAAATTTTGCGCTGGTTACAACTAACTTTTCTAAACAGATCCCTATCCCTGTAGTATCAATACTTAAATAACTAAGTGTTTATACCTATAATTTTATAATTTTTAAATACTACTCATATATCCTCCACTTTACGGCATAATTTTAACTTACTTAAATTCAACTATGAAACGGATTATAACTCTCTTTTTTTTACTGGGTACCTTATTTATAAATGCACAAGTATGCCCCAATTATTTCAATAGAAACAATGGCAATGGGCAGCCTGGTCGTTGCGGATCTCCTGGTTGCTCAGGTGCAGCCAAAACAGGTGATATTGATTTAGACTTTGGCACGTGCCCAAGCCCATTACCCACCCTTGTTTTAATTAGCCCCACACTTTCTGGTTTTTGTTTTGATCCCGGTAATATAGAAGTTACCACCCCTTGTCAGGTACATTATTGTTTCAGAGGGCAAAACTTACCTAGTTCAGGTAATATGTCCGTACAATTTGTACAAGGTGTCACCACCTACAGCTGCATCTATCCTGTTACCGGTGGGTCGGGCATTCTGCCTATTACACTTATAAATTTTAATGCAATAACCAATAACCGGCAAACCAGTTTTACTTGGGAGGCAGCTAATACCAGCTCACTTGCATCGTTTGCTATTGAAGCCAGTAAAGATGGATCGGCTTTTTTTAGTGAAGCTTTGGTAAACGCCAGCACTTCAAACAATCGCAGCAAATACAGTTATTCTATCGCTGCTAAAGAAAACACTACTTTCTATCGTTTAAAAACCATTGAAAAAGATGGCGAGTTTGCCTACTCAGAAATCATAAAAATAAAAGGTAACAACCAAAAAGAAATTTTATTGAACCCCAATAACAGCAACACAGCGCTGCAAATAACCACCTATGGCACTGATTTAACCAATGCCCGGTACCAATTTATAAATACAGCCGGCCAGGTTGAGCAACAAGGCACCATAACCAATAACAGCATTGCCATAACACAATTAAAAACAGGCGTGCACTATATAAATATTACCAACCGCACGGGGCAACTGCTCTATCAATCCAACTTTATTAAACATTAATATAAAAGAAACACCCCGCCATTGCGGGGTGTTTCTTTATATGGTAACCAGCAGCAGTACATACTTCAGCAGTTGTTGCGTCGCACACTTCAACTGTTGGATATTTTTGATTTGACATTTTTAAATCAGCAACATATAACCTCAACTGCTTAAGTGTGCGACGCAAGTAAAGCTAAACCGGAGCTACTAAAGCTGGGTTCAAAAAAACATTAACGGTTGCGGCCTTTTTGAAATAACGCCACATTAAAACCGCCCCTTATAACGGGTATGGGCCGGCCCAAGTAATCTGTATACGGTGAGTTTGGATTATTACTCACATCAAACAACAGCGATAAAAAGAAAAAATTATTATTACCCGGATAGCGGCCCGAAGTGTACCCGCCGCCAATTAAAAAACTATTGCCCGATGTTTTAAAAGTACTGTTCTGTAACCCACTATTAGGAGGCGCTACAAATTTTTGAGTAATAAAATTATGTTCAAACTGGGCCTGTGCAAATAAAAAATTTACCGGAAACAATCTTGTAAAAACACCTCCTCCGTAATTAGTTTGGCGCAACCGGTCGTTTACATACTGATAATCGCGGGCAGAAGAGTAATTGTAATTGGCCACCACCCCCACATCCGCCCATTTAGTAAGACTGTACCCAAAAATTGGATTGCCCCCAATTAGAAAGGTATTGTTGAAAAAAGAAAGACTTACCGTGCCGCCACTAAAGAGCTTTTCTTTTTTAAACCCTTTTTCTTTTACTTCTTCATCTTGCGCAAACAGCCCTTGAGTTAATAAAAAGATGCCGCATAATATACTCAGTTTTTTCATATTGCTGATTTGAATGTTTTAACGGATAAGACCCGTATTAATTACTACAGGTTTAAAATTTATACAGAAACTTCGTTTAAAAGGTTGGCAACAGATTCATAAAATAGTCCACTGCTTTCACTCAATGCCATCTCACAGGTTTTAGCGCTGGAGTAGTAGCCGCTGCAGTTACTTGTTTTTAATGCTGCTGTTTCCATAGCTACGGCGGCTTTTGTTAAAGCAGGCACCAGCATACCCCTGTCTCCTGCCATGCCGCAACAGCCGGCATACACCGGCACCTCCACTTCTTTAGCACATGCTTTGGCAATGGCCATTAACTTATGCTGATTTTTAAGATGGGTTAAAGAACATACCGGATGCAGCGCCACTTTATCTTTTGGCTTTGTTATTTTTAATACAGGCAACACATAGTCGTGCAAAAAATCTACAGCATCTAAGATAGTTAATGCATCAAACTTTTGCTGGTTAGCCGGTGTTAAATAAACCCTGCAATCTTTTAAAGTGTGTGTGCAAGAACTCATATCGGTTACCACAGGCACTGCGCCACTATTAGTTTGCCTATACAACCATTCAATGGTTTTATTTTTTGTAAAAGCAGCTGCAGTATTAAATCCTTTTGAAGAAAAAGGTTGCCCGCAACAAATACCTTTTATATTGTTCGGTATTGAAAGCCCTATTCCTGTTTTTGCAGTTACGCTTAACAAACTATCAACAACAGTTGCTACCCCGTTTTGATTGCTGCCCATGCAGCGGTTAATGCAGGTAGTAAAATAAATAAAATTGCCTTGCGTTGCTGTTGCAGGTAATAGTAATGGCCCGCCCTGTGTGTGCATCCATTTAGGAAAAGACGGAACTATTTTTTTTATACCAGTAGTTACAGCAGTCATTGCTGTTTTGCCAAAAATTTTATTTACCAATAGGCCGCTGCGTAAGCCCAGCTTTATTAAGCGCTCTGTTGTTTTAAAATTTTTAGCAATGTGCAAAGCTGCTGCGTTTGCAAACCTACCATGGTTTTCGCTGCGCAAACGTTTTACAAGATTGCCGGTGTTAATATCTACCGGACATTCAGTGGCACACAAACCATCCACCGCACAGGTATCTAATCCATCGTATTGGTATTGTTGCAACAACGTTTTATGCGCAGCATGTGCCCCGCTTTCTTTTAATGCTGCCAATGCTCTTCTTACCACAATGCGGCGGCGGGGTGTTAATGTAATATCGCGGCTGGGGCATTTCTGTTCGCAGTAACCACACTCAATACATTTATCAACTTCTTCTTCAACAGCGGGCATTTGTTTTAAGTGAGTGATATGCGCCTTATTATTATTGTTAATAATAACACCGGGGTTTAAAATACTTTGTGGGTCGGCTAATGCTTTAATTCGTTGCATTATTTCATAAGCTTCACCGCCCCATTCAGTTTCTACAAATGGCGCCATATTACGACCGGTACCGTGTTCTGCTTTTAATGCACCATCATATTTTTTAACCACTAATTGCACTACTTCTTCCATAAACAATTCGTAGCGACTTATTTCTTCGGGAGTATTAAAAGACTGTGTAACCACAAAATGGATATTGCCATCTTTTGCATGGCCAAATACAATGGCATTATCGTATTTATATTTTTCAAACAATACTTGCAAATCGGCCAGCGCTGTAGCCAATTGCGCTACCGGAAATGCAATGTCTTCTAATATTACCGTGGTGCCGCGGGCCCTTATTGCACCAACAGATGGAAACATGCCTTTACGAATTTTCCAATACAAATCTCTTGTAATAGCATCTGTTGTAAATGTTGCCGCATGTAAAAGGGGTAACTGCGTTACTGCTTCAAAAGCTTTTATCTTTTGCCCAACAGCATCCATATTATCATCCTGATATTCTACCAGCAATGCGGCGCCGGTGGGTGGTAACTCTTTAATGAATGCAGGGATGCCCTCATAATGTTCAATAGAGCGAAGAGATGCCCGGTCCATCAGTTCTATCATTTCTGCACCGCTATTGGTAATGGGTACAATTGCATCACAGGCATCTTTCATATTTGCAAAAAAAAGTAAGGCTGTTGCCTTGCACGCATAATCGGGTACGGTTTGTAAAGTTGCGTGTGCTATAAAAGCCAGTGTACCTTCTGCACCAATCAGCAAATGCGCAAAAATATCCAACGGGTGCTGGTAATCGGCCAGCGCATTAATGGAATAACCAACTGTATTTTTTGTAAGATATTTTTGGCGGATGCGTTGCAACAGCAAGGGTGTGTTATTTACCTTCCGGTGCAAATCTGCAAGTCCGGTAAACAAGGCTGGCTGTTCTTTTTCAAACCGCGGGTAATCTTCTTTAACAGCAGTGTTATAACTGGCACCGTTGGTAAGCACAAAGCAAATGTCTTTAACCGTATGGTAAGAATTTAATGCTACCCCGCAACACATGCCGCTGGCATTATTCGATAAAATCCCTCCTACCATAGCCGTGTTGATGGACGAAGGATCGGGGCCAATTTTACGTTGGTATTTTTTTAAATATTGATTGGCAACAGTACCAATAATACCGGGCTGCAACCAAATGGCGGCACCGTTTTCTTTCACCTCGTAATTTCTCCAGTGAATACTTAAGTCGGCCAATATGCCATTGGTTATTGATTGCCCGCTTAAACTGCTGCCACCCGTACGAAATGTTACCGGCACATTTAATTGGTGACACAATTGAAACAACTGTACCACTTCGTTTTCGTTAACCGGTTGTACCACAGCTTTAGGTTGCAAATGATAAAAACCTGCATCGCTGGCATACGCCACCACATCTATCAATCTTGTTTTAACTCTTTGCCTCGGAAATATTTTTAGCAACTCTTTCTCTAGTACTGGCATCTGCATTAATTGGAGTGGAAAGTTACTTTAAAATTTATTACACGGCGGTATGGATGCTTTTACAACTGCCACTACCGCTTGCAGCCAGGGTGCCGCATTATTGTTCATTTTTATTGTGTGGCACAAGTGTGCGACGCAAGTATAGTTTAACCAGAGTTACTGTTGCTGGTTACATAAAAATTATAATCTTGGACAAATAACCTGTCTGGCACCACGGTTATAGGTATTAAACAAACCTTGCTTAACCAAAGAAAATTCTATGGCACCGCGGCCATTGTTATAGGCTTTTAGCGAAGAAGTGGTAACATCGTAATTAAAAGTCATTTTAAAATCGTTCCATTGAAAGCCAACAACCGGCACAATGGCTTCGCTTAAGCGATAATACAAACCGCCAATTAACTGTGTGGTGCCATCGCCACTTAAATTGTAATGTGCGTTCATACCCGCTACCAGTTCATTGGCATTAGCCTGGTTGCTATAATAGCCTTGCGGGTTTAATAATACCATATCGTTTACCTTAATACTAGCACTAATAAAACCGGTATAGCGAGGAGACAGGCGATTATCAAAACCACTGGTGGCTGCAAAAAAACTTTCTTTAGGCCGGTTTAAATGCTGCACACTAAAGCCAGCGTTTACATAAATTTTTTCTGTAGGAAAGTAAGCGTAGTTAACACCGGCATGCATATCAAAATAACCAATGCTGGTGGCATTAAATGCCGCAGCAGTAGGTATACCCGCATCAAAAAAACCGGTAGCCTTATTAAACTGATCAGGAAATTTTAGTTGCGTTGGGTTAACTCTTTTACTTACAAAACCCATATTAAAACCAGCACTAATCAAACTGCTATAACCCACCATTTGATGGTAGGCCACAGAGCCATACACTTTAGTAGAAGTTAAATTACCACTGCCTGCCACATCATTTAAAATTACACCGCCTAAACCCAACCAACCATTATCTAGTTTTTCTCTAAACGCCTGCACATCTCCATACACACTAATTGTTTTATAAGGCACATTCATAATATTCACCCATTGGTTGCGGTAGTTAGCACCAAAACGATAATCATCATCAGGTATAAAACCGGTGTTAGCAGGGTTGGTTAATAAAGGCGAGTTAAACCATTGAGAGAAATGCGTATCCTGCGCATTTGCTGTAGATACACAGATAAACAAACCAAGTGAAAAAAATATTTTTTTGAACCCGGCAGTAACACTTCTGGCAACAGCCGTTGCGTCGCACACTTTTACAGTTGCAGCGCTGTTCAGCTTCTTATAATGCATCTTCGTTTTCATGATTACCTCCTTACAATTACAAATTTATTCAATCAATGTTCAGCGGTGTTTGGTTGCAAATGGTTTTAGCCATTAGCGCAGCAAAGTAATATCGCCGGTTTTACGTGCCTTTGTTCCGTCAGTAAATTCCACTTCTAAAGTATAGGCATACGCATCCATCGGCTGTAACGTTCCTTTGTATTTTCCATCCCAACCAATATTGGGGCTGCCACTTTGAAATACCAGGTTACCAAAGCGGTTATAAATACGCCAGGTCATTTTACCAATACCAAAACCACGCACATACACCACATTATTATTAGGCCCTGCTGGTGTAAATGCATTGGGCACATCTAACTGCGGCACTACAATAGTTTGCACAGTGGCACAAACTGTATCCGGACAACCAATTTGATTATAAGCTACCAGACAAGCATTAAAGTTTCCGGTACTGTTGTATAAATGATCCACATCGGCACGGCTTACCGTTGATAAAGAATCGCCATCGCCCCAAATCCATTTAAACCGCACCGCATCTGGCGATGAGTTATTGGTAAACGTATGTGTGGCATTTTGCACCGGCACTGTTGGCGTATAGGTAAATGCAGCTGTTGGGCTGCCACTTACAACAATAGTGGTGGTGGTAGAATCTATCAGGTTACAAGTGGCAGGGTCTGTTGCCAGCAACTTAATAGTATAGGTACCCGGTGTAGTATATAAATGTGTTGGATTGGTTAAGGTGGAGGTGGTGCCATCACCAAAATCCCAAGTAAAGGTTTGCCCGGCAATACTGGTATTATTAAACACCGCATTAAACGGCGCACAATTAGCCAATGGTATTTCAAACTGTGCTCTTACGTTGGGCGCAATGCGCAATTCTAATGGCAGTGAGTCTGGCGCATTACAATAATTAGTATCGGGCAAAATTAGCCGCACGTTATAGGTACCCGGTGCCGGAAAAGCATGGGTTACACTACCTGTGCCAGCTACTAACCTGGAGGAGCCATCACCAAAATCCCAGATAAAAGACTGGTTGCTGAATGGCTTGCCTGCTGGTGCAATAGAAGTATTATTAAACTGGAACGATAAAGACTCGCAAGGACCAACTTTAACTGCGTTAAAAGCCAATGTGGCTTCATCATTCCTAACAATAATGTTTACAAAAGAAGTATCGCGAACATTACAAGTAGTAGAATCTACTGCAATTAAACGCACCCGGTAACGGCCTACAGTATTATAGGTAGCTGTTACTTCAAACTGTGTATCGTTAGTTATCTGGTCGGTAATACCGTCACCATCAAAATCCCATTCATAGGTTTGTGCATTTCTTACTGTATCTCTGAAAACAACATTCAGCGGCACACAACCAGAAGTATCTAAAGTGCCCTGTATAAAAGAACGTACCCCGGCACCCACGCCTGCAAAATTGAAAGCAATTTTTGCAGCACCTAAATTACACCCTGCTGCACCCGACAAATTAGTAGGCCCAACTACCCCCGGGGTAATAGGGTACGGCGTTGTAATTGGAATTTGAGTTCCAGCAAAACAGTTGGCACAAATAGCCATATAAATTACACCCTGATCATCAAAGCGGCTGGTACCACCATCTACATGCTCACCTTCTCCTCCATTTTGTCCAAACGTGCTGCCGAATAATAAACCGGCCGCATTTTTTTGAAGCACTATAAAATAAAAATCGCGGTTATCAGTATTGTTGTTACCAGTTCCTACCGTACTTCCTTTAAAGGCATCAGTGGTAACCGGCATACCTGCTACACCTGCCTGATTATAAGGGTTGCCATCAGGCGTTAACCAACCGCCCCAACCAGATACATACACGTTCTCACAGCGATCTACCAGAAATGCTACCGGCGAAATATTGGGCTGTGCAGTACCGGTACCATAAACAGTTGAATACTCGTATGCAGATAAATCTTTTTTTAGTTTTGCTATAAACTGTGAGGAATTGGGGTTGGAGTACGTAGCATTTACCACTGGCCAGTTACCAGAAGTGATACCCATTACATAAGGAAACCCAAATTTATCAAACTGTATTCCGTAAATAATATCAATGCCAGCAGTACCCAAATAGGTAGAACGAATGATGGAAGCACCGTCTGATGATATTTCTGCAATAAAACCATCGGTAGTACCACCCGCAAACGCAGGTGTTATTACTCCTGTTTTATTACCGGGGAAATTGTTACTGGTGGTGCCGCCTGCCACAAAATAATTACCGCCGCCTTTAGGCTGTGCTATTACAAAAGCCCCATCATCTCCTGAACCCCCAAGAAAGGAAGCAAAAATTAATGCATTACAATTGGCATTAATCTTCATAATCATTCCATCCTGCAAAGCCCCTTTAGTGGTTTGAAATACACCAGCAGTTACCGGAAAATTATCAGATTGTGTCTGTGCAGCCACAAGTATATTACCTGCATTGTCCAGGTTTACTTCACTGCGGGAATCATCTCCATAAAAGCGATGTATACTTTGTGGATTACTACTGGCACCGTTTTGTGGGTCTTTAATATTAGTGCCGTCTAAGCCATTGCCACCAATAACCATTGAACCAATTAAGGCGGTACCAGCGGCATTTAATTTAGTAACCAATATATCGCCACCACCACCTGTACCAACTACTGGTACTGTTCTGGGGTAATTAGCCGAATAAGTTCGGCCCAATATAACCAGGTTACCTGCCGCATCAGCAATAATACTGTGTGGGTATTCATTATTACTACCGCCAATATAAGTTGAATAAATACGGGCTGTACCGGTGGCATTAAATTTCATAATACCAATATCAGAAACCCCATTTTGGCCGGCACCACCACCAAAAACGTTTTGAAAAGCACCTGGAGTGGTAGGATATCCTGATTCTCTTACACTACAACCAGAAAAGAATGTCCCATCTGGTCCGGGTGTTGCAGTAAAGCCGTAGTTATTAGCGGGGCTTCCATTAAAGGTAGAAAACACCAGTGTGGGGTCTATTACCAGTGGTTGTGTTTTATCGTAATTTTTAATTTTAAATTTTACAATATTGCCGTTTACAATTTCAAACTTACAGGGTACTTCTTTTTTACCAGTTACTTTATCAAACTGGTAACTGTATGGATAGAGTTCTTTTACTTCTCCTACGGAAGTAGAAATAATCAGTTCATTGTTTTTAATGCTGAGTTTATCTATGCCTTCATATTGCATGGCAATGGCATTAATATCTGCACCGGGGCTTACCAGTAAATCATACTTTAAGGTTCCGTTGTCTGAGTAATAGCGTATGTCTATACCTGGGTATAAATTTTTATAGTTGACTGCTTTGTAAATTTTACAATTGGCGGCCCACTTACTTTTATCGCTTCCCAAAAAATAATTGTTATAAGAATCCTGTATTTTATCGGGCTGTGCTTTTAAGCCTGTTGCAGCCCCTAAAAAATCTACATTGTAGGCATGCGAATGTAAGATGTTACCGCTATCGGTTCTAATGCCTTCGGGGCCTTCTTCGCCGGGGCGGCTGGCATTTAGTGCATTATTTGCTGTATTGTTTTTTATGCCTTGGCCGTGGTGGTGATCTACCATTTTTTGTAAATCGTAGGGGTTGTGCAGTAATACGGTAAACCCTTTTTCCCTGAGGTAGAAGGCGCCTGAGGTAAAAGCACCTTTTAGATGTACGCGGCTGTCCCACTGTCCTTTATTTTCAACAAATTCAAAATTAGCCTGTGCCTGGGAGTTTTGAGCAAACAGGATGCAGGTGAGTAATAAGCATATGTATAATTGGTTCTTCAAGCTGTTCATCTAATTTACCTTTTTAAAACGTTATTTCCTTACAAATATGTATATAGTTCTGTAATCTGTTAATGATTCTGCCGGCAATATTTTAATATTAACATTATTGCTGCCCTTTCTTATTAGCGTTGTTTTAAGCAGATGCTTAAAACAAACAGGAATGCATACTGTTTACAAAACCTGCCCGGCTGAGCCATGCAAAACAGTTGAAGTGTGCGACGCAACGGCTGCTGCGCAAAGTTCTGCCGCTTGGCTCATACCCTATTAAGAAATTTTACTCCACGCGGTTTTACCTTTTTGTTGTTGCAGGTATTGTTTAAGGGGCAAATTGTCTGCCGAATTTAGTTCGGGATCTTCATTGATAAGAACTTCGGCGGTGTTTTTAGCGGTTTGCAGTAACTGACTGTCTTGCACCAGGCTGGCCAGTTTAAAATTTAATGCTCCACTCTGGCGGGTGCCTTCTATTTCTCCGGGCCCGCGCAGCTCCAGGTCTTTCTCGGCCACTTTAAACCCATCGTTGGTGCTGCACAATATATTTATACGTTCTTTTGCTTCTTTGGTTGGTTGCGGCGCTGTTAACAGTATGCAAAAGCTTTTTTCTGCACCACGGCCCACTCGCCCCCGTAACTGGTGTAACTGTGAGAGGCCAAACTTCTCGGTACTTTCTATAACCATTACGGTGGCATTGGGTACGTTTACGCCTACTTCTATTACGGTGGTGGATACCATTATTTGTGTATCGCCTTTTACAAAGCGCTGCATATTGGTTTCTTTGGTGGCTGCGTCCTGCCGGCCATGCACCATACTTATCCAATACTTTGGTTCAGCAAAAAATGCTTTTACATTTTCATAGCCACGCATCAGGTTTTCATAATCCAGTTTCTCCGATTCTTCAATTAACGGAAAGATGATATATGCCTGGCGCCCTTTATCAATTTCGCTGCGTACAAAATCTAATACACTGGCTCTTGCATGCTCGTACCGATGTACGGTGGTAATGGGTATGCGGCCGGGTGGCAGTTCATCAATTACGCTGTAATCCAAATCTCCGTAAGCCGTCATGGCCAGTGTACGGGGTATGGGCGTTGCCGTCATTACCAGCACATGCGGTGGTGGTGTTGCTTTTTTCCAAAGCCTTGCCCGTTGTGCTACTCCAAAACGATGCTGCTCATCTACAATTGCAAACCCCAGGTTTTTAAACTGTACGGTTTCTTCTATTAATGCATGGGTGCCTATTAAAAAATGAAGGCTGCCTTCTTGTAGTTGCTGCAGTAATTGATTGCGTTCTTTCTTTTTTGTACTGCCGGTTAATAACCGTACGGTAACCGGCATCTCTTTTAATAATTCGCTAATGCCTTTGTAATGTTGCGTAGCTAATATTTCAGTAGGTGCCATCAAACAGGCCTGGTAACCGTTATCTGCTGCCAGCAACATGCATAATAATGCCACAATGGTTTTACCACTACCCACATCGCCTTGTAAAAGCCTATTCATTTGGCGGCCATGCGCTGTATCGTTTCTTATTTCTTTTAAAACTCTTTTTTGTGCGCCGGTTAGCTGAAACGGCAAATGGTTTTTATAAAAATTATTAAACAAATCTCCCACCTGCTCAAACACCACACCCTTGCTGTAGCGATGGCGTTGCAGGCGCACCAGCCCTAAACGCACCTGGGTAATAAACAATTCTTCAAACTTTAAACGTTGCAATGCCTGCTGGTAATTTTCTGCACCGGAGGGGAAATGCAATTGTAAATACGCTTGCCGGCGCGGCATAAATTTATATTGTGCTACAATAGTTGCCGGCAGGTTTTCTGCCAGATCTCTCTCTTCAATATGAGCAAATAATGCAAAAGTAAGTTTACCAATTTGCCTTGCCCCCAGCCCTTTTGCTTTTAGTTTTTCTGTGGTGGGGTATACGGGTTCTAAAAAACTTTTGCCCTCGCTTTTTTCTTTGGTGTATACTTCTATTTCGGGGTGGGTTAGCTGCGGGCTGCTCATAAAAAAACTGGTTTTACCAAAAGCCAGGTAAAGCCCGCCTATTTCCAGCAGTTTATCTACCCAGTTAATGCCCTGAAACCATACCAATTCAATACTACCAGTGTTGTCTTTTAGCTGTGCTACTAAACGGCGGCTACGTTTTTCTCCAATAATTTCTTTGCTTATTAATTTGCCTGCCACCTGTGCATATTCTGTTTGGTGGCTTATTTCTTTTACCAAATTAATTTTTGTTTTATCAAGGTGCCGATACGGAAAATGGTTGAGCAAATCAGCAAACGTAAAAATATTCAGCTCTTTTTTAAGCAGGTCTCCGCGCAGGGGCCCCACGCCTTTTAAATATTCTATGGGGTTATTTAATATGGAAGTATAGTTGCTGATGGCTGCCTGTTTTGTAGCAGCAAATATAACAGTGCCCAATGTATTTTGTTGCCAGCATTTTAATAAAGCCCGGCAGCCGTTGCGTCGCACACTTGTGCGCTAAGTCCGAAAGTTGGCAAGACCGAAAGTCTGAAAGACGATTGCAGTTAGTGTAAAATTCTTTCGGACTTTCCAACCCCGGACTTGCGGACTTGTATTCAACAGTACAAGTGTGCGACGCAACGGCTGCTGCCATGAAAAAGCGATGCTGGTTACCCAGCTCAATTAAACTATTTTTGCAGCGGTTAAAAAAATTATACATGCTGGGTAAACTATCGGGTTGGGATGATACAATTGTTGCGCTGGCTACGCCGCCGGGTATTGGGGCTATTGGCGTAATACGGCTTAGTGGCGCAAACGCTATTGGGGTGGCCAATGTGTTGTTTCCTAAAAAAGATTTGCAACAACAATCATCGCACACCGTGCATGTGGGTGTATTAAAAGAAAACGATACGGCTATTGATGAAGTGGTGGTGACTTTATACAAGGCACCCCGTTCTTATACCGGCGAAGATGTGGTGGAAATTTCGGGGCACGGCTCTCCGTTTGTATTAGAGCAAATAGTGAATGCCTGTATTAACAAAGGTGCCCGCCTGGCTAAACCCGGAGAGTTTACACAAAGAGCTTTTTTAAAAGGTAAACTGGATTTAACACAAGCAGAAGCTGTGGCAGATTTAATTGCCAGTAATACCCATGCCAGCCGTAATGCTGCGTTAAAAAATATTAAAGGTGGTTTTTCATCTGCACTGAAAGCGTTGAGAGATCAATTACTGAGTTTTTCTGCTTTGATAGAGTTGGAATTGGATTTTAGTCAGGAAGATGTGGAGTTTGCAGATCGTACGCAATTGTATGCTTTAATTAAAGAAGCGGATGCGGTTACACAACAATTGTTACAATCTTTTCAGTTGGGTAATGTAATTAAGAATGGAGTGAGTGTGGCAATTATTGGTAAGCCAAATGCTGGTAAATCTACTTTACTAAATACGTTGCTGAATGAGAACCGTGCTATTGTAAGTGAAATTGCAGGCACCACCCGCGATACAATTGAAGAAATATTAAACATTGATGGCATTTTGTTCAGGCTGATTGATACGGCTGGTATAAGAGAACACACGGCCGATATAATTGAAAGTATTGGTGTAGAAAAAAGTATTGAGAAAATGAAGGCAGCTGATGTGGTGTTGTATTTATTTGATGTAAACACTACTACCACTACTGAATTGCAGGAAGCTATTGCCAATTTTAAACAACTGCATATTCATTACCTGTTAATTGCAAATAAAATTGACACGGCAGGTGAAACTACCGCCCGCCAGCGCTTTGCCGGCTTTGAAAACTGTTTGTTTATAGCTGCCAAAACTAATCTTCATACAGAGTTAATAAAAGAGCGATTGGTAGATACGGTATTGCAGGGCACCGTTACCCATGAAGCTACTGTGGTTACCAATGCCCGCCATTTTCATGCGTTGAAAGAAGTGGCATTATCATTAACGGATATTAAAACAGCGATGGATAATAAAATACCCGGCGATTTGCTGGCACTGGATATACGACGGTGCCTGCATTATATTGGTGAAATTACCGGTGAAATTACCAATGAAGACCAGCTGGATTATATTTTTAGTAAATTCTGTATCGGAAAGTAATTACTTAACTATTTTTTTTTGGTTGCAGATTAATAAGATAGCTAAAAAGATTTGTTTCTGAAGAAATGCCCAATTTCTTTCTTAACCGGTAGCGACTAATTTCCACACCACGTATTGAAATATTCATGAGTTGGGAAATTTCTTTTGTTGAAAGATTCATGCGCAAATAAGCGCACAATTTCACCTCATTTGGTGTAATTGAGGGGTGCGTATTTTTTAACTCCAGCACAAAGTCGCTATGTACTTTATCAAAGTGCTTGGCAAAATTCTCCCATTCTTTATCCATATTATCGTCTTCACTCAACGATCGAATCATTTTTTTAAGATCTGTAATAACGTTTGGATTATCAACACCCTTTAAAATATGAGAAAGTTCTGCTTTCATTTTTGTCAGCAGCTCCCCTTTTTTTACAAGATGCATAGCAGATGAGGCGAGTTCAGAATTTTTGAAATTAATTTCGGCTTCTAATTTTTCGTTTTTAACTGATACCAATTCACTTTCAGTTTTTGTTAATTCAAGCTCATGTATATATAATAGTTTTTTTTGTTCCTCTTCATAACGCAACTGCTGTACCGTTAACTTTTTTTGCTGCCATTGGTATAGCAAAAAAAAGAGCCCTAAAAAAAGTAATACATATAATATTTTGGCCCATAATTTCAAATACCATGGCGGCAAAATTTTAAATGAATACTCAGCAATTTCTGATTCTTTACCTAGATTATTACGCAGCTTAACCTGAAATATATAACTGCCCGCCGAAAGATTGGTGTATTCTTTCTCTGTTCTTTTAGACCAATCTGACCAATTATCATCAAATCCTTTGAGTCTGTAACTGTATTGAAGATTTGATTGATACCCAAAGATGGAAGCCGAAAAATCGAACCGGATATTTTTCTTATTGTGGTTAATTTCCGGCACTTGTTTTGGTTGTTGAACCTGTTTATCATTTAAACTACTAAAGTACCCACCAAATAGAAGGCTATCACTTTTACTTCCTATGCGTACCGTTCTTATTTGAACTGCAAGGTTGGGCTGAGTTGCTTTATACTTTTCATAATTAATATGAAAAAAGCCTTTCTCAGCTCCTAAAAAAATATTGTTCTTATTTAACGGGTAAATAAATTCAAACCCACTCAATAATTTATTGGTTAGCTCCGGAAAAAAAACAACAGCCGGTTCTTTATCAGACATATCAACAACACCGGGTGTTTTTTCATTAATAAACCAAATATTTCCTTCTGTATCTTCTTTCAGATATCGTATGCTCTTTGTAGCAAGGAATTTAAAATAAAAAGCTGCTGGCGCAAAATCATCTTTTTCTTTATTGTACTTATACACACCTTTTTCTGTAGCAATCACAACTTCATTCCTTACTTTAAAAACATGATTATTTAACGGCGAAGGCAATCCTTTTTTATCATCATAAGAATTAATAGTATAGCCCCCCTCTACTTTTTTAGTAATCTTATAGATGCCATGGTATGGATGTGATACCCAAATAGTATTATCATTTTCAATGGCAATAAATCTTGATGATTCAACAAAATTTGGCAGGGCTCCGGTTCTGTTGAAAACACCATTGATATAATCAAAAAAAATAAGTCCTTTATAACTACCAGAAATTATCTGCTTTGTAGGCAAGGTGGGAGATACAGGAATAAAATTCCAAAAACCAGGGTCAGAAAATATTTTTTCAGCTGTATTATTAGCAACAATAAAAGCACCTTCATGGTGGCCCAAAAGGAGTTTATTATTAATGTTGGCCAATCCCCATACCTGACCTTTTGTATTATTTACGGGCAAGAAGACACCACGGCTAAAGCTAAAATCGTTTGCTGGTTTTAGCGGCACGCTATACAATCCATTAGACGTACCTGCATAAAGCTTATTATCATGTAATAGTACTGTATAACCTGCCCCATCCTGAAAAAAAGGGTTAATTTTTTTTATAGAGCTGTTATAAGCAATCATATCAATTCCATTATCTAGCCCTAACCACAGATTACTTTGGTTATCTAAAAAAATACTAAGTACATTTTTATTCTGCAATCCCTCAGCCCTTGAAAACTTTTGAATAATGTTTCCTTTTGTATCAATAATGTAAATACCATTATTGTTTGTAGCGAGAGCTATCCAATCATTATTTACTTTGGTAGCTGCATATATTCTTTCGCTTTCAAATAAGGCATTATTGAAAGATTCAAGTTTTAAAATACCCGCAGAAGACATTAGAAACAAGCCATTCTTTAATGTACTGATTATTGCTTCTGTATTTGTTACAGGCAAAATGCCCGTAACAGGATCGTTGCTGGGAAGTGAATTATTTGTATATAAGGGTTGCCATTTAGCATTGTTAAACACCATTATTCCTGATCTAAAATCATGTGCGTACAAACTGCCATTACATTTTTCTAAAAAAGACCATTCACTTGGTGCAGGAAATACAAGGATTGATTCATTAGAAACCTGGTAAATTTTATAAAGAGAGCGGAAGTAGATGCTATTTTTGAAAAAAACGATATCCCATACATCCCCAAAAGACTTGTCACCAACAGGAATAAATTGAGTCAGGGAATGATATTGCAGACTACCGCTTTCAGTTGGAATAAAATACCCCATTTCGTCCTGTCCCCCCACATAAATTTTACCATCAGGTCCTATTTCAACAGATCTAACGATTGTTTTATTAGGCAAAGGGTATAATGTCCAGTTTCTACCATCAAATGTGAGCAAGCCTTCATTATTTGCCAAATAGATGATACCATTCTTATCTTGTTTAATATCCCAGTTTTGCAACCCTGCACCGTAAGTTAATTTCGGATAATTAATTACATCAGGAAGGCCTATTGTATTTTGACAAACAACAGAAATTGGAAAAAGTACATATAACAAGATGAGCAATCTCATAAACACATTTAAATGTTTGTGTGAATGTAGCAAAAAAGAGATGATGTAGTATTGAAGTAGTACAAATAAAATAATATCAGCAAGTTGTATTTTTTGATGTAGTGATGTTGTGGGTAGTTTTTTTGAATGAAAGAAATCAGATTATAAATTGCAATGCTAATATCGATTGACTTTTTTAGTAAAAAACTGCTATATGAAACTAAAAATCGTTTTGTTTAAACTTTTGATTATTGTTGTAAGCTTGCTTCAACAAGTAAAGGCACAAGGACCTGTGTCGGGTAATGTATCTAATAAGACAACCGGCGAACCTTTGGTTGGAGCAACTGTTTTGGTTAAAGGCTCTACCCTTAGTTCCATTACAGACAGTAAAGGAAACTTCTCCCTTGAAAACGTGAAAAAAGGAGTTGTTCTTGTAATCAGTTATGCAGGAATGAAACCTGTTGATTTTAAAGTAGTTGACAATGCTTTAAGCGTTAACATCCAGCTGGAGGAAAGCACAACGACTACACTTACTGATGTTGTAGTTATTGGGTACGGCACCCAAAAAATAACTAAAGTTTCTGGGGCCATATCCACTATTAAAAGTGCGGATATAGAAAAACTTAGACCAGTTAGAACAGAAGATGCCTTGCAAGGAAGGGCATCAGGGGTTAATGTTATTCAAAATGGTTCTCCCGGTTCTAAACCTACCGTGTTAATACGAGGAATTCCCTCTTTTTCAGGAACCGATCCCGTTGTGATAATTGACGGATCTCCACAAACGCTTACTGATTTCAATTCAATTAATCCTGCTGATATAGAATCAATAAATGTTTTAAAGGACGCTGCTACAACTGCCATTTATGGCGTTAAAGGCGGTAACGGAGTAATTGTTGTAACGACAAAATCAGGAAAAAAAAATCAGAAACCAGATATAGCCATAAGTGCAAATTATGGCATTCAGGAAGTTTTGAATACAATTGGTGTATTGAATGCAACCGAATACGCCGCAATGATTAATGAAGGCAGTACCGTATCAGGAGGCAATATTATTTTTCCTGATCTTTCTAAATTAGGGGTAGGTACTGATTGGCAAAAAGAAATATTCAAAAAAGCCCCTTTACAATCGCACAATATAACTGCAAGAGGTGGAAGTGATAAAATGACTTACTTTTTATCAGCTGGCTATGTAAGTCAGGGGGGAATTGTTGGGGGAATTGATAAATCAAAATATACAAGAGGAAATTTAACGGCGAATCTTAGTTTTGATTTAACATCCCGATTGAAGTTTATATTAAATACTACTGCTGTAATACTAGACAGTAAAGGAGTACAAGAAAATTCTTTTAATAGTGTTATTGGCAGTGCTTTAAATTTTGATCCAACAGTACCCATTTATAATAATGTACCCAATACTGCAGGCACTTTTGGCTTCAGTAATTTGCTGTTATCAGAAATTTTTAATCCGCTTACTAAACTTGAGAACACATACAATAAAAATATTGGCAACAAATTATACGGGAAAGCAGAATTTCAATACGATGTTCTAAAAAACCTGAAAATTACTACTCGTTTCGGTTACACCAAATACGATGGGAATGCAAAAAGTTTCACACCCTTAATTTTCTACGGTATTAATAATACCAATAACACTATGCTGGCTGATGGATCGGCAAAACCAGGCGAACACAATAGTGTATCACATGAAAAAACAAGTAATTTTAACTATACATGGGAATCATTTTCTAATTATAACTTCAAGATAAATACTGATCACAATTTTGAAACCATATTAGGGTTTTCATTAGCAAAAATTTCTGGCAACGCTGCCGGAGCTTCGCGTCAGGACGTTCCTTTTAATTCTTGGGAGTTTGCAGACTTTACAGCCGCTACCGGTAATAATAATGCTACAAACTCTAACGCTCTTTCTGGCTACTATTATCAATACTTCAGAAGAAATATTTCATATTTCTCCCGGATTAACTATGACTACCAGGAAAAATATTTGGCATCATTTACCGCAAGAAGGGATGGCTCATATGCCTTTGGAGAAAATAATAAATATGCTAATTTTTTCTCAGGTTCATTGGGTTGGGTAGTTAGCAAAGAAAAATTCTTTACCTCAGAGTTTATTGATCACCTTAAAATAAGAAGTAGCTACGGTTCCATCGGCAACGAAAATGTAAACCCTCAATTGGTGCGCATCATTACTGGCGGCGTTAATACTGGTTATGGCCCTACCGGAAACAGTAATGGCTATACCTTTGGTGGCATTTTTAACAATGGTGCTACTATAGGATCTGCCGCTAATAATGACCTGCGATGGGAAAAACAATTACAGGCAAATGCCGGTTTTGATATTACTTTTTTCAAACGGAAATTTTCAATTTCTGCTGATTACTTTCAAAAAGAAGTGGATGGCTTGCTGTTTACTCCCTCAGCTTCCCTTTATTTGGGTACAATCCCAATTCCTACAGCAAATATTGGCGCAACTAAAAGTAGTGGTATTGACATGACAGTTACTTACAACGAAACGATTGTTCAGAAATTAAAACTAAATACGTCAATTACGTTTACAAAAGCAAAGAACGAAGTAACGGCTACTAATTCAGACGGAACAGCAAAAATTTTCGGCGGATATTACTTTAATGGACAAAGTCAAAGTGTTACTGTATTTGAAAAAGGATACACTCCGGGTTATTTTTTTGGATACAAAACAGATGGATTATTTCAAACGGCTGATGAAGTAGCAAATCATGCCACGCAAGCCGGCGCACAGCCGGGCGATATCCGGTTTGTTGATATGAATAAAGACGGTTTAATAAATGCAGCCGATCAAACAAAAATTGGCGATCCATTTCCGGACTTTACAATTGGATGGAATTTGAATTTAGAATACAAAAATTTTGATTTTAACATGTTTACTTACGCTTCAGTAGGTAATGAAGTATATAGTGCTTATGAAAGAAATGCAAATTATTCAAATAAGTACCGAGGGGTACTTGCAAGGTGGACAGGCCCCGGAACAACGAACGATGCAAGAAACCCGCGTTATTCTTTTACAGATGCCAATAGCAATATCCGCGTTTCAGATCGCTATGTAGAAGATGGATCATTCATAAAAATTAAAAACTTACAGTTAGGATATACCTTCCCACCATCCACAACAAAAAAGCTTTTAAGCAGGTTAAGAGTATACGCTCAAATTAGAAACGCATTGACACTCACAAAATATAGTGGCTATGACCCAGAAATTGCAGGGGGTATTCTGGATACAGGTATAGACAGAGGAGCCTATCCTCAAGCCAGAACTTACAGTTTTGGTATCGATATTAAACTATAACCTCATTCAAAATTATTACAATGAAAAATATTCAAATAAAAACAGTAAGCATCATTTTTTTAATTTTTCTTTATTCCTCCTGTAAAAAATGGGTTGATTACGACCCTAAAGAAGATTTTCTTATAACAGAAGAGGCCTATTTGAAATCAGAATCTGATTATCGAACAATGGCAGTAAGCGTATATACACCCATACAATGGTTGAACCAAGCGGTTCCTGTTGGCGATATTGCTTCCGACAATTCTGTTGCAGGCGGAGAAAACGCTTCTGATGTACTCTCTTTGCAGCAAATTGATGATTTTTCCCATACTCCTGTCAACGGCACGCTTACAGAGCTTTGGCAAGCAGCTTACGAAGGGATTAATAGAGCGAACTACTTACATCAGTATAAAACAAGTAACCTCGCTGGTGAAACAATTAATTTTGCGGGCAAGGATGCTTTATATGGTGAAGTATATTTTCTTAGGGCTTATTATTATTTTCATTTGGTAAAGTTTTTTGGAGATGTTCCTTTATTCGTTGATAAGAGATTAGGATTAAGCGAATCAAAGACAATTGGCAAAGCTTCCAAAGCAGAAATTTATAAGCAAATTGAAATAGATTTAAATAATGCTATTGCTGTACTTCCTGCGATACAAATAGATAAAGGAAGAATTACAAAATATGCTGCACAGTCTTTATTAGGTAAAGTATATTTATATCAAAAAAAATATGACGCGGCGGCTACAATATTAGAAACTGTTATATCTTCAAATGCTTTCAGTCTTGTTACAGACTTTAGTGGTATGTTTCTAAAAGCAGGTGAAAATGGGCCTGAGTCAATTTTTGAAATTCAATACTCTAATAGCTCACCTTATTACAACTGGTCTTATGTAAACAGAGGACAAGGTAACCACTCTGTTCAGCAATGCGGTATAAGAGGCATTAATGGTTCAGCTGCTATGCCCTATGCTGCAGGTTGGAGCACTAATTTACCAACACAAAATCTTTCTGCGGCTTACACTACAGGTGATAAAAGAAAAGAAGGCACAGTATTAGATATTGAAGCTTACAAAACAGCGAACCCATCCTATAATATTACCTATCAGGTAGCTCCATACAAAAACACAGGCTTATACAACCAAAAATACCTGCCCAGAAAAGGGGAGACTTCAGGACAAATAGAACTGAACTACGAAAATAATTTCCGAACCATTCGATATGCAGACGTTTTATTAATGGCTGCTGAAGCGAATAATAAAGCTACTGCACCCAACGATACCAAAGCAAGAACCTATTTGAATTTGGTCAGACGTCGGGCTTTTGGAGACTTACTACATGATATATCTGCCAGTGGCAATACTCTCTATTTAGCTATTCTAGACGAACGTCGTTTAGAGCTTGCTATGGAAGGCGAGCGGTTTTTCGATTTAGTTAGAACCGGCCAGGCTGCCGGTAAACTTTCAGGATTTGTAACGGGTAAGCATGAAGTTTTCCCAATACCACAAACTGAAATTAACATTTCCGGATTACCGCAAAATGCCGGGTACTAAATCATATAACAATTAAAATTAGAAATATGAAACCAGTTAAATATATAGGCCTTGTTTTATTACTGATAACTGTTTTATTAAGTTGCCAAAAAAAAATAAATGACGACTTATCATTTGTAAATAATGCGGCATCTCCAGAAGAATTGTCTGTTTTATTTGAAATTACGCAAGACAATACTGGTGTTGTTACTATTACGCCAAATGGCAATGGAGTTGCTCAATACGATGTTTATTATGGGCATGGAGGAAATACTCCTGTTTTGGTACTACCAGGCAAAAACACTACACATGTCTACCCAGAAGGTGTTTATACCGTAAAAATAGTTGCCCGTAGTGTTACCGGTAAAGTAACTGAAGTAACAAAGCCACTCACAGTATCTTTTAAAGCTCCCGAAAATTTAGCAGCAACCGTTACTATCGACCCAGTCAATAATTTCAAAGTAAATGTTACAGCTTCAGCTTTATACGAAACTAATTTCAGGGTGTTTTTTGGAGATATACCTAATGAACCAGGATTGGTCTTTTTAGAAGGTCAAACACCAAGTCATACTTATGCAGCTGTAGGTAATTATACGGTAAAAGTTATTGCTTACAGTGGTGGTGCCGCTACAACAACTTACACAACTACTATTACAATAACTGATCCTATATTATTACCAATTAGTTTTGAATCGTTAACCGTCAATTATACTTTTACAGATTTTGGTGGAGGGGTTGCTACAAAAATAAATAACCCCCACATGAATGGCATTAATACGTCTGCCAAAGTGGGTAAATTGGTAAAAAATGCGCCCGAAGTTTGGGGAGGCAGTTTTATTACGTTAGGAAATCCGATTGATTTTTCCAGCAATAAAGTTTTTCGAATGAAAGTTTACTCTCCTAGAGTTGGTGCAAAAGTATTGTTGAAAACAGAAAACCTTACCAATGGTGGAATTTCATTTGAAAAAGAAGTAATTACCACTGTTGCCAATACTTGGGAGGATCTGGCTTTTGATTTCAGAACAATCAATACAGCAAACTCCTATCAAAAAATTGTATTGATTTTTGATCTTGGAATATCAGGAGATGGTTCAGCTAATTTTACATGGTTATTTGACGATATCCGATTAGTAAATCAAATGCCCGTAAGCTTACTCAGTCTTCCGGTTAGTTTTGATCAGGCTGGCATTAACTATGAAGTTGTTGATTTTGGAAATAATCTTACTGCTGACGCTTCAGATCCTGTAAACGCAAGTAATAAAGTTAAAAAAACAACTAAGCCAGGCGGAGCAGAAGTTTGGGCAGGTACTACTATTGGAGCCGGGTTCACTAGTCCTATTCCTTTCACTGCTACTAAAACTCAAATGAGTGTACGTGTATATTCACCAACTGCGGGATTACGAATAAGATTGAAAGTAGAAGATCGCACTAATAATACAAGGTCCGTAGAAACCGAAGCAATGACACAGGCTGTCAATACTTGGGAAACTTTGATTTTTGATTTCGCCAATCAATCTTCTGGTACTGCTCCAATAAACCTTTCTTACACCTACAACATGGCTTCTATTTTCTTTGATTTTGGAAATGCAGGTACTGGTAAAGTATTTTACTGGGATGACATAACCTTCTTACCCGTAAATACAACGCCTAATTACTTGGCACTACCATTAGATTTTCAATCAACCACATACTCATACCCCTTTGTAGATTTTGGGGGTGGCAATGCCACCGTTGTGAATAATCCAAGTGCTTCAGGTATCAATACAAGTAGTAAAGTAGCAAAAATGGTAAAAAATACCGGTGAAGTATACGGCGGTAGTTTTATAGAATTGGTAAACTCTATAAATTTTGCTTCGTCGAGAACTTTTAAAGTCAAGGTTTTTTCACCAAGAATAGGTGCAAAAGTATTATTGAAAGTAGAAAATGCATCTAATGGAGGCATCAACTTTGAAAAAGAAGTTACTACTACAACTGCAAATGCATGGGAAGAACTGACATTTGATTTCAATGCTATCAATATTGGAAATTCATATCAGAAAATTGTTCTGATTTTTGATCTAGGAACGATGGGAGATGGATCTTCTAATTACACTTATTATTTTGATGATATTAGACTTAACTAATTAAAATAAATAAATCATGATTAAGAATATAAAATCTATAGCAATCATACTAATTAGTGTATTCTCTATTTGCACAGGTTGCAAAAAAGAAGAATACAAGTTTGGAGAGATAAAAACACCTACCGAACTTAAACTTACTACTGTTGTACAAGGAATTGATGGTACCAATCCGAATGGAAATGGAACCGGAAACGTAACGATAACAACCACTTCATCTAATGCATTAACGTATAATATTGATTTTGGCGATGGCACTTCAATGGTTGTTCCGTCCGGAACCCTGACTCATAAATACAGTAATCCAGGTACTTTTAGTTACACCATTTCTGTTAATGCAATTGGTACTGGCGGCGCTATTTCAACTATCAGTAAAAAAATCACTGTTTTTGTTGCATTTGAAATTCCAACGGCTATTTTACAAGCTTTTACTAATGGCTCTTCAAAAGTTTGGGTAACAGACAACGATGCACAAGGGCATTTTGGAGTTGGCCAAAATGATTTATTTTTTCCAAACTACTATTCAGCAGGACCCAATACAAGAGAGGCTTGTGCCTATGACGATGAAATAACATTTTCAAAAGATGTACTCAATAGAATTTCTATGAACATCAATAACAAAGGTCAATCCTTTTCTATTGCTGCTGCTACCGCCTTTTACGGTATGGGAGGAGGTGATGGGTGTTACGGTATTAATACAGGTGGCAATAAACAACTGGCATTTATGGATGCCACATCAGCATCTACTCCGGCTAATTCTACCCGCATTCAGTTTACTGCACCTGGAAACGGAATCATCAATTTTGGCACAGGTGGCACAACCTATGAAATACTATCTGCAACTAGCACTAGCATACATCTAAGAAATATTGGTGCTGATGGTAATGCTTGGTATCAAAAACTAAAACCAAAGCCGTAAGTAAACTATCAATAGTTTATCCTTTGTTTAAATGAATCAATTAGTAAGCACTTTGATAATATTTTAGGTTTATACATTTCAATGGTTGTAATTAATAACAAATGAAACAATATTCATTTTTAAGTATACTATTACTCTCCCTCCTGTCTTTATCTTGCGGTAAGGACAAGGGTGGTGGCGCAAGTAGTTCTAATACACCTAGCGATCTTCAATTAAATGCTGTAATAAGCACAGACAATAGTGGCAATGTTACTTTTACAGCTACGGCTACCAACACAGTAGCCTATGAATATGATTATGGAAATGGTGTTTTTCAAACAGTAGCAAACGGTACTGTTACTTATCGCTATCCAACATCGGGTAGCTACACTGTAAAAGTATTAGCAAGAAGTTCAAGTGGCCAAACAATATCTAAGTCTATTCAAATAAGTGTAACAGTAGCCCTAAGCTTAATTTGGGCTGAAGAGTTTGAAACAGCTGGCGCACCGAACCCCTCTAAATGGGGGTTTGATATTGGCGCCGGTGGATGGGGTAATGCTGAATTACAGTATTATACAAATAGCCTTGGTAATGCCAGTGTATCTGATGGAATGCTTAAAATAACAGCAAAAAAAGAAAACTTTAGTGGCAGTTCTTATACCTCTGCCCGGCTGTTATCAAAAGATAAGTTTTCCTTTAAATATGGTAAAGTTGAAGCCCGAGCCAAGTTACCGGCCGGTGGTGGCACATGGCCAGCTATTTGGATGCTTGGTAATAATATTAATAGTGCTGGGTGGCCCGCTTGCGGCGAAATAGATATTATGGAGCATAAAGGCAACGATTTGAATCGGATATTTGGCACGTTACATTATCCCGGCCGCTCTGGAGGTAATGCAGATGGTGCAACTACAGTAATATCTAACGCCACTACCGATTTTCATATCTATACATTAGAATGGACGTCAAGCAGTATTAAAATTTCTGTTGACAATACTATTTTCTACACTTTTGCTAACAATAATACAACTGCATTTAATCAAAATTTCTTCTTTATTATCAATTTAGCCATGGGGGGCACATTTGGTGGGCAGATAGATCCTGCCTTTAATACTGCTTCACTTGAAATTGACTACATCAGAGTTTATCAATAGTGTATAAAACCAACAACTATTTAATTTCTATCCAGATGAAAAAAAATATTATCTATACTTTACTATTTGCTGCAGCTAACATATTTGTAATGACCCGCTGTCAATCAACCTCAGCAAATTTAAATACGACGCAACAGGAAGAAGAAATCGTTTTCTTTGATGACTTCTCTACCCCATCGCTTGATACGACAAAATGGAATAAGGAGATTACAGGTGTGCATGTAAACAATGAGTTGCAAGCATATGTTGATACAGCAGCTACTATTTCCCTTGTGCAAGGTAATGATGCAGAAGGTGCGCAAAATGGAGCGTTACAAATAAAACCAGTTTTCACTCCAAATTTCCTTACTAAGGATGGACAAAAATTTGATTTTATTTCTGGCCGAATCAATACAAAGAGTAAACATGAATTCACGTATGGTTCTTTTTCTGCAAGAATAAAACTTCCAGATGGTGCTGGTCTCTGGCCCGCATGGTGGATGCTTGGCAATGGCAATTGGCCTGAAACAGGAGAGATTGATATAATGGAATATATTGGTGAAAAAGATTGGGCCAGCGCTGCAGTACATGGTAAAGGATATAGCGGAGATGCTGCCCTTGTTGACCGTATGTATTTTCCTAAAAACAACGACGTAACACAATGGCATATATACACTGTGGAGTGGAAACCAGACACCCTGCTTTTTATATACGATGAAATACCAATGCTAAGGATAACAAAACCAATGACCCATTTTTTTGGAGACTGGGCTTTCAATAATTCCAAATATTTAATCCTGAATTTTGCTGTAGGCGGTGTGTACCCATTTAAAATAAATGGCATTGCAAAACCATATTATGGTTTAGCAGAAACCAGTTTACAGTCTATTAAAAAAGGAGAAAGTAAAATGCTGGTAGATTGGGTAAAGGTTACCAAACATAAGTAACCAAGCCATAAAGCTTACAGATCATACAACACAACATCTTAGCAGAAAAAATCAAGGCCCATTAAATTTTTGATTACTTAAGCAATAAAAATTACTACCTGAAATATTCCACCTTTATATCCTTTGGTAATTTAGATTGAAAAGCAACCAGCTTATCTTTTAGTGTTGTTGCTTCGGCATCTGTAATACCATAAAAGGTCACTTTTATATCGCCACAAATATAATTGTAAGGCATTTCCCAGGTAGCCACTTTATGCCATGTTTTAGTAAGGTCTTTATCAAACCACGAGTCGTAGATAACAGCAATTCGGGTATTGGTGATTTGTACCGTTTGTTGTAAAAATTCATTGTTCCAATAGAAATTTTTTCTGGCATCTGCTATTTTATTATTTCCTAAACCCCATAAATCAATAGTGTTTAATTTGCCATAGTATGTAATAGCACCAATATCATTAGCGGCTACAGTTTGTCCTTTATAAAACTGTTGCATAAATAAAGCCATTTGGTATTGCTGCTCATAAATATTATAAATAGCCCTTACAGAATTTCTAAATGAGTTGGCCCCCCGCAGTGGCAGGTTAAATAACAATAAAAAAAATACAGCACCCAACACCCATTGCTTTTTTAAAACAGCCCATCCGTTTTGCTGCCACCAGCTTAACCCCATTTTAGTAAGGTGCAAAATACCCAATACAATAATATAAGCTTCGTAGCGATAAAACCAACCAAATTGCGCCAAGGCCCCATGCATAACACCTGCAATAACCAGCAAGCACAATATCCAAAAATCACGATCCTTATTTTGATCTTTTAATCGCTGCACCGCAAGCAACAAACATGCAACAATTAACCCGGTAATACTTTTTGCTGTTTCTAAAATAGAAGCGCCTCCATTGAAAAAGAATTTAAGATTCTGGTTTGCCTTTATCATTACTGAGTTAGGAATAAAAAAGCCGCCCTGGCTTTTAGCATATAAACCAAATAACAAAATAGGCAATGCCCCGGTAATGGCAATTACAATTGCCTGCTTCCACTGCTTTTCCCAAGCCAGTAACGCAAAACTGCCTGCAATAAAAAAACTGTTTTCGTAACGTGTAAAAACCATTAAAAACCCAAACAGCAATGCTTGTTTAAAATAGACAGACTGTTTGGTGTGCAAATAACTGGCAATGGCATGCACATACAATAAAGTAAATGCTATTTGCAAAGTATGCTCCATCCCCAATAATGTTAATGCAGGCAAGGCACCCACAACAAGCACGGTTATTACGGTTAGTATTTTATTAAGTATAGTTAACTGCGAAAAACGATTCAATTCTTGTTGCAATGCCAGCAAAATAATAAACGTACCAATACTGCTTATAATAATAGGCAGAAAAATAGAAGCGCCGAAAATTTTTATTGATAGTGCCAACAGCAACGTAAAAAAAGGAGAAGAAGAAGTTGAGGTAAACTCAGCAGGTGTAATACCCCAAACGCCATGCTGCGCAATATTATCCGACACTGCCATATGAATAAATGTATCATCCAACGGGTAGCAAAAAACACCACCAGTACTTTTTAAGACTATATATTGAATGGCACCAACCGTAACAGCAATAAATAAAGCGCCACTTAAAAAAGGAAGATTCTTTTTCATACCGGTTTAATTTTATAAATATATACAGGAGGTGAACATTTGTTCATTGGGCAGCATCCTTGCGTCGCACAATTCAACAGCAAATGGTGAAGGCAGCAGTTAAAAAAAATAGCCTGCTACTTGCCGCCCTATATACCACAGCACAAGTGTGCGACGCAACCACTGCTGCATACTGTTACAACAGCTGGTTACATAAAACGATTATTTAGCTTGCAACACTTCGTCTATAGAAACACCAATAATTTTTTCAAGATCTATCTTTACTACATTAAGGTTACGCTGCATCTCGGCTTTTTTAGATAACTCATCGGTATAAGCTTTGTATGCTTTATTGTAGTCTTCTTGTTTAATGATGCCTTCTCCAAAATCTTTTTCTGCCTGCAGGTAAACAGATTGGGCATCTTGCGTAATCTGGCTTTGAAACTCCAGTTTTTGTTTATGCATCAGGTAATCTTCGTACTTGGTTAAAACCTCTGCTTTTATTTCTCTGAAGCGCTGATTTTTTTCTGCCTGTGCAATAGAAAGATTTTCTCTTGAAATTCTAACATCATTAGAATGGCTGGAAAACATATCAAAAGGAATGCTTAAACCCACATTGTATCTTGGAAAAAGGTTGGCTTGCGCACCGGCACCGGTGGCTGGGGGACTAATGGTAAACTCATTTAAGTTACCAGAAGCAGACAAACTGTTTAACCAACTGCCTTTTGATTTTTTTAATTGATAGCGGGCAATATCTATTTTTCTATCGGCTACTTCGTAGTTAGGGTTTTGTAATGCTAATTGCACCAGTCGCTCACGTATATCCATCACCTTACTGGTATCTTGTGCAGTAGCGTAAGTAGAAGCAGGTGCCTGTTGTGCTGCGGCCATTTCAGCAACAGCCAGCATTGTAATTACAAATAAGCCGTATTTAATGTTGTTGTTCCAAGGCATAATTCTGGGTTTGAGGTTTTATTGTGTCAAAATCTTTTAATCGTATTAAAATTACCAAGGCTCCATAATAGAATAATATTTGCGGGTAATTGGCAATGCCCAATTGTGAGTAGTGGCCTACCAATAGTGAAAATATACAAATAGTTATTGCTATATAAATAGTTTTTAGCTCGGGGTCTCTGCAGGTATAAAACCCATAAACGCCCCTTTGCAGTACTAAGAAAAATAAAAACATCTGCAATGCAAAGCCAACCCATCCGTATTGCAATAAAAACTTAAGATACCCACTATCTGGCGGAAAATAAGCCAGCGGATTATTGGGATAATATTGTTGGCCTTCCATTTCTACGGTATTTAACCCGGCACCAAAAGGGCGGGCATGTATAAAGGGTTGAATGCGTTTACGATTGTATTCCCGCACGGCAGCAGAAGGGTCTTTAGTGCCTTCAAAAGTTGACTTCATACGCAGTATAACCGGGCTGTTTTTCATTGGACCAAAAAACAGGAATATGAATGCAAAAACGGCAATCATTATTAACCGCAGGGTATTTTTCTCTGTAATGGTTAAAAAGAAATACATCAGCAGGCCGGCAATAATCATAAGGTTACCTGTGCGGGTGCCAGAGTAACCAAAAGCTAAAAATTGAATAACGGTTAATATAAAAAGATTTCGTTTTTTCTTCTTATTAGGCTCACGCATGGCAAGCACTAATGTAAATATTGTGCTGGAAGCAGTTAGTACACCATATGCTGCCGGGTCTGACAGCAAAGAGAATTTTCGAAACATACCGCCCTGAAAGAGTAGCTCTGTAATTCGTGGGTCACTGTTAATCCATAATTCTTCATAAAAGCTAAAACCTATATACTGCTGTTTTATACCCCATGCACAAGCTACCAAAGAAACATAGATCCACATTTTTACAAATCGGCGTATGCGGTCCATAGAATCTAAAACAAAGTAGCTCATCTGAAAATAGATGAGAAACACAATTTGCTTTCTAAAGTAATTAAACCATGCTGTAATACGATGCGCTTCCGGATTAAACAGTTCAAGCAACGTATAAATAAACATAACCAATACCATTAAAGATATTGGCGATTTCCAGAAGCTTACAAACGCTGCCCTTTTTCTGAATTGTTCTGCAAATACAGAGGCGGCTGCCAATAGCCCGATACCTTCTACAGAAATACCCAATGGAACGGGCAGGTTAAACAACCGGACTAAAAGTGTGAAAAAAAATATTGAAAAGGCGTAGGAATAATAAGCAAACTCAGGAAAACGCAGACAAGCCACCACAAACAAAATACCTCCTAACAAACCTACTATACCAATGGGTATTACTTTGTTTATTTTAACCGTAAGAAACGCTACTGCAATACCAAGCAGTGCCATAATAACCTTACCCACTGGCGAGTTGAAGCGCTTTATAAAAAAGCTCTCTTTAAACCAGCTGGTAATAGCCTGCATTCTTGTTTCAGTAGGTTGAAGCATGTTTATTGATCTAAAAAAACATAAACTTTAAATACATAAAAGCACAAAACAGCATCATAACAATTGTTGCTGCTGCCTGCATAAATCGATTATCGTTTTGTTCTTCTTTCACTTTTTATGCGGTTGCAGTATTTTTATTATTAACTAGGGCAGTGTTATCAAGCGGTTTCTCAAACGTAAATAACCACCAAAGCCCCCATCGCATGGCTACATTATAAAAAATAATGGGCAATAAAACACCGGCCACCATAGCCACACTCAAAATCAAATACACACTTTCTATGCCCAGCACTTTTAATACAAATATTCGTACAGCTGCAATAATCATTAAATGCATAAGGTAGATGTACAGCGAATGGTAACCCAAAACACGCAACCATTTTAAAACACCAGTCTGCTGCAACACAAAACCTAATTGTATAACAAAAGCACAGCCGGCCAATGAAATAAGCAGGTATGCCCATGGCATTTTATGGTTTATAAAATTGTCTTCTGCATGCCGTATGTTTACAATGGTAAATATGGTTTGTACTGCAATAAACATGAGTACAGAAGGCCAGAGCCATTTGGATGTAACAAATTTATCCTGGTTTTCTTTATTCAATATATATGCAGAAAATACATTGCCCAGACAGAAATAGATATAATGATGAAACACATCCGGAAAAATGTAGAAAGTGATATCATTATAACTCCAATAACTGGCTATTGCATACAACAGCACACTTAAAACAACCTGCTGCCACAGTTTAAATTTAAAAACCACCTTAAAAAAAGCATAAAAAGCACCTACAAAAAAAAGGGTGTTTAAATACCAGAATTGCTGGTTGTTATTGGGGTTTCTTGGAAAAATAATCAGATTAACATAATCAGTTAATGCTGGCTTGGCATTCACATAATCTCGCAATAATAACTGTAGTGTTATTTGTATGGACCCCCATATTAACAGCGGATAGAAAATAATATTAAACCGATTGCCAATATATTTTTTTAACCCTTTTTTAAAAAGACTGGATGTTACAAACAACCCGGATACAATAAAAAATAAAGGCATTCTAAAACTATAGAAGCATACATTTAATATTTCAAGAAAAGGGTGATCCTGAGTAGGCAGGCTACTTTCTTTTAAGCCTTCAAAACAATGCCGATAGCATACCAGTATGATACAAATACCACGAACATAATCTATCCACGCATACCGGTTGGTAGCCAAAATTTTTTTTGAGTTAAAGAGATCTTTAAACAATGATAAAGGTTTAAAAGGTTACACCCATTTTATAAATCAATATTATCCTTATCCACCCGGTTTAAAACAGCCCCGGTCATTTTATCGCCGGTGCTTTCTAAAAAGCGCAGCGATTGTTTATCTGCCTGCTTAATTACAGAACCCGCCGCAAACACTGCTACTATTGAGCTTGCATAGTGCGATAATTCTTTACTATCCGCATGCTCATTTAAGGCAGCACCTTCTATTAATATATAATCATAATTTTTACCTACCTGATCCAGATGCTCAAAAAGATTGTTCTTTGGTAATATTTCCGCCGGAGAAAACTTTCCTTCCTCGCAACCTACTATATCTACATTAGGTATGCGGGTCATACTAATAGCATTCATCAGTTTATCGCCTTCGCCTTTAAAACTAAATTGCTCTAAGGCCGGCTTTGCCTGAAAGCGTTGAGACAATGTATTATTGGTAAAGTTGGCGTCAATTAATAGCACCTTCTTCTTACTTAAGCTAAAGCTATTAGCCAATGCTTCAATAATGATAGATTTACCTTCGCCGGTTTTAGTGCTGGTAAACAAAATTGTTTTTTTACCAGCCGTTTCAATTTCGTAACGCAGTTTGCGAATATTTTCAATAAAACTATCGTCAATTTTCTGGCGCCCCTGAGCAGTAACATCAAATAAAGATTCTAACTCTTTCCCTTTAAAATCTATCTTATTAACAACCGATAATAATTTTAAAGGTATAGTGCGGCTAAATATAGAAGGTGCCCGCAGCGAACTGTCCATAAAATCAAAAACAATAATCAGCAACATGGCAATAAACATAGATGCCAGCGCAGCTACACCTACAATTAGTTTACGGTTAGATGATTCTGGTTTAGTAGCCGGTTGGCCCAATAGTGTTTGCTTAAAATTAATATCGGGTGCCACATTAATATCTTGTGCTCCTTTATTAGCACCCAACATGCTTTCATACTCACGGGTTAAAATTTCAATATCTGTTTCCATAGACTTTACAACAACATCTGCACCGGCACCTTGCTTTGAAATACCCTCGTATTTATTTATATCTCTTGAAATAGCAGCGATATTTATTTTTTGAGCTCGTATCTGATTTTCCAGACCAATTCTTTGTGCCGTTAATTCATCTCTTCTTCTTCTTACTTCATTTTTTTCTGAGTTATCGTTACTTCTTCCACTGCCCAGTTCTAACAATCTTCTTTTATTGGCGTCTATTTTATTTTGTATTGTAATA
This sequence comes from Sphingobacteriales bacterium, assembly GCA_004295245.1. Lineage (GTDB taxonomy): Bacteria > Bacteroidota > Bacteroidia > Chitinophagales > Chitinophagaceae > JACMLD01. Next base: position 12,473 of record REAR01000058.1, on the reverse strand, counting down.
TCAGTACCGCCTTTGGCACTCAATTCGCCACTCAACCGCCTGTTTTCATTTGTTAATCTTATAATTTCTGCGTTTGAATTACCGCCATCATTGGTAGAAACGCCAATGCTGGCTAATTGAGTGTTTACTGAGGTTAACTGACCTTCTAATTCATTCAGCTTACTCTTTTCTTCTGTTTCACTTTTTAACCGATCACCTAATATAGACATGGCAGCAGTACCTCTATCTGCAACATTTGCAGAACCAAAGCCGGCTTTAAAAGTTTGTAATTCTTTTGTTTTCTTATCTATTTCTTTTCTCTTTTCAATTAACAAACTATCCAGCTTGCCAGAAGATTCTACCGTTCTTCCAGAAGTGATAGATCCGTAAAAAGTTATAAACTCTTTACCAATGGTATTTACCACAAAGGCCGACATTTTTGGGTTTTCTGACCGAAACAAAATATTCAGATAATCGGTACCCTGCACCTGCCCTACCTGTAGTTCTTCTAAAATAGATTCGTTATCGTATTTGTACAATCTTATTAATTCATATACTTTATTCTCTATTGAATCATACGCCTCCAGCATTTCTGTTTTGGCTTTTTTAGCACGCAAAATACGTTTTGCATCATCTTTATTCACATTCAAATATTCTGGTTTAACCAGGTCTTTCTCCGTTAAAACCGTAAAGGGGCGTGGGTCTTCCAGGTCGTGCAGCATCAAATCGTAAGAAAGCATGCTAATAACCGTGGGAGATTTAAACGTTTCAATAACGTTTTTAAAGCGCTGGTCTATTTCAAAATTATTGAGCCCCTCATCTTCAGAAAGTTTTACCGTTTTGCGCATGGTAAAACCAGTTGAGTAAGTGGCGGCAGATAGATAGAGTTTCTTTTGCGTAAGTGTAAACAAAAAACCGGCAGCAAACCCGGCAAGGGCGCAAATTAAAATCACCCATTTTTTCTTAAGCAATGCGTTCAGCAAAAAAATAAAATCCATAATGTTTGTTTTGCGGTTAAGAGGTTTTTGTTAACGGGCTGCAGCACTGCCCTTCAGCATCGTTGCGTCGCACTCTTGTGGCTATAGTACTACTATGTGGCACTAAGGCACCCAATTGTTGCTACCCATAAAATTTCTTCTTATACCCCTTTAGTTTTAATAAGGCAAGCAGCCTTTTGCCGATTTTTTTTAATTGAGCCCAGTGGCCAGTACTGCGGTGCGGCACAAGTGTGCGACGCAACAAAAGTACAATAGTAGACCATCTGCCGGGTACATACCCCGTTTTTTTTAAAAATCTCCGCTATAACGGTTTCGGCACCAGGGTTATTTTCGTGGTGGAAATTTAATATAAGTAATCCGGAATCTTACAATTCCGGATTACTTCTTTTGTCAAAGTACTTTTTTTATTTACCGGCTTTTACCAGTTTTACCGTGTTAGATGGTAAGCCATTTACGTTCAGGCGAACCATGTAAACGCCAGGTTGCAGGCTGGTTTTGGCCAGGTTAATACGTAATACAGTGTTGCCTGCGGCTACGGCGCCTACCTGTTGGGTCATTACTTTTTTACCTGCCAGGTCGTATACCTCTACCGCCATATAAGCATTGTTATTGGTGTTGTTAAACTCAAGGTTTACAAAATCTGTAAACGGATTTGGATAGGCATTATCTATACTTACCGCTTCAACAGGTGTGTTTGCGGCTACCACGGTTTGGTCTGTGTTTGAGGTTACCAATGAACCCGGGCCACTGTTAGGCTGGTTGGGGTTGGTACCACCCGGTGCATCTGTGTATGCCTGTACTACTACTGCATTGGTCCATGCTCCGGCACTATTAAAGTTGGTAAGTGCATTTATGTTAACCAATAAATCTCCGTTAATATCTGGTACCTGATTGCCAATAAAAATGGCTTTGGTGCTGTTGCCGTATCCATTCAAGTAAGCGGTTCTGCCATTAATTTCATAAGAAGCCAGCAGGGTACCGTATAAACCACCACTACCACTTATACCAATGCGGTAACGTTTAGTATGGTCTAACCCTGTAATTCTTAAAATACTGCTTTCACCAGGGTTTAATGTATAGTTTGTATTTAAAACGTTATCTGGAAATACTCCTGTATTGTTGCCGGTAATAACTCCGAAAGCGTTGGTGCCTGTAAAAGCCTTATCTAATACCACAGATACACCTGAGTAATTGCTCACTTCGTTTTTAAGGCTATCAATTATAGCTTCATTAACCGGTGCTAAAGATGAGTTATTCCAGGGTGCTGCCTGTGTTGCATTATTGGTTAAGTTAACCAATACTACAGAAGATAAGGTAACCACACTATCTACATTACTAAAGTCTGACAAAGCACCACCTGTTTGTCTTGAGCGAACACGGTAGTAATATTTAGTATTTGCGGCCACTGTATTATCTGCATAACCAGTGCTGCTAGCAGCCAGAGAAGTGGTTAGAGCGGTCCATGTTCCGCTTAAAGAAGTGGCTCTTTGCACTTCATATGTATTTTCATTAGAAGCACGATCTGTCCATGTTAATTTAACAGCGGCTTTGCCAATAGAATCTATATGCAGATCGTTAGGGCTAAGCATAAAGGTGGCGCTTCCGGTATATTCCTGAACAATTAAACCATTCAGTGCAATCCAACGAGAAGGAGCTGCTGCTTTAGTCATTGACAGAATGATTTTACCACCTGTAGGTGCAATGCCGTTTAACCGAACCATTTGATTGGCATTGTAACGCCCTTGCACTGTTACAGAAGCTGCGCCTGCAGCAAATGTGCCAGCAAATGAAGAACCTTCGTTTACAGCAGAAATAAAACCAAAGCTGTATAACTTACTATTATCTAAACCTGTTATTTCAAAGGTTTGAGCAGTAATTTCTGATGTATATAAATAGCTTTGCAACACAGAATCTGGCACTATACCACTGCTATTGCCTGTAATAAATCCATCATCAAAATACGGCACATTAATATTGCTGCTTACTATGTTAATTCCAAAGCCAGAATTAGTGCCATCATCTTTACTTAAGCCATTTTGATTTCTACCGGCATAAGGGTTACCCAGGAAATTGTTCCAAGGAGCGGGAGTTGTTTTACCATTATTACCAAAGTTTAATAATACAGTTTTAGAAGCCTGTATATCAGATACCACTACCGAAATCTCTTGAGTAGTAATACCGCCTTTATCATCTGTAACTTTAACCGTCATTGTATACCAACCTAAATTATCAGCAGTTGCTATAGGGTTGGTTACAATTCTGTAAGCGCCGCCACCCATGTTTTCTAATTTCAGGAAGCCGGGCATATTAAGTGTACTTACAGAAATGTTGTCACCTAAATCATCAGAAACTGTAAAGTTAGATGAAGCCGCTTCTGTGGTTCTTACATATAAAAAACCTAAACCAGTAATAACAGGAGCATTATTGCCAGCTACTACCTTAACGGTATCTGTGTTGGCAGAAGATCCATAACTGTTTACCGCCTTGATAAAATAGTAATAGGTAGAAGAAGGTGTTACTGTATTATCTGTATAGCTTGTAGCATCCAGATTGGTAGCACCTACGTTCAGTTGGGCGTAAGGACCGGCCTGATTGGTAGCACGGAAAACTTGGTAAGCTGTCTCATTGTAGGCTACATCGTTCCAGTTTAAACGTGCACCTGTGCCTGCAATATAAGTACCGGTAAAATTAGAAGGCTTAGCCGGAGCAGTTCCATCATCGTATGCTTCTTCTATTTCAAAAGCATTTAAATAGATATAGTCGTTAGAGTTGTATCCTTTGTAAGCCTGAAAGGTAATTTGGCCTGCGGGTGAAGGCGCAACACCACTGATACTTGCACGGTTCTGCGTATTCAATCTTGAGTACACCGAATCTCTCTTAACGCCAATTCTGAAAATGGTACTGTTATTTGCATTGCTGTATTGGTTACTTGCCAAAAACTTCAGGTTATACAATTTAGCAGGGTTTAATCCGCTAAAGGTCATATACAATGTATCAAAACCAAGGTCTGAACCAAAGTTCAAATGATCTCTTAAAACTGCATCTGGGTAAATGCCTGAATTATTCCCTGTTTGTGTTCCATCAAACCATTTTGTGTTCATTACGTAAGCAGGAGCAGATGCAATAGACAAACCAGTGGTTACATTATTTGAATTTTTAAGGTTTGAAAGTGTTGCAGTAGACATATTGTTCCATGGAGAAGGGCCATCTGTATTAAAACGGATGTTTACCAACCATTTCTGTGCAGGAGACTTCTCATTCACTGTAATGTTAAAAGTTCTGGTTGCAGTTGCTCCAAATCCATCATCAATTTTAACGGTTACCGGATAAGTACCAGCGGCAGCGAAGCCGGGTGTTATAGTTATAGCACCTGTGCCGTTACCATTATTATTAAACACAGCAAAACTTGGTAAACCGGTAAAGAACCAACGGATGGTATTACTATTTTCAGGATCTGATGCTGAAAGATTTACAACGGTATTACCGCCTTCATCAACACCAGCATTGTTAATTGAATTTAAAACGGGAGGATTATTTTCATTTACCACTAATACAAAACGCATCGTGTCTTTTCCGTTGTTTCCGTCATTTACTAAAATGCGGATATTATAAGTTCCTTGTTGATAGTCTTTAGGATTAAAGACTAATTGAGCCACCCCATTAGAGATATTAGTAAACGTTCCAAAAGAAGGAACACCAGCTCTTGTAAATAATAGGTCATCATTATCAGGATCTGCTGCCGTAATTGGAATAGTTATAGATGTGCCGTAGCGCATAGTAAAGTCGTACACTTTGTTAATAGCCGGCTTTGTATTATTTGTTTTACCATTTGCCTCATTAGAAAAGGCAGACTGGTTAGCTGCGTTGATACTTCTAACCTTATAATAGTAAGTTACATTTGCGAACAAACCAGTATCCTGGTAACTGGTGGTACCAGCCGCTACTGTTGCCCATAAGCGGAAATTGCTATTGTCATTAGTAGATCTGAATATTTCAAAACCAGTTTCATTGGCTGAATTATCTGTCCAGCTGACATTAATCTGCGTTTTAGATATTACCTGCGCATTTAATACTGTTGGCACAGAAGGAGCAAGAGGTAAAGAAGCAGTTACTGCTGTAGATTGTGCAAATGTATTGTTACTTAAAGTAGCAATTTCAGCAGCAGATAATGCCCCATTTATAATATGGATATTATCCATTTGCCCATTAAAGAAACTATAGGTATTATCGTTAAAAGCATTACTGCCATCCATATGACCGAACTGTGAGATGCTACTAGAAGTACCCATTGAAGTTATGCTGATATTTGAAGATGCACGTTCTACACCATTAATAAAGATTTTAAAATTATTTACGTTGTAGACAACAGCAACATGATTCCAGCCACCAACAGTCCATCCGTTGGCATTACCAGTAGCAACACTAACACTTGAAGAAGTAACTCTGACAGCAGAACCTGATACAGAGCTAACCATAGCAGCTTGTAAGTTAGTTCCACTTAAACGCAATGCCATACCATTATCATTACCGCCAATATCAAAAAACATACGGTTATTGGTAGTGGTGCTTGTTTTAACCCACAAAGCTATAGTACGTTGCGTGTAACCGCCTGTGCTAGGAAAGCCACCACCTGAACTGTTGTTTACTGTCGCAGTTGCATTTGATCCATTAAGTATTAATGAATGCGAGCCTTCCTGTTTGTCTGATGAGTTATAAGTAATAGTACCAGAGCCTGTCAAGTTACGGGTTACATCTGTATCTTCATTCAGATTGTTATTCAACTTCCAGTTAGCCTGTGTATATGAATAATCAAATGCTGATGCTCCAGCTGCATTAATCGCTCTTACCTGATAAAAATATTTAGTATTAGGATCCAGGTTGGTTTGATCTAAGTAGGAAGTGGTGTTTGCTCCTACATTTGCTACAGGTGTGAAAGTTCCGTTTTCGACAGTACTTCTTACCAATTCAAAACCCGTTTCATTCGCACTATTATCAATCCAATTTAACTGAATGCTATTATAGCCAGCGCTTGTTGCAACTAATGAGCTAGGCGCAGCCGGAACTGTACCTAAAGAAAGTGTTTCTGCAAATTGCGTTGCAGGAACGGCCTGTTTCGCTAAAGTTGGTGAGGTGGTACGCTGCCATCTTAATTCCATAGCCTGTGTGCCGCTATTTTGAAAGTACGTTACTGTTATTGGATACCAACCTGCAGTACCAATTACAACAGATGCACTTGCAACTTCTGTAGCATTGGTTTTTGTACCGTCGTTACTTACAGTTGATGTTGTACTAAATGAATACTCTGCATTGTTAAAATACATTCTACTACCGTCTGCTGAATTAGTATAAAAAATATAGGTGCCAGTTTGTGTTATGTTTATAAATCCTTTCCACAAAAATGCGTGATTGGTAGTTACACCTGCTGGCCTTACACTGATATCTGGAGTAGCTGAAGTACCAAATAACACTGGTGTCAGTTGATTAAAATCTGGCAACGTAGACCAAATGCCTTCATAATAAGAATAACGCAACCCATTATAAATAGTAGCTGCTGTTATCTGGTTAGAGAAGGGAGATACATTGGTAGCAAGGTCTCTTGCTTTTACTGCAAATGTATATACCTGTTGCGCAGTAAGGTTATTAACTACAAAATTTGAATCCTCGGTAGTATACATTTTAGTGCCATTCACATACACATCATACTTTGCAACACCAACATTATCAGTTGCTCGGTTCCATACCAGTTCAACTGCATTGCGGGTAGTGTAAACTGTTTTTAAATTAGAAGGTGCTGTAGGAGCAATATTATCAACTACTGTTTTAACGGTAGCTTCATTGCTTTGCGTAGCAGCTCCCGTTTCATTAACGGCCCTTATTGTATAATAATAATTTGTATTGGTAGATAATCCCTGGTCTAGATAGCTTAACACATCTGCACCAGTTGTATACACAAACTTATAAGGTCCGCCAGCAGCTGTGGCACGATAAATTTCAAAACCAGTTTCATTATATGTAGGGCTAGCACTGTTATTCCACTCTAACTGAACAGTTGTACCAGATAACGGATATGCTGTAAGATTTTTAGCTGCATCAGGTTTAGGTGTACCAACTGCATTCACCACCTTGAAGTTGGGTGAGAAAATAGCACCGCAGCCACCTGTTTCTTTTACTATTGCCTTATACTCTCCGGTAGGTGCATTAAAAGTTCTGGAAGTACTAACTATGGCATTATCACTATTCCTTCTCCATTCATACAATAAATAACCACTCGGCAACTCTAATGGCACTAGTGTTTTACTTTCTAATGTTGGTAATACCTTACTATTGTACGGGGTAATTGATATATCAGGAGACCAATTACCTGCTAATGAACGCTTAAATCTTACTTTATAATAACCGAATTGGGTAGGAGAATATTCGTTACCTGTAGCCCCGGCAATAGTTACCCATGGTGCTCCAACTATAGTATCTTGCCTTTGCCATTCATAAGCGGCAAAACCAGCCGTTAAACCTAGCTTTGCTGTAACTGCAACTATAGTATCCTGCCTTTGCCATTCATAAGCGGCAAAACCAGCTGTTAAACCAAGCTTTGCTGTAACTGCAGAGTCAATACAGAACTTATTTTTATTATTAAATACTAATGGCTGGGCTTTGTGCATTTTATTTAAGTAATCAAATAATATATATTGCCCATTAGAATATTTATCATCCCAATGCTCATTCCAGCATACGTGACCCAACAAAGGAAAGTACGCAGTATCTAAATCCCCTCCAATGTTTCTGAAATTATTAATATAAACTTCCACATCGGCTGGTCTGGGATTTGTATCCTTACCGCCATATCCCATGAAAGTAGGAATATGAAGAAACTCTGGCATATCAGGCACAGTACTTGTTAAAAGCGCAGGAGAACTGGGCGCCAATGTTGCAACTCTTGTAGGATGGTATCTGGCATATTCTATAGCGCCTAATCCTCCAATTGATAAGCCCATAGACACTACTTTATCAACATCTGCATTGTTATATTTTGCCAAAGTATCAATTACATGGTTTAAAGCAAAGAAATGGGTATCATCCCAACCAGAGCGGGTTGATTGTGGAAATATCAAAAAGCCATTCCACTGGCCTTCATTAATTCTTTGCTCAAACTTTTGTGCACCCCAATACAAATTGTCTTGATTTTCTGTAATTGGCTTTGCCTCACCACCTCCATGGAAAAAAACCATTACCGGGTATTTAGTGGCATTATTGGGATTATAATTGTTAGGGAAACGTATACGAAAAGCCACCGCACTGGTGGTTGCAGTACCCCCAAATAAATAACATTTAAAGTTGGTGGTGTTCCAGGTTACCCTGTTAGGGGTATTGGTTCTTATCCATTTCTTAATTTCATAATTCGCCGCACCTGTAGGGTTGGTATTGCTGCCTACGGGATCCGAAGAATTGTAAGTGTACACAGGATCCAATGGATCCATAACATTTTGTGCATGGGTAACGCTCAATAAAAGTAGTGTTCCAATTGTGGTAAGGAGTAAGACTTTTTTCATAAAAAGTTTATATATATATCGTTTAGTCAATAAAAACTTAGTCCGCATCAAACAAAATTGCTGATACAGGTTTTAAGGATATTAAGTGAAACTTAATTGGATGGGTATATTGGAGGTGTTTACCGGAGGCTTCTCTCAGAATAATAGAGGTATAAAAGCACGTAGTTTTCTAACGGATAATTGAATGTGTGACCTAAAAGGGTATTTGAGGTGGGTCAAAATTAATAATTAAATTGAGAATTCTAAATAAAACGGCAAATACTTTACACTGTTTTGTAATGTTAATGCTATACTGTTGATTAATAACAGTAATTATTTTAAAAAATTGTTGCTTTTTTGTTGCAGTACAAGTGTGCGACGCAACAAAAGCTTGGCTTTTAACCAATGCTTGTAAAAAAATATTTTCCCGGCATTAAATTGCTTAGCAGCAGCTGTTGCGTCGCACACTTGTGCTGCTATACTTGGGGCAGCATTTTTACCCATTGATATTTAAAGCTACAAAACACTAATTATTATACTTTTACGTTTAATAGTTTTCAAAAAAACCGGCATGATTTTTTTACAACTACTTTTTTGGGCCTGCGCGGCAATTGTTGTGTACACCTATATGGGATATGGTTTGCTTATTTGGGCACTAAATAAGATAAGAGCCCGATTGAAAATTTATAAACCAACCACTTATAATAAAGATTTTGAGCCAGAAGTGGCATTAATAATAGCAGCCTATAACGAACAGGATTATATCGAAGAAAAAATAAAAAATTCATTGTCGTTAGACTATCCCGCTGAAAAATTAAAAATCTACTTTGTTACGGACGGATCTTCTGATAACACGCCGGCAATAGTTAGTAAATACCCACAGGTAGTTTTGTTGCATAGCCCAGACCGCAAAGGCAAAGCAGCGGCCATTAACAGAAGCATTGATTTTATAAAAGAGCCTATATTAATTTTTTGTGATGCAAATACACACCTTAATAAGGCTTGTATCAAAGAAATTGTAAAAGAATATATTGACCCTAAGGTTGGTGCGGTTGCCGGAGAGAAAAAAATATTTGAAAAAACGGCCGATGGGGCTGCCGGTGCAGGGGAAGGTCTTTACTGGAAGTATGAATCTTTTTTAAAGAAACAAGATTCTATTTTGTACTCTGTAGTTGGGGCTGCCGGAGAGTTAATTTCTATACGTAAAGAATTATATGAGCCCATTGAACCGGGTATAATAATTGAAGACTTTGTAATGTCTTTAAAAGTATGCCTTCGGGGGTATGTGGTAAAATATGCACCAGGTGCTTTTGCCACAGAAACAGCATCTGCCTCCATTCAGGACGAGCAAAAAAGAAAAGTAAGAATTTGTGCCGGAGGGTTTCAGGCCATTTTAATATTAAAAAATCTTTTAAACCTGCCTAAATATGGGCTACTTTCTTTTCAGTACATATCTCACAGAGTTTTACGTTGGACATTGAGCCCTCTGGCTTTATTACTATTACTACCGCTTAATCTTGCACTTGTTTTACTAGGGGGAGCCTTTTTTTACAAGGTTACCTTTTTTTTACAGCTTATTTTTTACATTTTGGGCATAACTGGTTGGTTACTTGCAACCAAGAACCTAAAACTGAAGTCTCTGTATGTGCCGTATTATTTCCTTTTTATGAATGTATCTGTGTTTTTGGGCTTTAAAAGATACTTACAAGGTAAACAAACGGTGCTTTGGGAAAAAGCTGTCCGCCAAAAAATAGCCTGAAAAATACCACAATATGGGTATAACAAAGGTTGAATGAATGGCTTACTTTTGCCCAAGAACAAAAAATTGATAGTGCCGGATTTGCATTTCTGAATTTTGTTACTACTTTTACGGAGCATCAGTTACAAGACAATCTGGGTAAACCCCTAAAAGTCTGAAGTTGTTTGCCCCACGAACCCCAAACATCCTTCGAATACCACTTCACTCTTAGTTGTAACGATTACTTACCACTTCGATTTTAATCCACAGTTTTCTTGAAAGCCACAACCGCAAGGTTTTTTTCATCCGAATACCCTATAGTACCGTCCCTATCCAATTGCACCGCCTATAGAAAGATTGAGTTTTTTAAACTTAATTAATCAATCGACTCATGAAAAAAACAATTTTAGCAATTGACGAAAGCAAGGCTATCCGGTTTTTGTTGCAAACAGTTTTAGGACAAAAACACCAGGTGATTACTGCTGCTGATGGAAGTTCAGCCTTATATTGGCTCTCCAAGAGAAATCTGCCTGATGTTATTATTGTTGATTCTCAACTGCCTGATACTGAAAACTGGGAACTAATAGAACATTTATCAACCAGTGGCCTATACGGTCACATCCCAATAATTGTTTTATCTTCTTTAGATAGAAAAGAAACAATAGAAAAATGTAAAGAACTTGGCATAAAGGATTGTTTCCAGCAGCCATTTAATCCGGTAGAACTTGAAAAAGCAGTAACCCGGTTGACCAGTAATGAAAACACCAAAAAAGAAACTGTTTTAAAAGCAGTTTAGTTTTAATCGAACCCTATTATTAGAAATAACACCCTAAACCTAAATCTTACCCCCGTATGGAACTTGCATATTTACCAGACAACAAACAAGCGGTAAAAACATATAAGCACTTCTCTGTAAATTCTTTTCAGGCTAATGTATTAGCAGAAGAGAACCCGGAATTCTTTTACATTGGAAAAAACACGCATCATATTGATTTAATGGTTGAGATTTTTGAAGGGGGCTATGCTGCTGAATCTGCCGTAAAAGCCATCTCAATTTTCTCCAGAATTATTGAAAAAAAATCAAACTATAAAGGCGTATTTATTTTTGATGCAACCTTAGGCAAAGAGGAGTTGAAGACTGTTAGCAATTATCTTGCCTCTACACAGACTTTAGCCAGAATACCATTGTTTGTAGAAGCTACTGCTCTTTCTGAAAAAGAAATTGCAGAATATAGAAATCTGCCTTATATAGATGAAATTATAACGCTTACCCAATGTGATGAAAAGCTGATTGCAAAAGTTAACTTCTACAGTCGTATTAAGGATCAAATAAATCACAGAGATCTTCAGAAAAACATACATGCCTCTCAAAAAAGCTTAGGCTTTGCCAAATGTTATGCTAAAAGAACATTGGATATTCTTATTTCTGGTACAGCCTTAGCTGTAGCAAGCCCTGTATTTCTGCTAATTGCCCTTGCTGTTAAGTTAGAATCAAAAGGCCCCATTTTTTATATCTCTAAAAGAGCGGGACGCGGCTATAAAGTGTTTAACTTCTTAAAGTTTAGAACTATGGAAGTTGATGCGGATAAAAAAGTAGAGCAATTATCACATCTTAACCAATACAACGCTACAGAAAATCAAGGGCCTGTTTTCTTTAAAGTAACAAACGACCCTCGTATAACCAAGGTTGGTGCTTTTTTAAGAAACAGCAGTTTGGATGAATTGCCACAATTGATTAATGTATTGCGTGGTGATATGTCTTTAGTAGGCAACCGCCCTTTACCATTATATGAAGCAGAGACTTTAACTACAGACGAATGGGCAAAACGTTTTATGGCACCAGCTGGTATTACCGGGTTGTGGCAAATTAAAAAACGTGGCCAGGATGATATGTCTGTTGAAGAGCGTATTGCTTTAGATATTACTTACGCCAATAAAAACAGCTTTACTTACGATTTGTGGATTATGGCAAACACACCTTCAGCCCTTATTCAAAAGTCAAACGTATAAGTTTATTTCCTGTTATCTTTATACCGTACCAAAGTAAAGTATTATGTTGCCCGGTGCTGAACCGTTTGTTTCAATTATTACATTGAACTATAATCAGGAAAAAGTAACCTGCGAGTTTCTGGAATCTACTAAAAAGCTTCATTACACTAATTTCGAAATATTGGTTTGTGATATGGCGTCGGACACCGATCCGGCGCCATTAATTTTGGCTGGAAATTACCC
>REAR01000163.1 GCA_004295245.1 Sphingobacteriales bacterium | reverse complement strand
ATTATCAATTATTCATTATCTCATGTGCCAGTTTTCGCACTTACACGTACATACACAATTTTCTTTGCTGGATGGTGCTGCCTCAATAGAAGGCCTTTATAAAAAAGCACTGGATGATAATATGCCTGCATTGGCCATTAGCGATCATGGCAATATGTTTGGGGTGTTTGAATTTGTAAAAGAAGCATACAAACATAAAGATGCCAATGGCAACCTGAAGGTAAAACCCATTGTGGGTTGCGAGTTTTATATTACTGAAAACCGCCACCGCAAAACATTTTCTAAAGAAGAAAAAGACCCGCGTTGCCATCAGATATTATTGGCAAAAAACGATACCGGTTATAAAAACTTAGTTAAGCTAACATCACTGGGTTATATAGAAGGTTTGTATTCAAAATACCCGCGCATTGATAAAGAATTAATTCATCGCCATCACGAAGGGTTGATTGCCACTACCTGTTGCCTGGGTGCCCTGGTGCCACAAACTATTTTAAAGAAAGGTGAAGAAGAAGGCGAAAACGAATTCAGATGGTGGCTGAATATTTTTCAGGAGGATTACTATGTAGAGCTGCAACGGCATGGCATGGCCGAGCAGGAAAAAGTAAATGCAGTATTACTGCGCTATGCAAAAAAATACAATGTAAAAGTTATTGCCAGCAACGACTCTCACTACGTGGATCAGAAAGATTTTAATGCACACGATATTTTATTGTGTATTAATACCGGCGAAAAACAAGCTACCCCTGCCCTGCGTGAGTTTAATGATGATGATGTATTGTCAAAAAACTATCGCTTTGCCTTTCCGAACGATCAGTTCTATTTTAAGAAAACGGCAGAAATGAAAGCAGTCTTTCATGATTTGCCGGAAGCAATTGACAACACCAATGAAATTGTTAGCAAGATAGATGTATTGGATCTGAAGCGGGACATCTTGCTGCCGGCTTTTCCAATTCCTGCTTCCTTTCAAAAGCATACAGACAGTAATTTAAACCAGTGGGAATACCTGCAACATATTACCTGGGAAGGTGCCCACAACCGCTACGATAATTTAACGGCCGAAATTGAAGAACGCATCAATTTTGAATTGTTTACCATTAAAACCATGGGCTTTGCCGGTTACTTTTTAATTGTAAGCGATTTTATTAAAGCTGGCCGCAACCTGGGGGTGTTTGTTGGCCCGGGCCGTGGTTCAGCTGCTGGTAGCGTGGTGGCTTATTGTATTGGCATTACCAATATTGACCCCATTAAATACAACCTGCTGTTTGAACGGTTTTTAAACCCCGACCGTAAAAGCATGCCGGATATAGATACCGACTTTGATGATGAGGGCAGGCAGAAAGTGATAGATTATGTAGTAGACAAATATGGCAAAAACCAGGTAGCCCAAATTATTACCTACGGCACCATGGCTGCCAAAATGAGTATTAAAGATGTGGCCCGTGTTATGGATTTGCCATTGGCTGATGCCAATATACTGGCTAAGATGATACCAGAACGGCCGGGTATTGAATTGAAGCGGGTATTGCATGCGCCACTAACTGTAAAAGATGGCCCAAAAAGTTTAGAGGAAAAAGACCAGCTGACACCAGAAGATATTGAAAGCGTAAAACGCATAAGAGAAGTGTATAAAAGCACCAGCCTGGAAAGTAAGGTGCTACACGAAGCAGAAATACTTGAAGGCTCTGTACGCAACACAGGTATACATGCCGCAGGTATTATTATTGCACCCAAAGACTTAACCGATTTAATACCGGTAGCCACTGCTAAAGATTCTGATTTATGGGTTACTCAAATTGAAGGAAGTATTATTGAAGAAGCCGGGGTTATTAAAATGGACTTTCTGGGTTTAAAAACCCTTACCATTTTAAAAAACGCTTTGGTGCTTATAAAAATGAACCACGGTATAGATATTGTGCTGGACGATTTACCATTGGATGATCCTAAAACATTTGAGTTATACCAACGCGGAGAAACCAATGGTACGTTTCAGTTTGAAAGTGTGGGTATGCAAAAATACCTGAGAGACCTGAAGCCGGATAAGTTTAATGATTTAATAGCGATGAATGCCTTGTATAGGCCCGGCCCACTGGCATATATTCCCAACTTTATAGATCGTAAACATGGCCGCGAGCCCATTTCTTATGATGTGGTGGAAATGGAAGAATACCTGAAAGACACCTATGGCATTACTGTTTATCAGGAACAGGTGATGCTGCTATCTCAAAAACTGGCTGGCTTCAGTAAAGGCGATGCTGATGTGCTGCGTAAAGCCATGGGAAAAAAAGACCGAAAGACGCTGGATAAAATGAAGAGCAAGTTTATTGATGGCGCCACCGCAAAAAACCTGCCTGCAGATAAACTAGAAAAAATATGGACCGATTGGGAAGCCTTTGCCCAATACGCTTTCAATAAATCGCACTCTACTTGCTATGCTTTTGTAGCTTACCAAACAGCGTATTTAAAAGCCCACTACCCTTCTGAGTATATGGCGGCTGTTTTAAACAACGCCGGCAGTATAGAAAAAATAACCTTCTTTATGGAAGAGTGTAAACGTATGGGTTTAAAAGTGCTGGGACCAGATATTAATGAATCTTTAAAAGGTTTTGCCGTAAACACAAAAGGAGAAATTCGTTTTGGGCTGGGTGGTTTAAAAGGTGTGGGCGAGGCCGCTGTGGAGTATATTATTGAAGAACGTAATAAAAAAGGGCCGTTCAAAAACATATTCGATTTTATTAAAAGGGCCACCCAAAGAACCGTTAATAAAAAAACGTTGGAAAGCCTTGTATATGCCGGCGGCTTTGATTGCTTTACAGAAATGCACCGGGCACAGTACTTTTTTATGCCACAGGGCGATAATACCAATGGCCTTGAAAAAATTGTTCGCTTTGGTAATAATTACCAATCGCAAACACAAGGCAATACCAATACCCTGTTTGGAGACTTGCCAAGTGTAATGGAAGTGCCCATTCCTAAAATACCCAATTGCGAGCCATGGACATTAACGGAGTTGCTGGATCATGAAAAAGAAGTAACCGGTATGTTTATGAGCGGCCACCCGCTGGATCATTTTAAATTTGAAATGCAACATTATGGTATAATTCCGTTGCAAGAATTTACAGAAATACGCAATACCATTACTGCGCAAACCAATAATAACCGCCTCTATAAAATGGCAGGCCTTGTAATAGATGCGCAGCACCGTGTAACCAAAACAGGCAAAAACTTTGCCGTGTTAAGTATAGAAGATTACAGTGGTAAAACAGAATTTATGCTATGGAGCGAAGACTACAACCGCTACCGTAACTATTTAGAAAAAGGATTGAATGTTTACATAACCGGATTTTTTAAACAACGCTTTAATAAACCAGAATTAGAATTTAAAATAGAACGGATGATATTGCTTGAAACCATTAAGCAACAACTTACCAAGCAGGTAACAATAGATGTGGAGGCCCGGCATTTAAACAATACCATCGTAGATTTTTTGGTGCAAAATATAAAATCGCATCCGGGCAATAGTGCTTTGCGTTTTAATATTAAAGAACCCAAAGAAAAATTGGCCATCAGCCTGGTAACAGTAGAAAATGGTTTTGAAATGAACGATGATCTTGCCAATTACCTATACGTTAATCCGGAGTTTGATGTGAAAGTGGTAACAACATAGTTTTTGGGTTACCAGCATAGGTACTACTATTAAGCATCGTTGCGTCGCACCCTTGTACAGTAAAACAATAATTACCAAACAAAAGACAAAGTAACTAAACTGCTTGAAGAGAATAAGAAAAATGATAGCCTTATTGTTAACGCAAAAAGAATACTTCAAACTATGAATATCATTTTAGATGAAAATAAAGGCCAAATAATTTTCAATAATTATTCATTTATAACAACATCGCTTTTTATTCAATCGACTGGAAATGGCGATATTCATGCAAACAATAATGTTTTTGATTTAAATATAA
>REAR01000111.1 GCA_004295245.1 Sphingobacteriales bacterium | reverse complement strand
GCACCCGTGTTTAACTGAAAGCCTTGGGTATGCAGGCGCAAAGAAAGTTCATTCCATATCCGGTCATCACTCCAGTTGTCAATAGCATCATTATTATCTACCTGTATGTAAAGACGGCTTACCGTTTCGCTACGCAGGCTGTGCAAGGCAAACCCTCTTTCGTGATAGGCATATATTAATTCATTGCTACTGGGCTTGGCATGCGCTAATATACCCAGCCAACTGAAAGGATATTCTTTTTTATATTCTGTATAAGAACCTGCTGGCATTGTTTTGCGGGCAAGGCCATGAAAGCCATCGCAACCGGCAATAAAATTACAATGCAGTTCTTGTGCTTGATTGTTATGCTGGTAAACAACAGATGGAGTGTTTGTGTCTATCCCTTTTATTTGTGTAGCTGCTGCTTCAAAATCAATTTCAATGCCTTTACTAATGCAGGATTCAATTAAATCTTTTACCACTTCCTGTTGGCCATAAATGGTAATACAGCGGCCGCCGGTTAATTCATTAAACGGTACGCGGATGCGTTCTTCATTAAAACTGAGATAGACCCCATGGTGAAGCAACCCTTCTTTATTGAGGCGACTGGCAACTTGTAATTCGTTATAAAGATCTACGGTATTTTGCTCCAGTAAACCGGCACGTACCCTACTTTCTACGTATTGCCGGCTGCGCAGTTCTATAATTTTACAACTAATGCCCGCCCTGTGTAAAAGCAATGCAAGGGTTAACCCTGCCGGGCCGGCACCAATAATAGCTACCTGGGTATTGTTTGCCATGCAGCAATCCGTTTAAGTTGGTTGAATAATTAAACGAAAATACTAAAGCTTCGTTTTTTATCTTTGGACAAACAGGGGATTTTATTGGATTTTTGAAACATTTTTGCCTTAACTACTACAGGCAACAATCCTTCAGAAAATGCAAGCCTCCTATAGAAATGACTCTTACCTGATAATGAATGCCTAAAAGAATTAAAATGCCTATTTCAAAAAACAAACCTGTACGTTTTGGATTGTATGGAGAGGAAGAATTTTTACTGCCCGATTTTTTGCACATAGAAACCATGCAATACCGCAGCCAGCGGCATAACTGGGTAATACGGCAACATTTTCATTCACACCTCTTTCAACTTTTTTTAATAGAAAAGGGCAAGGTAATTTATACGTTTGAAAAAGAGCAGCATACTGTAACAGGGCCTGCCATTGTTGCCATACCAGAAAATACATTACATGGTTTGGTAGTGGACACAACTATTGCCGGCATGGTAGTTACCCTTTCAAGCTCTTATCTGGAATCAGTTTTTGATAACACGCCATCCGCTTTGAATATTTTTAGCCATACGCAACTTTTAAAAAATTTAAAAAAAAATACGGCTTACCAGGTTATTAAGGATCTTGTATATGCCTTGCATACCGAGACAAAAGATGAGCAACCTGAAAAAGGATTGATGCTGCAAAACTATCTCAGCCTGCTACTTATTAAACTCTACCGGCTTTGTATGGAGCAGGGTGGGCAAGCTGTTAGCCCCGCTACCCGCAACCATCGTTACTTCAGTTCTTTTTTGTGCAGCATCAAACAATCATACACCCCAATGAAAATGATACAGGAATATGCCAGTGAGCTGAACATAACATCTGTTCATTTAAACCGCATCTGTCAGGCCAGTGTAGGTAAATCGGCGCTGCAACTGGTTCACGAATTTCTTTTGCTGGAAGCAGAAAAATATTTAACACACACCGACTACAGTATTGCAGAAATTGCCTACCGCCTCAATTTTGAAGAACCGGCCTATTTCTCCAGATTTTTCAGTAAGCTGGCCGGCGTTTCTCCTAAAGCCTTCAGGCAACAACCCCAAAAATCAAAACGCACCAAAATTTTAAACAATAAGTAACACATTCACTTTATATTTAGCAAGCAATTATTTTATGCAACAGTTTATACAGCAAGCC
Organism: Sphingobacteriales bacterium; assembly: GCA_004295245.1. Taxonomy (GTDB): domain Bacteria; phylum Bacteroidota; class Bacteroidia; order Chitinophagales; family Chitinophagaceae; genus JACMLD01. Next base: position 15,998 of record REAR01000111.1, on the reverse strand, counting down.
AACCAACACCTGAATAATACTGCCATTATAGACAATAACGGCAATTATACTTACCAGCAACTTTTACAAGCTTCTGCAGCATTAGCAGTACTGCTTTTAAATAATGAGCCCGACTTAAAAGAGCAACGTGTAGCGTTTATGGTTAACCCAGGTTTTGATTATGTAAAAACACAATGGGCTATCTGGAGAGCCGGTGGTATTGCCGTGCCACTTTGTTTATCGCACCCACTGCCTTCTTTGCAATATGTAATAGACGATACGGCCGCCAGCATACTAATAGTGTCTCCGCAATATGAAAGTTTATTAAACGCAACGGCAGTTGAAAAAAACATTCGTTGTATTGTGCTGCAACCAAACAACAGCACCACTGAAACGGCATTGCCATTGATAACAGCGGAGCGCCGGGCCATGATTTTATATACCAGCGGCACCACTAACCTGCCAAAAGGAGTGGTAACCACGCATGCTAACCTGCAGGCACAAATAATAGCACTTGTAAATGCATGGCAATGGAGCAGTGCTGATAAAATAGTTTGCATTCTTCCATTGCACCATGTGCACGGAATAGTGAATGTAGTAAGCTGTGCTTTGTGGAGTGGTGCCAGCTGCCGCTTTTTACCAGAGTTTAATGCAGCCGCTTTATTCAGTCTTTTTAAAAGTGGGGTACTTAGCTTGTTTATGGCGGTGCCAACTATTTATTTTAAACTTATTAGCCATTACGAAGCATTGCCTTTAACAGAGCAACAAGCATTAACCACGGCCATGCAGCAATTCCGGTTAATGGTATCTGGCTCGGCAGCATTGCCGGTTACAGTAATGGAAAAATGGAAGCTCATTAGCGGGCATAGTTTATTAGAGCGTTATGGCATGACGGAAATTGGAATGGCCATCAGCAACCCATACATTGGAGAACGTAAAGCTGGCTATGTAGGTTTGCCTTTGCCCGGTGTACAAATACGCCTTGCCGATGAGAATTATAATGATGCCCCGGCAAATGAGCCCGGAGAAATATTAGTAAAAGGCGACAATGTATTTAACGAATACTGGAACAAACCCGAAGCCACTAAAAAAGAATTTACAACAGATGGATGGTTTAAAACAGGTGATATGGCTGTTGTAGAAAACGGCTATTACCGTATTATGGGTCGCAGCTCAGTAGACATTATTAAATCGGGCGGATATAAAATTTCTGCATTAGAAATTGAAGAAGTGTTACGAACACACCCGCAAATAAAGGATTGTGCTGTAGTTGGTTTAGAAAATGAAGAGTGGGGAGAGTTGGTGGCAGCAGCATTGGTAACAAATAATAATGAGGCTATTGATACCGCTTCTTTAAACGCATGGATACGGGAACGCATGCCTGCCTACCGGGTGCCAAGAAAATATTTAATAGTAGCAGAACTGCCCCGCAACGCCATGGGCAAAGTAACCAAGAACGATGTAAAAAAAATGTTTTAGTATGCTTATATACGGAGTGGCTGTTTTAGCCGGCTGTTATATTGCCGGACAGGTTACCGGAGAAATTTTAGGACGCCTCTTGCATATTGATGCCAATGTGGGCGGCGTGGGGTTTGCCATGCTCTATCTCATACTTGTAAATCAATGGATGCAAAAAAGAAATTTGTTTACACCAGAAATGGAAAAGGGCATTTTGTTTTGGAGCCAGCTGTACATCCCCGTTATTGTAGCCATGTCGGCCATACAAAATGTAAAAGCAGCATTATCCAGTGGGTTAATTGCGGTGCTGGCAGGCATCATCCCAACTGTAATTTGTTTTGCATTGATACCCGTTGTAGCAAAACTTAGTAAACAAAAAGCAGGCAATCTTATTACTGAGTAAATTAAAATACCAGCAGTTGTTTTTTATAGCAACTTCGTTGCGTCGCAATCACTTCAACAGCAAAACAGGGCTCAACACTTAATAAAAAACATGGAGTATATAAATACCCTTCTTATAAAAAATGGTTTTACTGTAGCCTTACTGGTAACGGGCCTGCTGCTGCTTGTTTCTTATTGGATTTCTAAAAAATTTACAAAAAACAAAATACCCGGTTCTGCCATTGCTATTTTTTCGGGTTTGGTTGTAGCCTATTTTGGCGGTGTTTTTACCGGCGGTAAAAATGGCATTGCAGATATCAGTACGCTTTCAGGCTTTTCAATTTTAGGCGGTGCCATGTTCAGAGACTTTGCCATTGTATCTACTGCGTTTGGCGCCAATTTTACTGAAATAAAAAAGGCAGGCCTTGCCGGCATACTATCTTTAGCATTGGGTACTATAACTGCATTTGTAACGGGTGCTATTATAGCATTGCTGATGGGCTATGCGGATGCAAAAAGCATTACCACCATTGGTGCAGGCTCTTGTACATTTATTGTAGGGCCCATTACCGGTGGTGCCATTGGTGCCAGTTCAGAAGTTATTACCATTAGTATAGCAGCGGGTGTTATAAAGTCGATATTAGTAACAATTGGAACGCCGTTTATTGCCAAAATGATTGGTCTAAACAATCCGCAAACCGCAATGGTGTATGGTGGTTTAATGGGCACTACCAGCGGTGTGGCTGCGGGGCTTGCCGCCACCGACCCTAAGTTGGTACCGTACGGGGCCATTACTGCAACATTTTATACAGGGCTGGGTTGCCTGCTTTGCCCTTCTGTATTTTACTTTATTGTAACGCTATTTTTTAATTAAAAACAGTTGCCACCTGCACCGCACCTGAAGTGTGCGACGCAACGATGCTTAATAGTAGTACCAATGCGGGTATCCAATTTTTAAAAAAAATTAAAGCGTATTATGTTTAAATAAGGCCCAGCATCTTTATTGCATTTTCTTTTAAAATAAGCGGCTTTACTTCTTCTTTAAAACCAGCGGTTTCAAAATCTTTCATCCACCGTTCTGGTGTTATTAATGGAAAATCGGTACCAAAAAGCACCCTGTTTTTTAATAAGGTATTGGCATACTGCACTAATTGAGGAGGAAAATATTTAGGACTCCATCCACTAAGATCAATATATACATTGGGTTTGTGCATAGCCACACTCAATGCTTCATCTTGCCAGGGCCATGAAGGATGCGCAATAATGATGGGGGCATCCGGAAAATCAATGGCCACTTTATCCAGATGCATAGGATTAGAATACTCTAATTGTAACCCACCGCCACCACGTACACCGCTACCAAAACCAGAATGACCACTGTGAAATAGCATGGGTAGTTTATACTCAGCAATTACTTCATATAAGTGATAGGCCATCTTATCATAAGGATAAAACCCCTGCACTGTTGGGTGAAACTTAAATCCTTTAACCCCGTAATTTTCAATTAATGCTCTTGCTTCTCTTGCACCCATCCGGCCTTTATGCGGATCTATGCTGGCAAAAGCAATCATTACATCATCATTTTTTAAAGCACACTCAGCTACTTCAATATTAGGGATACGTTTTTTACCCACTTCAAACTCGCTATCAATTGTAAACATAACCAAGGCCATATTTTGTTCCCGGTAGAAGTCTGCAGTCTCCTGCATGGTAGGTCGTTTATCGCTTTTAAAGTATTTGGCAAAAGCTTCATCCAGTTCTGGCCTGAAATTATCATGCGGCTGGCAGCAGGAAACTTCTGCATGGGTATGCACATCAATGGCTTTTATGGTATCAATATTTATCATTGCAATATTTTTATCTTGTTCATTGAGTTATTTTACATCCATTGAGTTACCGTATTTGGAATAACCGATACAGATTACCAAACCAATTATTTTCAAAAGCATAAGTGACTACACACAATTATAAGTTAGCCGGCATCCGTAAATTACTGTATGATTCCTGCCGCAGGTTTATTACCAGATGTAACCCAGTTTCTCAACGCATCAAAAGCATCTCCGGTTTGCTTTGGTGTAAACTGACAATGACCCTGCCCATTGGTATATTTTACGGTAAGAAATACATCTTTATTTTGATGGTGCACCATATTTTCAAAATTAACCACTCCATAAGTGGCTGGTATCAGCTGATCGTAGATAGTGTGCAATAAAACAACCGGTTTATTAATAAGTCCAGTTCTATCGTATTTACCAAAAAGCGTAGTAGGATTAGTAGTAGCTGCCAATCGCTCAGCTTTTTGATTGACCTGCCAGTTATCAGGAAAACCACTGTATAAAGTATTGGTATTATCAAAAGGATTGCCTCCGGCTTTTTGTGCAATATCTCTCAACACGTTTTCATTAAAGAATAAAGAAAAAGGCAAGTCGTCTAATTTCAGATCATAGCGTTGTGCAAAAGCAACAGCCAGCAAAGAATCTTTATCAATAATGGCTTTTCGCATCGCCATAATTTTAGGCATCATTTCACTGCGGGGTGTGGCGGGTTTTACTTTTGTAAGATCAAAAATATCTGTAAGCGATGCTGCTATGCCCGGAAACAATCCGTTAAACGTTGCATAAATATCAAACTCTTTACGGCATTGAAGGTAAGGACGACTGGAGAACGGACAAAGCGGCAAGCCTCCATGATAGTTATTGCCAAAATTTTCAATAGTAGCCAACGTAATACCACCACCCATAGAATGGCCCACCATAAAAACAGAATCTGGTGTTCCGTATTTACTATAAAAATAAATACGCAATGCCTCCGTATCATCCACACCTTGTGGCAGTGCAAAACCCTGAATGGCATAATCAGATGCAGCCACAGCAAACCCTCTTTCTAAAAAAGGTTTCATGTTTTCATTAAAGCGGGGGTCGGCGCTTTGCCTGGGTTGCAATCCCATAAACTCATACCCATGTGCATACATTATTAGTTTGCCCTTCCAGTTTTGAGGAAATAGCATTTTATAGGCCACCCCATTAATACTACCCGAATCTGTTTTGGCAATTAATGTTTGAGCCGGCATCCAATAATAAAATGACAGCGCCAGCAGCATTAAAGTAATTTTTTTCATACAGCAGCTTTTAATATTATTTTGGTTGCATACGCAAAGCTCCATCAATGCGTATTACTTCTCCGTTAATGTAACCATTCTCTATTATATGCAATACCAGGTTTGCAAATTCATCGGCACCACCTAATCTTTTAGGATAAGGAATAGCAGCTGCTAAACTTTGCAGGGCCTCCTCACTCAGCCCTTCCAGCAAGGGTGTTAAAAACAAACCCGGTGCAATAGCATTTACTCGTATACCAAACTGTGCAAACTCTCTGGCAGCGGGCAAGGTTAAACTTACAATGCCCCCTTTTGAAGCCGCATAAGCAGCTTGCCCAATCTGGCCTTCATAGGCAGCTACTGATGCAGTGGAAATAATCACCCCATTTTCTTCTCCCGGCAATGCATCATTTATCATGGCCGCTGCCGCTAAACGAAGCATGTTAAAACTGCCAATAAGATTTACATTGATGACTTTAGAAAAATCATCCAATGGCATTACACCTTGCTTGCCTACAATTCTGGCAGAGGTGCCAATACCAGCGCAATTAACCAGCACACGGGGGGTACCCAGCTTTTCTTTTACAACAGCTATTGCATGTTGCGCCGCTGCTGCATCTGCAACATTGCAATTAACTGCAATACCACCTGCAGCTGCAGCAACAGTTGCTGCCAATGCATGGTTAACATCTAACACAGCTACTTTAGCACCAGCAGCGGCTAATGCTTTTACCGTAGCCGCCCCCAAGCCCGATGCACCACCGGTTACAATGGCTGTTATTCCTTTTATCTGCATAATACAAGTAATTAAAATAATCAGTTATTCTATTTTAACAACCGAAATCTCAAATCGCTTAACTTTCTCCCCATACTTTAATGGCGGTATTTACTACCAATTCTAATTTACGCCATTGGTCATCATGCGTCATAGCATTGCCATGATGTGTACTTGAAAAACCACATTGCGGACTTACACACATATTGCCTAAAGGCATATATTTTGCAGCTTCATCTATTCGCTTGCATAATTCATCCACAGTTTCTAATGCCGCAATTTTAGACGACACAATGCCCAATACCACTACTTTATTATCAGGCACAAAACGCAAAGGTGCAAAGTCGCCGCTGCGCTCATCATCATACTCCAGAAAATAAGCATCTACATTAATGCTGTTAAATAATATTTCTGCTACCGGCTCATATCCTCCTTCTGCAAACCAGGTACTGCGGTAATTGCCCCGGCATAAATGAATACCGACTGTTAAATCATCAGGACGATTATCAATTACCGAATTAATTAATGCGGCATAGGTACGCGGCAATTCATTGGGGTCATCGCCCCGTTCTGCTGCGGCAGCACGCATTTTAGGATCGCACAAGTAAGCCAGATTGGTATCATCTAACTGCAGGTACCTGCAGCCATTTTTATACAACGCATCTATTTCTGCTTTATAGCAGGCACTCAGATCGTGAAAAAATTCATCCATATCCGGATACGAATTAATATCAATTGACTTTCTGCCACCCCGAAAATGTACCATGGTTGGAGAAGGTATTGACACTTTGGGTGTTTGCGTGGTAACCGATTTTAAATAATTAAAATCTGGCACTTGTATATCCTTCACATGTTTCAGTTTGCCGCTTACACTTAATTTAGGTGGTGTAAAATGATCTTCTGCAGCTTTTGCATTGGGGTTTGCTTCAATGCCGCCGGTAACCGATACGCCCTGTAATTCTTTTAAGAAATCTAAATGAAAATAATCTCTTCTAAACTCCCCATCGGTAATTGATTTAATACCGATGCTTTCTACTTTTTTCACAGTTTCTGCAATGGCAGCATCTTCAATGGCTCTTAATGCTTCAGCGTCCAGTGTTCCAATTTTCCATCTTAAACGATTTTCTTTTACTGCTTCGGTACGCAATAAACTGCCTACATGATCGGCACGAAAAGGAGGTTTTATTTTATACATACATGTTGGTTTTTATATTTTCTTTTTTGTTACCGGCATTTATTTTTCATAGCATCATCGTTGCGTCGCACACTTGTGCCATTGAATACAAGTCCGCAAAAATTTTACAATAGTTTTAATTTACTTTCGGTCTTTCAGTCTTGCCGAGTCTCGGACTTCCTGTACAAGTGTGCGACGCAACGATGTTGTTAACAGCACCACTGCTGGTTACACTCTATTTACTAGTTTCTACTACGTTTGCTTGTTTAAGTTTCGCATGCAACTGCATTACCACAGTATTGTAATGTTGCAATACCATGCGTTGGTTGATGGAGCCCTTGTCGGTTAACTCTCCCTTATCTGCACTCAATACAAAATTTGCAATAACCGCACGACGCACCAGTGTAGCACTGCCGGTGCTTTTTGCAGCCAACGTTTGCAGCACTTGCTGCAATTGTTCTTTTATCAATGGGTGCACTGCTATTTCTGCAACGGTTACAGGCAAGCCAATTAACTGTCTGCAATACTCCACCCCCGGAAAAACAATAGCGCCAATAAAGGCTTCATCGTGGCCTGTAATTACCGCATCTTGTATCAATCCATTTCCGGCAGTAATTAATTGCGCTCTTAACACACCCACACTTACCCAAGTGCCGGTATTTAATTTAAAGTCTTCTGCAATGCGTCCGTCAAATAACATTCCTTTATTAGCATCCTGCTCATCTACAAACCGCAATGCATCGCCGGTGCAATAAAAACCTTCTTCATCAAATACTTTTTCGGTTAGCTGTGGTTGCCGCCAGTAACCCGGAAAAACATTTTTACCACGGTATCTTGCTTCCAGCTTACCAGCCACACTTACCAGTTTTAATGTTAAGCCGGGCACGGGCACACCCAATAAACCAGCAAAGCCACCGGGCCAACTGGCAAATAAAGCAGAGGGGCAGGTTTCTGTGCAACCCAAGCCGGTTACAATTTGTATTTTTTCTCCGATGGTATCTATAGCTAATTGTTCCCACTCATTCCATACATGTTGCGGCATTCCGGCACCGGCATAAAACAACATTTTAAGACTACTGAAAAATTGTTGCCGCAATGCTGCATCGTTTTTAAAAACAGGCAACATATCTTCAAACCCTTTGGGCACATTAAAATAAATAGTAGGTTTTCGTTCTTTTAAGTTAGCAATGGTAGTAGCCATACCCTGCGGTGTGGGGTTACCATCATCAATATACAAAGAGCCCCCATTAAATACGGTTAGCCCAAAATTATGATTGCCACCAAACGTATGATTCCACGGCAGCCAGTCAATAAACTCTAAGCCCTCCTCTTTTAAAAAAGGAAAAGTTTGAGTTATCTGTTGCCAGTTGGTGCTGATATTTTCATGTGTATTAATAACTCCTTTTGGTAACCCTGTGGAGCCCGATGTAAATAAAACTTTTGCAATGGTGGCCGGTTGAATGGCATTGAATGCTGCTGCTACTTGCGGAGATACGGGTGTTTGCAACAATTCATCAAACAAAGTTGCCGGCAATTGTAGTGGTTTGTTGGCAACAGCTATTATTTCTGTTTCTTTACAAACTGCTTTTAATGCAGCTTCATACTTTTCTCCATCCTGCACCAGTATTAACCCGGGTGTTAGCAGGTTCATTACATGCTTTAGTTTTTCAAAATCGGTTGAACGTAATGAATATGCCGGCGCAATAGATGAATAAGGAATGCCAATATGCAAGGCTGCTAAAGCCATTAAACCATGCTCAATACTATTCTCGCTTAAAATAGCCACCGGTTTATGGGGCGATATATTTTTTTGCAATAATGCCTGTGCCAGACATTGTACTTTTTGGTATGTTGCGGCATAGGTTAATTTTTGCCATTGGCCCGTTGCATCTTTTCTTGCAATAAAAATACGCTCCGGAGCCAGCGTTGCCCAATATTGCAAGCGTTCTGTTAACCGATAAGGATAGGGTTCTAATACCACTGCAGATTGTAACAATATGGTTCCATCGGCACGGCGCTGTTGCTGAATATCTATTGTAATAGATTCCACTTTTCTGTAACCAATACTATATTTTTTATCTGCAGCCATTCTTTATTCTCCTAATTTTTTGGCTTTACCATCTAAAAATAATTGTAATCTTTCTTTGGCTTCAGGGGCGCTTTGTGCTATTGCTGCCATCAGGCTTTCCATCATTAACGCTTGCTCTTGTGCGGCTTCAGTAATTCTTGGTAGCACATGCATGAGGGCATAATTGGTCATGCCTGCATTACCAGCAATTTTTTTTGCCAGCTCCATTCCCTTTTCAAATCCGGCTCCTGCTGCTACCAAGTATTGAGAGATGCCCATTGCATTTCCCTCATCAGCATTCAACACTCTGCCCGTAAACATCATATCCTGCATGCGGGCCATACCAATAAGTTTAGGTACTCTAACAGATGCACCACCACCAACAAAAATACCCCGCTGTCCTTCGGGCAATGCATAAAATACGGTTGTTTCTGCTACCCGTATGTGACAAGCCGCGGCCAATTCTAAACCACCACCAACACAAGCCCCCTGCAATACTGCCACCACAGGCACTTTGCCAAATTGAATTGCATCTAAGGCCTTATGCCACATGCGGGAATGATATACGCCTTCAATCACATCTCTTTCTTTTAATTCAGAGAGATCCAGTCCGGCGCTAAAATGTTTTCCTTCTGCACATATAACAGCAGCTTTTATACCCGCAGGAATATTAGCAAATACTTGCTCTAATGCAAGTATGGTAATATCATTAAGAGCGTTGCGTTTATCTGGCCGATTAATTTTAACCACCAATATTTCTTCGTTGCTGGTTATCTGCAGCCAGGCGGGTAAGTTTTTATATAATGTTTGTATTGATTGCATGACAATTTTTTATAGCTATAGTACTTTATAAAAGTCTAATAAAACACTGGTTAAATTACGGGCACCGGTTACAATAAAAATATGATTGGTTAACCAGCTGTACTTAGCAACCGATGTTTCAAATATGGGTGTTGCCCGAAAATAATATTCAGAGGCGTCTACAGCGTCCCCTTTTGCAAGCCGCTGCATTACTGATGCCGGGCCATGACGATACCCTTTATTTACAACATAAATCAGCGCACCATCATCTGTGCGCAACGTATACCTCGCTTCCAACTCAGCCACGCCATCGGGTCGAATAATTTGCCAATCGGCACCGCCGGGTATAATAGTTCCTTTAATGCCGGGGCCTTCAAAACTACCACCGGTTATAGGAATAATTCTGCGGTTGCCATGTTGCGTGGTGCCCAGATCCATTATTTTATCTACTAAAACCGCTGCTTTAAAAGCAAATGTTGTTTTAATACCCTCAGCTTGTTGCGCTAAAAAAGGAGTGGCCAGTACAGTGGCACTTAAACCCGCACCCATTGTTGTTAAAAAATTTTTTCTGCTGTTATTCATACGTAACCAGTTTTTACATTAGTAAATCGTCGCCATCCAATGCGGTTATCACTTCGTCATCCATCAACCTTGCTATAAGCCCGCGGGTCTTGCGTAATTCGTAATGAAAGAAGAATTTCATTGCCTGCAATTTAGAACGGTAAAATTTTTGATCTTCAGCAGCCTCGCATCCATTAGTTAATTGTTGCTGTGCCACTGTTGCCTGCAACAACCATTGCCAGCCAATAGTAACCAACCCAAACAACTCCATGTACAAATTGGCATCTGCTAAAACTATTTCTTTGGTGGTTTTTGTTGTACGGTCAATCAAATGCATGCTTACTTTAAAAATTGCTTCTACTTTGTGCAGCAGCCAATCTGCATAGCATTGCAAATTGGCAAAATGCTGGGCTGCTTCAATAGCTTTCATTACTTCTTCTTTCCAGTACTGCAATGATTGCCCTTTATTGGCCAATACCTGCCGACCCAATAGTGCAATGGACTGAATACCGGTGGTGCCTTCATACAAACTCATTATTCTTACATCCCGGGCCAATTGTTCTAAAATAAAATCTTCTGTATAACCATAACCACCTAATACCTGTAAGCCATTGTTAACTGCCACAATACCCATTTCTGCCCCATAAGTTTTTGCTACAGGTGTTAATAATTCCAATAAATCAGTACAGCGTTGTTTTTCTGCAGTTGTAGCTATTTGTTCTTTATCCATAAAGCTATAGCAGTATAATACCAGTGCCAAAGAACCTTCTGCAATTGTTTTTTGTAACAGCAGCATACGTCTTACATCTGGATGATGGATGATTGTGACAGGAGGTTCGTTGGTATTCCTGGTATCAGGCCGTCTTCCCTGTGGCCTTTCTTTAGCATATTGCAAAGAAGCATAGTATGCAGCAGTAGCTATATAAGTGCCAGCAAGGCCTACGCCTAAGCGGGCATTATTCATCATTTGAAACATATAAGTTAGGCCCTTGCCTTCTTCGCCTATTAAATAGCCTGTGCAATTATCAGTTGCACCAAACTCTAAATGCATGGCCGGAGTGCTTCGCTGCCCCATTTTGTGGTACACAGCCAGAGCAACCACATCATTACTCAGTGCATTTATTTTTTTGGGTACCACAAAAAGAGAAATGCCTTTTACGCCGTTTGGAGCGCCTTTAACCCTGGCCAGTACCAGATGTATGATATTATCTGTTACATCATGATCTCCGGCGCTGATGAAAATTTTTTGTCCTTTTATTTTGTAAGAGCCCTTTTGTGATGGGGTTGCAGCGGTTGTAATATCACTTAAAGAACTGCCAGCTTGTGTTTCGGTAAGGCACATGGTGGCGGTATATGTGCCATCTAAAATTTTTAGAGCAAACTCTTTTATAAGTGTTTCAGATGCAAAACTGGTTAAGAGCTTTGCTGCCCCATTAGACAAGGAGGTAAACATTTCAAAGCCATTGTGTGCATTGCCTACAATAAAATCTGCAGCTGCATAAATAGTTTTGGGTAATTGTTGTCCACCAAATTTTTCATCAAAGCAAGCTGCCATTAACCCGCTTGCACAAAACGCTTTATAATATTCTTGTAATGCAGGATGTACTTTTATGATGCCATTTACCAATACCGGCGGGTGCTGGTCTGTTTCTTTTAAATACGGCCGCATGCTTGTAGCTGCAATACGCTCTGCAGCATCTAAAACCATCTTCATACTTTCTTTATCGTGCGCAGCAAAGTAAGAATGCTTTGTAAGACGCAATACTTCCACTACTTCAAAAAGTATGAAGTAAAGATTACGTCTTAAATAGTATTGACCTTGCATACTGTTCTGATGAAATGATTTATATTCTTTGATATTATTACAACCTTACTACCACTATTACCGGATGTTACAAAATGCTGCGTTCTATTATGTGGTACAAGTGAGTGACACAACAGCAGTAAAATAGTACTACTACTGCTGGTTAAATACTTGTTCTTTTTGTTCCATTACTTTTTTGTACCCTTTATAACCTATAAAATAAAATAATGTACCCAGGCCACCGCCAATTAAAAATAAAGCGGATAAAGAAAACCGAATTGCTTTTTCATTATGAAAAATGTTATCTGTAAAAAATGCCACTAACAACGGCCCCAAGCCCAGACCTATCATATTTAATACAAATAAAAAGATAGATGAAGAGAGTGCCCTTACCTGATTGGGCATTAACTCTTGTATGGCAGTGGTACTGGCACCCATTGGAGAGGATACAAAAAATAGCGGAATGAAAAACAAAGCCATTACTATTGCAGGGTTATTGATTAATGGAATGAAACAACTTAATAAAATAACTATCGTTGCAATAAGCCCCACCCGAACCCTACCATTAAGAATATTTTTGCTTTTTAATTTATCTGCGTACCAACCACCCCATAACACACCAGATATGGAGGCAGCTAGTAAAACCAACCCAAAATACAAACCTGCTTTTGGTACCGGCCAGCCAAATGTTCTGTTGAAATAAGTAGGCACCCATGCAGTACAACCATAACTAACAAAAGCAGTAAAGGAAGTACCTAAACAAATACTGAGATATGTTTTAGGGTATTTAAACACAATTTTTAAAGACTCGAGCATACCGGGCTTAGTGGCAGCACCCTCATTTTGTAACAAATCTTTTCTTGCAGGTTCTTTAACCGTAAACATTAGTATAGAAATAAATAAGCCGGGCAAGCCGATTATTAAAAAGAGTTTTTGCCAATGATAAATAGACCCCAATAAAGGCACCTGCAACATGCCTTCTGTTGGTAATTTAGACACCAACCCAGCGCCAATAGCCAATGCAAGACCAGAGCCCAAGAAAATACCCATGGTAAACACACTCAAGGCTATACCTAATTTTCTTTTAGGAAAATAATCTGTAATGATAGAGTAAGCAGATGGCGAGAGAGTAGCTTCTCCTACCCCTACACCCATACGTGCTAAAAAAAACTGTGTATAATTTTTTACGCCTGCACATAAAGAGGTTAATAGACTCCAAAGTGTAATGCCGGTAATTATAATATTTCGCCGGTTGGTTCTATCTGCAAAACGGCCAATTAATATTCCAAAAATTGTATAAAACATAGCAAAGCTCAACCCCATCAATAAACTGACTTTTGTGTCGCTTAAATGCATATCTCTTTTTATGGGTGCCACTAGTAGTGCCAGAATTTGCCGATCTAAGAATGAAGAAATATTGGCAAGTGTTAATAGCCCTACCACATACCAGGCGTATTTTAAAGAAGGCTGGGCATTAGTGCCGGTTAAAGAATGATGCATATGGTTATAAATAAGCTTTCGTTAAAAATGGGCATAACGAATATAAGGAATCCTGATATTGATTCAAAAAAATATATAATTTTATATAAATTGCTTGTTATGACACCGAGGACACTATACCTTATAAAAAGGGCTGAAATAGAAGTTACCAGCCGTATGAGCAAAACCTTGGAACCTTACGGTATAACACCGATACAGTTTACGGTGTTATACTTTGTAGACTATGACAAAGGAGATTTATCATCGGCCCAACTAAGTCGCCGCTTTTCAATGACACCACAGAGTATGAATGAGTTGGTAAAAGTGCTGGAGACAAAAAAATTACTGAAAAAGACTGTTGACCCCGCACACAAAAGAATATTAAGATTGAGCCTCACCCCCAAGGGTAAAAAAATGCTGCAAGATTGTAACAGCGCATTAGATATTATGGAATCATTCTTACTGCAAGCACTTTCAGCTACAGAGACAGACAACTTGAGAAAAACAATTGGAAAGATATTGGATTCATCAAGAATGGATGATGATGCAAATGCATGAACCATTCTTAAAATTTTATACAGGTATATAAACAAACCCTTTGCTTAAAAGTCTTGCCGTACGTATAACACCTGCTTTTTCAAAGACGATGCTATCTTCCCTGTAATTTATTTCAAACTGAATGCTAAACTCACCCGTGGGATGTTCTATTGAAACAAGATGATTGGTTGTTTGTAAAGCCGCTACTTCATTTGCAACACTGCCAGTAATAAAAATTGCAGCAGCTACAGAAACAGCCCCTAAAACACCAATAGCTTCATGGCAAACATGCGGAATAAAAGTGCGGGTGTTTAAAACTCCACCATTAGCAGGCGGCGCTATCAAACACATTTTAGGAATAGTTTTATCAGTTACATTGCCCAGCTTCATTAATGGCCCGGCCTGCAATCGTATGCTTTCTATTTTTTTCTTGAGTGTTGCGTTATTGTTCAATGCCTCCGGAGTTTCATAACCCGTAATATTAAAATCAGCCGCATTTAAAATAACAGATGGCATTCCGTTATCTATACAGGTAACTTCAATGCCATCAATAATATCTTTTACATTGCTTGTAGGTAGCAGGGCGCCACAGGTAGAACCCTGTGTTTCTAAATAATTACATAAAACCGGTGCAGCTGTGCCGGGTACCCCATCTACTTTGGCATTACCCGCATAATTTACAACGCCGCCGGGTGTTTGCACCGTTACCTCACAAATACCGCCGGTGTTTACAATTTTCACTTTGGCTGCGGTAGTGGCATCGCCGGCGGCAATCATGCCTGCTTCAATAGCAAAAGGAACTACGGCTGCTAAAATATTACCGCAAGTTTGTGTGGTGCTTATTTGCCCTTTACCTATTACCACCTGCAAAAACAAATAATCTAAATCGGCAGCAGGGTTGGTTGATTTACTTATAATCGCCACTTTACTGGTAAGAGAGGTGGCGCCGCCCAATCCATCAATTTGCCTTAAATCGCCAGCACCGTTCCCTTCCATGGCGGCCAAAATTATTTTATTCCGCTCCTCTTCATTAGCCGGTAAATCTGCTGCATTAAAAAATAGCCCTTTTGAGCTGCCGCCCCGTAATTGCATATATGGAATAGCTGTTTGCATGTAACGACTCAATCAATTTCCAACAAATAACACAATTAATGTAAGAATAATGCCAGCTATAGTAAAGTATAATCCCTTTTTAAAAATAGTTGTTTTGGGCAAAAACATCCAAAAGGAAGAAACGACAAAAAACAAAAGAGAAAGTCCGAAAAATATATTCAGAAAAAACAGCGGCTTCTTTGAAGTTGCCTTATGCATGTCTTCCATCTTATGCAATAGAAAAGGCAGTTCTTTAATAGTTAGCTCAGCTTTTCCTGTACTTTTATCATAGGTGCCATTTTTTAAATAAATTATGTTGCCCTCTGTCTTCACCACTTCTGTTCTCATTTTTAATAAGGGTCCCAAATCACCTGGCTCCGCATTTGGCTTTACCATTTTTGTAATTTTTTGCTCCTTTTTTAAAAAGTCAGTATCTCTAAAAATCATTATTATGCCGCTTATTGCATATACCGCCATAATACCCGCTAAAAAATAGCCTAAATAACGGTGCCAGATGCGCATGTTGGTGCTGAGGGGTTTTCTTACTGCCATGTTGGTTGGTTTTGAATTTTTTTAAATTCTTTATTTACAAGTAATAATAAATATAGTATGCAAAATTACACTGACTTATTGTATTTAATTTTTTTTAAATTTTCTTTTGCCGCATTAGCCATAAAAGCTTGCATATTTTTTTCAGCAAGCATTGCCACCACAGCTTCCATTTCATGAATACGCCTTTCTGCATGAGCATAGCTTCCTTCAATAAACCGATCAATTAATGCTTTGTTACCA
>REAR01000110.1 GCA_004295245.1 Sphingobacteriales bacterium | reverse complement strand
TCGGGCCCGTGTCTCAGTGCCCGTGTGACTGGTCGTGCTCTCACACCAGTTACTGATCGCAGGCTTGGTGGGCCGTTACCCCGCCAACTACCTAATCAGCCGCACAGCCATCTTTAAGCGCCGGAGCTATAATATAAAGTTGATGCCAACTCTATATGTTACGGTGTATTAATCCAAATTTCTCTGGGCTATTCACCACTTAAAGGAAGGTTCTGTACGTGTTCCGCACCCGTTTGCCGGTCGCCATCAACTGTATTGCTACAGTCATGCTGCCCCTCGACTTGCATGTATTAAGCCTGCCGCTAGCGTTCATCCTGAGCCAGGATCAAACTCTCCATTGTAAATGAGATTTGATCTGACTAAATGTTAATAAAGGATATTAACGTGTCATTTCGATATTTTGTTACGCTAACAAATCTTACCTTAAATTCAAAAATTTAAGTGCTGTTGCTTCCAAACTTTCAAAGATCTTTTCAGCTTTATTTTGCTGCCCGTTTTGATTGGGGTTGCAAAGGTAAGAGCTGTATTTATTTCACCAAATTTTTTTTCGTTTTTTTTGAATTTTTTTTCAAACTCAAAGTCGAAAATTATTTGAAGAACTTACCGTTTTTTTCGAGCGGATTGCAAAGATAATGCACTGTACATTCACCACAAATTTTTTCTTGCTTTTATTTTTCAACATCCTCATTCACACCGCTTTTTCTAAGAACTGCCGCTTTATTTTTTCAAAAGCGGGCCGCAAAGATAGGCCGCGATTTATTTCTGCCAAATTTATTTCAAACTATTTCTTACTCGTTTCCATCCAAAATCATCAAAACCCTTTGCTAGCAAGCCTTTCATATGAAATATTTTTTTTGATTTTTTTTGTTGCCGCTTGCCATTATTGTTTTGCAACATAAAAAAGACAGCTTTTCTATTGATTAAGATGAATCGAATGACCTCTTTAGCGCAGCTTTGTTTGCTACTGAGGATATAATACTCTTCAAATAGCTTACTAGTATACCTGATTTATTCCCTTTATCACCTTACCCAAAAAAATAATTACTGTTTTAGGTAAGGTCAAAATTCTTTTCGGCACTAATTGATATTATTCTAAATTTAAACTTCTAAATAAAACACTTACAAATATGAGCACCAGAAACATTGTTCTTATTGCTATCGTAGCTATTATTGTTCTATTAGGCGGTTGCGCCGGCTGTAATTATAACTCTATGAACCGCCTGAAGCAGGAAGTAAGTGAATCATGGAGTAATGTAGAAAACCAGTATAAACGTCGCTCTGATTTAATTGGCAATCTTGTAAACACAGTAAAGGGTGCTGCAAATTTTGAGCAGGAAACGCTTACAAAAGTAATAGAGGCTCGTTCTAAAGCAACTTCGTTAAGGGTTGACCCCAGCGATTTAAGCCCTGAAAAATTAAAAGAATTTCAGGCCGCACAAGGAGAGTTATCTCAAGCACTTGGACGTTTGATTATGATAACAGAAAATTATCCAGAGCTAAAAGCCAATCAAAATTTTTTAAACCTTCAAACAGAGCTAACGAATACAGAAAACAAAATTGCTACAGAACGCAGTCGCTTTAATGAAAAAGTAAAGAACTATAATACAGTTATCAGCAATTTCCCCAATGTTATTTATTCTGGCTTATTAGGCTTTAAGCCGCGTGGCTATTTTGAAGCAACTGAAACTGAAAAAGAAACCCCTAAAGTTGATTTTAGTAAATAAACATGGCACTATTTCCCTGGCAACGAAAAGAAAATTTCCTTACTACAGCAGAAACCCAGCGGGTAGTGGCTGCTATTAAGGCCGCTGAAAAAAGAACCAGTGGAGAAATAAGAGTATTTATTGAAAGCCGTTGCCGCTATGTAAAAGCCATAGACAGAGCAAAAGAAGTTTTCTTTCAGCTGGAGATGGATGAAACAGAGCAACGCAATGCTACCCTACTATATATAGCAACTAAAGACAAACAATTAGCGGTGTTTGGAGATGAAGGTATTTACCAAAAAACAGGCGCTTCATTCTGGAACAATGAAGTGGCCTTAATGCTTACTGCCTTTAAGAAAGAGCAGTTTGCAGATGGTATTGCAGGTTGCGTAACAGATATTGGAGAAGCCTTACACCAACATTTTCCGTATGACTCTGATGATAAAAATGAATTACCCGACGATATAATTTTTGGTAAATAACAAACACACTAACCTGCATGCTTTCTGTAGCAAAAAACTTTTTAATGCTCTTTGTATTTGCAGGTTGCTTTAATTGGGCATCTGCGCAAATTGTACCTAAAGATAAATTGCCCAAACAACCCAACCCGCCAAGGTTGGTGGTAGATTTTGCAGACATGCTTTCTCAGCAAGAAGAAAACCGGCTTGAAGAAAAACTGAAACGTTACAACGATACTACATCCAGCCAGATATTAATTGTTACCCTGCATAGCACACAAGGTTATGATGCGGGTGATTATGCTACTGAAATAGGCCATCAATGGGGTGTTGGCGGCCAGGCAGCTAAAGACAATGGCATTGTGGTATTGGTAAGCGATGGCAAAGAAGAAAGTGATGGCAGAAGAAAAACGTTTATTGCCACCGGTTACGGGTTAGAAGGTGTTTTAAATTCAATCACCACTAAAAGTATTGTAGATAACTACCTTCGCCCCAATTTACAAGCTGGCAATTTTTATGAGGCCTTTGATGCTACTACCACACAATTAATTAAAGCTGCAGCCGGAGAATACACTGCCCCAAAAGGCTATAAAAGCCGTTCTAAAGGTGGAGGCTTTCCTTTTAGCACTATCATTATAATAGCGGTGGTGCTTATTATTATTTTTTCAAGAGGCCGCGGTGGCGGCGGTGGCATGATGAGCCGGCGTGGTTATCGCCGCTTTAACAATACCCCTCCTATCTGGTGGTTTCCTACCGGTGGTGGCGGTGGCGGCGGTTGGAGTGGTGGTGGTGGAGACAGCGGCGGTGGCTTTGGCGGTTTTGGTGGCGGCGATTTTGGCGGCGGCGGCGCTGGTGGAGATTGGTAAAATTTATGTTACCAGCGTTGGTACACTGTGCAACATTGGTTGCGTCGCACACTTGTACTAATAGTCCGCAAGTCAGCAAGACCGTAAGTGCGGAAGACAATTGTTGATAGTGTAAAATTCTTGCGGACTTTCCTACTCCAGACTTGCGGACTGGTATTCTACTGTACAAGTGTGCGACGCAACAGCAGCTTAACCGGAGTTACTACTGTTGGTTACAAAATAAAAAATCCCTTCCGCAGTACGGAAGGGATTAATTTTTTTAGAAGGCTTGTATTAAAAACCTTTCTTGTTATCGGTTTTTGTGTTAATATAATCTATTTGCGATTGCAGGCTGGTATTGGTTTTTGCAGCAGCAGTTTTTTTACTGATAATACCTTTTAAAACAATATTGTTAATGTAAGGCGTAGTTTGAGATTGATAATTCTCCGGAATGCCATCTCTAAAACTAACAATCATATCAACTCCTTTTTTCAGCTTATCTGTATTTTCAACTTTACCCAGGTATTTTGCAAAAGGTTCTAATGCTTCAAATTTTTCCTGACCAAATGGTAATGCATCAAAATTTCCGGCAATAACATCAAAGTCCGCCTCTGTACCGGCTTCAATTAACACCGTACTTATAGATGCAGCCAACTTTCCTTTTGTTTTGGTTGCAGATAAACGTTTTGCTTCTGCTAATGCAGCAGCTTCGTCTGCTACTAACAATGCTTCTAATGCACTACCGGCAATGCTGTAAGAAGAATCGCTAATGGCTTTTTTAAACAAATCTTTATAAGCAGCAGCATCTATGTCGGCTAATTTAGCAATGGCATTTGCTCTAACGGTAGACTTTGTATCGGTCTTTGCCAGGTCGGCTAAAATAGGTTCTGCATCTTTCTTAACGCTCATCTTTTTTAAATCAATCTTACTCATGGTATAATTACGCAGGCCATGATACTTGTCTTTTAATGCCTGCATTAAAAGTGCCGCAGCTTGTGGATCGTTTTGATTTTTAGCAGCAAAATCAATAGCCTCTCTTCTATCTACATAGTTGCCCGCATACTTGTATTGGTGTATGTAATTGTCCAGCGTTTTAGTATCTGTTTTGGTAGCCAGTAAAATTTTATCGCCATCTACATTAATTAAATCGGGGCGTTTTGTGTAGTCAAAAACAAATGAATCCACTTTGTTTTCCACCCAAATATTGTTGCGTACTTTATTGGCACCATCGTAAACATCAATTGCAATGGGCAAGCGAAATACTTTTTCGCTTTTTTGCATTTGCTTAATTATAACAGTGGCTTTACCGGCAGCATCATCATATTTATAACTAATATCTAACTGCGGATGGCCTGCCCCAAAATACCATTGGTTAAAATACCAGTTTAAGTCGCGGCCACTTACTTCTTCAAAAGCAATGCGCAATTGGTGCGCTTCGGCAGACTTGTACTTATTGGTGGTAAGGTAGCTGTTCAGTCCCTTAAAGAAAGCGCTATCTCCTAAGTAATTTCTTAGCATATGTAAAATGCGCCCTCCTTTATTATAACTAACAGCATCAAACATATCTTCCTTATCTGAATAATAAAAACGAACCAGCTCTTTCTTATCACTTCCACTTTGCAGATACCCCTGCATATCATTGTAATTTTGAGCAGCGCCAGCGTCTTTACCATATTTGTATTCATCCCACAGTGTTTCACTGTAATTAGCAAAGCTTTCATTAAGCGTAAGATTACTCCAGCTTTCTGTGGTTACATAATCACCAAACCATTGGTGAAACAATTCATGCGCAATGGTGCTTTCCCATACATTGCCATCAATCAGTTCACGGGCATCTTGCTGGGCACTTTCCTGGTGCAGGGTGGCGGTGGTATTTTCCATGGCACCGCTAACATAATCTCTACCCACTATCTGGCCGTACTTTGCCCAAGGATAATCAACTCCGGTAATACGGCTGAAGAAAGCCATCATTTCTGGCGTATTACCAAATATTTTACGGGCTACACCTGCATACTCTCTCTCTACATAATAACTTACTTCTTTACCCTTATAACTATCTTTTATAACAGCATAGTCGCCCACACCCATAAAAAATAAATAGGGTGCATGAGGCTGTTCCATTTTCCAGTAGTCGGTGCGGGTGCCATCTGTGTTCTTTTTCTGACTGGTTAATTTACCATTGCTAAGGGTTACATATTTGTCGGGCACCGTCATGTAAATTTCCTGCGTTGTTTTTTGGTTAGGCCTGTCAATGGTAGGGCACCATACAGAAGTGGCTTCTGTTTCGCCTTGTGTCCAAATTTGTATGGGCTTGTTTTTATCTTCTCCTTTTGGGTTTACAAAATACAATCCTTTTGCATCGGTAATGGCGGCGCTACCTTGCACTTCTAACTCATTTGGTTTTGCTATATAATCAATATAGAGTGTGTACTTTTCTCCACCTTTGTATTTTTTGTCAAGGGTAATTTTCAATACCATACCATCATACTGATACTTTAAATCTGCATTGGCGGCTCCTTTTACAATAGCTACTTTTTTTACTTCCATGCCCTTGGCATCCAATTCTAAAGTATTGGTTTCGTAAAAATGCGGTTGCAGGGTTAACCATGCTTTACCATACATCCAGGCTTTTGAGTAATCAAACTTAACGTCCAACCGGGTATGCACCAGATCGTTTTCAATGGTTACAGACTCCCGGTACTTTTTCTTCCAAGCCGTATCTGGGCTGTGCTGCGCAGTGGTAGAAAGTGCTACCGCAAATAATCCAATAATAATAGCAATCTTCTTCATACTAATTTTTTAGGTGAATAAAGATAAGCGGCTGTATGGTTTATGCTGTAAAAAAAATGGTAAATGGTTATAGAAATAGCGGTTTTCAGTTAGTTTTGTTTAATAAACGCCCATTCACTCATGCGCATTAAACCGTTTCTGTTTTTATTATTACTCTTTTGCACCGGTAAGCTAATGGCACAGCAGGAGTATTTTGTTTACCTGCAAACCGATAATAAGCAGCCCTTTTATGTACGGCATGATAATAAAGTACACAGCTCTACCGATGCCGGCTATTTAATTTTACCACGGCTGTATGATAGCAGCTTGAGGATTGTGGTGGGTTTTCCTAAAAACAGCTTTCCGGAACAGGAATTTACAATTGCCACTTCAAAAAAAGATGCAGGCTTCTTATTAAAAAATTTTGGCGATAAAGGCTGGGGCCTCTTTAACTGGCAGCGCTTACAAATAAATATGAACACCAATACTGCAGTTGAAAAAAAAAATCCTGAACTGAACGGCATTAAAAAAACCGACAGCTTTTCTCAGCTATTGGCTAATGCTGTAAACGATACTGCCGTTTTATACACCACAAAAAAAAGTACGCCACCACCTGCCCCTGTTGTTAAAGAAGAAACTAAACCAATATTACCATCAGGCAATACAGTGGATGCGGGAAAAGACACAACCTATGTAACTTCTCATTTGCAAATACCAATTATAAATCCCCCGGTAGTTACTGAAAATAAAAAAACAGACACTACTAAAACAGCAATAGCAACACCTGCTACTGTAAAAAAAGATAGCGCAATTACTGCAACAACAACTGCACCCATTACTAAAAAAGATACCGTTGTAATAGCACCACCAATTGCAAAAACAGACACTATAAAAAATGCACCCGTTATTTTTATGCAACCCGATACAGCCGTACTGGTATCAAAACGCTTAAGCGAAGCACATTTAATTACCAAAGCCGCCGAGCTTTTAACAGACACCTCTTATATTGCTATTTATCTGGATGATAAAGACACTATCCGCATCAGCATTCCTTTTAAGGATGCCCCCATTATTACGAAACCAATAGCTATAGAGCCGGTAGCTAAAGACACCGTAGTAACGGTACCGGTTAAACCCGTTGCCCCCACCCTTGCAGATTCTGTGGCAGCACCCATAGTTATACCCAATTCTAATTGCAGAGAAACTGCTTGGGACAGCGATATAGATAAACTTAGGGTAAAAATGCTGGCTGCCAAAACAAACGATGATAAAATTACTGCTGCTAAAAAACTCTTTACTAAAAAATGCGTAACCACAAAACAAGTTAATGCGTTATCAGAATTGTTTAGTACCGATGAGCATAAATACAAATGGCTGGATGCCTGTTATGCCTTTACCAATGATTCATACAACTACCCATTGCTATTACCATTGTTAAAAGAAGAATACTATATTAACCGGTTTAAAGCCATGATTAGAAAATAATTTTTGTAACCGGCAGTTATACGCTTCTCAGCATCGTTGCGTCGCACACTTCAACTATGGTAACAGGTAAATAGCATAAAGTATACGGCTATATACTTATGCGTTCTGGCTTAGGCATATTCTTCAGTACAAGTGTGCGACGCAACAATGACGCCACCGGCACCGCTGCTGGTGTTATAAAATCTTACCAGTATCTTCGCTGCATGCAACGCTATTTTTTAGAAGTGGGTTATATGGGCAACCATTACAGTGGTTTTCAGGTGCAGGATAATGCCGCTACTATACAACAACAAGTAGAAAAAGCTTTTTCAATTTTACAGCGAGAGACAATCATATTAACCGGCTCATCTCGTACTGATAGTGGCGTGCATGCAAAACAAAATTTTTTTCATTTTGATTATGACAACCCTATACATCCACAAATTTTATATAAACTAAATGCAATACTGCCCACCGACATTGTTTTAAAAAATATTTATCGTGTGGCGCCAGATGCGCATTGTCGCTTTAATGCTGTGGCAAGAACGTACCAGTATCGTATTTATCGTTCTAAAGATCCCTTTTTGCAAGACCGTGCATTCTTTTTTCCTTTTAAAGTAGATACCAATTTGTTGCATGAAGCTGCGGCCATTGTAAAAGACAATACCAACTTTACCTCATTTAGTAAAAGAAACACACAGGTAAAAAATTTTAATTGCAGCATTCATACCAGCCAGTGGCATATTTCAGAAAATGAATGGGTGTATGAAGTAAGCGCCAATCGCTTTTTAAGAGGTATGGTGCGTGGCTTAACAGCCACTATGTTATTAGTGGCACGAGGAAAAATTGACCTGCAAGAATTTAAAAATATTATTTCTGCTGCCGATTGCTCAAAAGCTAATTTTGATGTACCCGGTTTTGGCTTGTGTTTAATAAAAGTAACCTATCCGGATGATTTACTATTAACCGCTCTTTAAATAATGACAAGAAAAGCAACCGCATCTGATTTTGATTTTGTATATAACTTATACATGCATCCACTAACCAACAGTTGGTTAACCTATGATTTTATAGAAGCTGCCGATTTCATACCTATCTATAATAATTTATTGAAAGATGAAGTGCTGTATATTTTTGAAGAGGCCGGTGAAGCAAAAGGCATGTTTAAGTTAATACCCTTGCAGCACCGTAATGCGCATATTGTTTATTTAGGCGGTGTTGCTATACATCCCAATTTTAAAGGCATAGGGTTGGGTACTTTAATGATGCAGGAAATTATATTGCTTGCAAAAGCACAAAAAAAGTACCGTATTGAATTAACCACTGCTTCAGAAAATGTTACCGCCAGCCGGTTATACGAAAAAATGGGGTTTCAAAAAGAAGGCTTGTTGAAAAACTTTTGCTACATGAAACATGAAAACCGTTACTTAGATGAAGTAGTGTACGCTTTACTGCTCGTACAATAATTCAAAAAAAAAGGTGCCGCAAGCATTGCCCTGCTTTGTATTAAAAAATGCCAATGCAAAATAACAGCCACCCCAACTATACAACTTTCCTCACTTTTGTGGTCAGCTTATCTAATAGCCTGGCTCTGGTTGCGTCGCACTCTTCAACAGCAACAAATAACGCAACAGTTCTCCCCCCTTTAAATGTTAATAAACTGTGCGATGCTTTTGCTGCAATCATAATACTTTTGGCAGTACAGCTAAAACTGTTCTCACATTTAAACAGCTACAATTATGACCACTGCAATTAAAAAAATAACCGCCTGCATTTGCTGCTTATTTGTTCTTAACACGCTTCAAGCGCAAGGCAACAATGTTAAAAAGAAAGCAACTTATGCCGGCATAGAAGTAGGCTCAAAAGGTGTAAAAATGAGCATTATAGAAATTGATAATGCCAATCAACAATACGGTTTTACCATTTTTAAAGACACTACGGTAAATACAGACTTTATTTCTTTCTCAACCCCAACTTACCAAGCCACCTTAAATGCTGTTATTGGTTTGTACAATTTATTACTTACCCGTTATGCCATGCCTACTAATAAAATATTTACAGTTATCAGCAGTGGCGTAAAAATGCAGGCAGATAAAGAAAAGAAAAACGAGTGGGTACAATTATTATCAGACTCTATTAAAATAAAAACCAAAGAACCCAAGCGCCTGGTAGATATAGTGGACGTAATGCAGGAAGCCCGGCTTTCGCATTTAGGTATTGTTGCAGAAAAAGAGCGTTACAAAACTTTTCTTATTGATATAGGAAGTGGTAACACAAAAGGTGGCTATTTCCCAAATGGCAATACGGGGTATTTTTATCTGTTTCAACTAAACTGGGGCACCAAAAGCACCACTAATACTGCACAAAAAAGAGCGGGGGATGATAAAACCTTAGCAACCTATAAAAAAGAATTAACCCGTGTGGCAGCAGAGGCAGAAAATACAGATATCGTTTATGCCGTAAATGCCAGCGGCGCTTACCCCGCCAGCGATAATGTGGCGTTTAGCGGCGGCATTGCTTGGTCTGTTGCCACTTTGTTACACCCAGAATTGGTTAAAGAACCCGTAGTTGCAGTAACCTACGATGAAGTAAAAAAGTTTTACGATAAACTTTCTGAGCAATATGAAACCCTGCAGGAAACAACCATTACACAAACCCTTACTGTAAATGATGCGGATGCCTTGGCCATAAAAAAAGAAGTGAAAAGAGTGCACGGTGTTTTTGATCAACCCTCTTTATTAGGCGGCACAGCATTGCTCTTAAAAATTATGCGCCAATTTGAATCGGTATACGAAAGAAAGCATTTTTACATTGTAAAAAATGGTCAGGTGGGTTGGATCTCTGCTTACGTGGTGCAAACTGTAAAAGAATAAAAAAGTTGCGCCACTTAATACTGCACAAGTGTGCGACGCAATAACTGCCGGGTAGCAATTTACAGCTGATTAAAACAATAAAAAAGCCACCTAAAAGGTGGCTTTACTAATTTTTTTTATACAGACTAAGATATTTTTTCTACTTGCATATAGTTTAACTCAACAGGCGTAGAACGGCCAAAGATTTTTACAGTTACTTTCAACTTCTTCTTCTCATCGTTTACCTCTTCAATAATACCGTTAAAGTCATTAAATGGCCCTTCAATAATCTTAATCATTTCACCAACAATAAATGGCTCACTCATGCTAACGCCACCAACTTCTGCCATTTCATCCATTTTACCCAACATTTTATTTACTTCTGCTTTACGCAATGCAATGGGGTTTTCTTTACCCAAAAAGTGAATAACGCTATTGGTGTTCTTGATGGTCTCTTTTAAATCATCACTCAATTTTCCATCCTGCACTTCAATCATAACATAACCAGGATAGTAGTTGCGTTCACGCATTACTTTTTTACCATTCTGCACTTTATATACTTTCTCTACGGGCAAAAAAACCTGCTTCACCACTTCACTCCAACCACCGCGTGAAATTTCTTTATCAAGATATTCTTTTACCTTTCTTTCTTTACCGCTCACCACACGCAGTACAAACCACTTGGTCTCTTGTTGTTGATTTACTGTTTCCATACCTTATTTAAATAAAGAGTATACTGCTTTTAAAAGAGAACTGGATGCAAAATCCATTACACCCACCAAAAGGGTAATAATTAGAGTAGCCACCAATACAATTATTGTTGATTGCTGTAACTGTGCCCAGGTAGGCCAGGTCACTTTTTCCAACAGCTCTTTGTAAGACTCGCTGAAATAAGACGAAATTTTATTCATTGTACTTATTTGAAATACTTTCAAAAAATTGCACGGGCACTAGGATTCGAACCCAGATCAAAGGTTTTGGAGACCCGTATGCTACCGTTGCACCATGCCCGTAAGAAAGCTAAAAGCTATTAGCGGTGTGCCAATAGCTTTTAGCGATATTTCAAAGATATACTATTTTTTATTAGCAATAACACCTGCAAACAGGGCTTGCTGCTACTGCTAAAAGCCAACAGTTATCTTACTTAAGAATCTCAGTAACCTGACCAGCACCTACGGTACGGCCACCTTCACGAATAGCGAACTTCAAGCCTCTCTCCATAGCGATTGGTTGAATCAGTTTCACTGTCATTGAAGTATTATCACCAGGCATAATCATTTCTGTACCTGCGTTCAATTCTACCTCTCCGGTTACGTCTGTAGTACGGAAGTAAAACTGAGGACGATATTTGTTAAAGAATGGAGTGTGACGACCACCTTCTTCTTTACTTAAAACGTAAACCTCTCCTTTAAATTCAGTATGTGGGGTGATTGAACCTGGCTTACAAATAACCATACCACGACGGATTTGAGTTTTCTCAATACCACGTAATAATAAACCAGCATTATCACCAGCCTCACCCTCATCTAATAACTTGCGGAACATTTCCACACCAGTTACAGTAGATGGTAAAGATTTTTCCATTAAACCAACAATTTCAACACCTTCACCCACTTTCACACGACCTCTTTCAATACGACCAGTTGCCACAGTACCACGACCAGTAATTGAAAACACGTCTTCAACACTCATCAGGAACGCTAAATCAACCGGGCGGGGAGGTAATGGAATATATGAATCAACAGCATCCATTAATTCTTCAACCTTTGCAACCCATTTTTCTTCTCCGGCAAGAGCGCCAGTAGCAGAACCCTGAATGATTGGAGTATTGTCACCATCAAAGCCATAAGAGCTTAACAGGTCACGAATTTCCATTTCAACCAGTTCTAATAACTCAGCGTCATCAACCAGGTCAACCTTGTTCATAAATACCACAATCTGAGGTACACCAACTTGGCGGGCCAAAAGAATGTGTTCTTTAGTTTGAGGCATAGGACCATCTGTTGCAGCTACAACAAGAATAGCACCATCCATCTGTGCAGCACCAGTAATCATGTTCTTCACATAATCGGCGTGTCCAGGACAGTCAACGTGAGCATAGTGGCGATTGGTCGTTTGATACTCTACGTGTGCTGTGTTAATGGTGATACCTCTTTCCTTTTCTTCAGGGGCACCATCAATTTCATCATATTTCTTAGCCTGTGCCAAACCCTTTTTAGAAAGGATTTCTGTAATAGCAGCAGTAAGGGTGGTTTTACCATGGTCAACGTGACCGATAGTACCAACGTTAACGTGGGGTTTGTCCCTCTTAAAGGTCTCTTTTGACATCGTTATCTGTTTTTAGTTGCGGTTTTACAATGATTGTTATTTATGTAGTCGGCACCAATACCACTATTAAGCATTGTTGCGTCGCACACTTCAACTTTTTATTAAATACTCAACACATTAAACCCTTTGGTTTACTGTAAATGAGCCGTTGATGAGAATTGAACTCACGACCTCTTCCTTACCAAGGAAGTGCTCTACCACTGAGCTACAACGGCTGGTAGAGTTTCAGTGAGATATTCCTCACATCAACTTATTTTAAAGAACTTTTTCTCAGAGCGGGAGACGAGGCTCGAACTCGCCACCTATAGCTTGGAAGGCTATCGCTCTACCAAATGAGCTACTCCCGCGAAGTAATTAATAATTATTTACTTTCTAATTATTAATTCAAAGAACATTATGTGGGCAAGGATGGATTCGAACCACCGAACTCCGAAGAGGACAGATTTACAGTCTGTTGCCGTTGGCCACTTGGCTACTTGCCCCACTCTTAATACTGAGCCACCTGCCAGAATCGAACTGGCGACCTACTGATTACAAATCAGTTGCTCTACCAGCTGAGCTAAGGTGGCGTTTTTTCATTTTCCGCACTTGCTGGATAATTAGAAGCGGAAACCACAATAAAGAGCTACCCCATTTTTTGGGAAGGCAAAGGTAATGGAATTCAATAAATACAAAAATTTTGGATATACTTTTTTTTACTTCTTATCACCTTATTATTCACACCCGCTGCCGGTCAAGCAACAAAATTCCTTTCTTAGTCAATACAGCACTGCATTTGCTGCAATAATACTTATGCCCGTCCAATGTCATTTTTCCTTTGGCGGCAACCATCAAACAGTTCACATTGGGGCAATGTGGCAAGCTAAAATTGTGTCCCAGCTCATGTAATGCCAGTTGTAACAACCTTTCTTGCCGTTGCAAAAGCCCTGTGTTTTTATGTTTTAACCGGTATTCAGATACAATACAAACGCTGCCTGGGCAATACCCTAAGCCCATAATACCCCAATTACTACTTCCGGCCCCAATTGAAATGTCTTTTGCAGTAAAGCCCAACACATATTCTCCTTTCATTTTTTTGTGTTGCTGTAAATACACCAGCAGGCTATCTGCCAAATAACGGTTTCGGGCCTCACACCAGGCAGTAGCAGGTAATTTGTTTTCATAACTGATGGTAACAGGAACCCTACTCAATTTGTTTAATTGCTGTTGCAATACACCAGCATCTAAATCAGTTTTACCAAAAGCTATAATTTTTATGGATTGGAGCGCTGCCGGATTTGATATTTTTTGCGCATTGTGGTTAAAGGCAATAATTAATAAAAGTGACAGGCATTTTTGCATAATGGCATTTTTATACAATGCCTTCTCTTTATAAAAGTAACCCGGCCATACATAAAAAAAGACCCCGTGGGGGTCTTTAATAATTTGGGCTATGCAGCCATTTTTTCTTTTTTTCTTTTAATCTGTGTTATAATAGAATCTATTGCTGTGTCAAAAGATTCTTCAAATGATTTAGTAGAGGCTTTTACAAAAAACTCATGGCGGGGAACCTGCACCCTAATTTCTGCTACTTTGTCTTTAATGTTGTGTACAACATTGTCTAGTTTTAAAAACACATCTACTTTAATAATTCTTTCATGAAAGGTGCTTAGTTTTTGCAACTTGCGGTTTACATACTCTACCAATTTGTTATCGGCATCAAACCGTACTGATTGGATGTTTACATTCATAACAATCGCATTTTTTAACTGTGAACAATAAATTAAGAGCTTAAAATGAAGTAGACATTGTATTACATAGGCGTATCTTTTTAACTACACTCAAATTAAGTCATCTGTTGTCTTTTTCCAAAAATTAAACGCTAAAAAAAACACTTATTATATACGTATTTGCTATAAATTTTTCAAGCCTTGGGATGTGCTTTTTTATACGCCTCTTTCAGCTTTTCTATTGAATTGTGTGTGTATACCTGGGTGGCGGCAAGGCTGCTATGGCCCAACAACTCTTTTACTGCATTTATATTAGCGCCATTGTTGGTTAAATGGGTGGCAAAGCTATGCCGAAGTATATGCGGACTTTTCTTGTTTAGTGTGGTTACCTGCCCCAGATATTGTTTTACTGCCAGATAAACATATTTGTTGTACAGTTTTTTTCCAGTGGGCAATACAAAGAGATGTTTAAGGTCTGGGGCTTCTAAAATTTTGCGTTTTTCTGCCATATACGCTTCAATGGTTTTTACCAGCGGGCCTGCAATAGGCACTACTCTCTCTTTGTTACCCTTTCCTACTATTTTTATTTGGCTGCGGCTGCTATCTACCTGGCTTTCTTTCAAATTTACCAACTCGCTTAACCGCATACCAGAATGGTAGAACAGCTCCAACACCAACCGGTCTGTTTTTCCTTTCCAATCTTCTGGAAAACTTAAATACTGAAAAAGATCTGCCAGGTCTTTTTCTTGTACAAATTCTGGCAACCGCTTGCCATTTTTGGGGGTAATTACGGTTGTCATGGGGGTGGCAGCTATTACCCCGGTCTTTAACTGGTATTTAAAAAAAGATTTTAAGGATGATATTTTCCGGTTTATGCTGCGGGCTGAAATTCCTTGATTTTTTTGTGCAGCCAGCCAGCTTCTGATAAGGGCATATTTTATAGCGTTTAATTCCGGGGCCCCATATTCTGTAGATAAATAACCAAAAAATTGCTCCAGATCAGTTTGATAAGAGATGAGTGTATGCTGCGAATAACGCTTTTCAAATTGCAGGTAACTATAAAAGGGTTGCAGCAATAAAAGGTATGAGGTATGCATAAACTAAAATAGCCATAAAGTTACAATACTTTACAGCTATCTGAATATGATTATACAGCCTAATTATCTTTCAATCTTGCCGCTGGCAATATTTTGCTTATAAACTGCCTTTAACACTTCTGCACGACGTTTAATAGAAGGCTTGGTGAAAGATTGGCGAGCTCTTAATTGTAAAAGCACCTTTGATTTCTCAAATTTTTTCTTATACTTTTTAAGCGCTTTGTCAATGTTTTCGCAGTCTTTAGAATCGATGATTAACATAATTATATACCTCTTTTAATTCTTTAAGGGTGGCAAAGATAAGTGAATTTGATAAACAGCCAAATGCTTTTTGCGCTTAATTTTACAACATGTTTACAGGAATTATTGAAACTACCGGAATTATAACCGATACTGCCATTAACGGCACTAATAAAAGCTTCTGGATCTCCTCCCCCATTTCTGGGCAATTAAAAGTAGACCAAAGCCTGGCCCATAACGGCGTTTGCCTTACTGTGGAAGAAGTTATTGCTGATATACACAGGGTTACTGCCATTTTAGAAACATTACAAAAAACCAATTTGGGGCTTTGGCAGGTTGGCAATAGCATTAATTTGGAACGCTGTCTGCAATTGAACGGCCGGCTAGACGGGCATTTTGTGCAAGGCCATGCAGATACTGCCGCCATCTTACTTTCAAAAAAAGATATGCATGGTAGCTGGTTGCTGCGCTTTCAGTTTCCGGTGGCTTTTTCAGCATTGGTTATCGAAAAAGGCTCGGTTACAGTAAACGGTATCAGTCTTACCGCATTTGATGTTTCTGCAGATTGTTTTTCTGTAGCCATTATACCCTACACTTGGCAACATACCAACCTGCGATTTTTAGAAGCAGGACATACTGTTAATATAGAATTTGATATGATTGGCAAATACCTGCAACGCTTTGCTACGGTAAATAACCCTGCATAAAAAAGACCTGTTTCTTTACCGTAACTGCTGCCATTTGCACTTTAGCTGAAGTGTGCGACGCAACGGCTGCTGCATAAACTACTGCTGCTGGCTACAAAAAATTAATACCTATCAATAAAGTTGTTGTCTGTTTACAGGCAATGCCGCATTATATTTTTATTATTTTTGCGCATGGCTATTGGCAAAACAATAAAGGCGGCAATTTTAGATTTATACGAAGGACAACCCAACCAGGGTATGCGCTGTTTACGTGAGATACTGAATACATATGCCGAATACAATCAACTGCAATTAACATTTACTGAGTTTGACGTTCGCTTAAAAAACGAAGTACCTGATTTGAGTTTTGACTTTTACATTAGCAGCGGCGGCCCTGGTTCTCCGCTGGATAGTGAGGGCAGTGCCTGGGAAGAAGTTTATTTTAACTGGCTGCAGCAGATTGAAACCTGGAACGCTTCACAGCCGCAAAAAAAATACATCTTCTTTATTTGCCACTCTTTTCAATTGGCTTGCCGGCATTATAATATTGGTACGGTAGAAAAAAGACGCTCTACTGCTTTTGGTGTTTTTCCGGTGCATATGATTAATGGCGCTGCTAAAGAAACCGTTTTTACGGGGTTGAAAGATCCGTTTTATGCCGTTGATAGCCGCGACTACCAGGTTATAAAACCCAACCACCAGCGCCTAAGAGAAATGGGCGCACATATATTATGTATTGAAAAAGACAGGCCACATATTCCGTTAGAACGGGCAATAATGGCAGTAAGATTTAATGAGTATATGATTGGCACCCAGTTTCACCCGGAAGCAGATGCGGAAGGCATGCGTATGTATTTACAAAGAGAGGATAAAAAACAAACTGTGATAGATAACCACGGCTTTGATAAATGGCAAAGCATGGTAGAACATTTGGGCGACCCTGATAAAATTTTATATACCTACAACCATATTTTACCCAATTTTTTAAAAGCAGCTACTGCCTAGCGGGGCGGTTGTCGCGTTTTCCGTAATGAGGTTTTCTTTGCCCTCCACCAGCAGGCTTTCTTGCTGCAGGATTATACGCGGGTGCATCACCTAGGGCTTGTGGTACTTCCACCTTTGGTACGGGCTTGCCTAACAACCTTTCAATAGCCGCAAATTTTGATTGCTCTCTATCTCCTATTAATGTAATAGCGGTGCCATCTGTAGCTGCACGGGCAGTGCGGCCAATACGATGCACATAATCTTCTCCATCATGCG
This sequence comes from Sphingobacteriales bacterium, assembly GCA_004295245.1. Classification (GTDB taxonomy): domain Bacteria; phylum Bacteroidota; class Bacteroidia; order Chitinophagales; family Chitinophagaceae; genus JACMLD01. The sequence goes on along the minus strand of REAR01000110.1, from coordinate 563 downwards.
GCACTTCATAATTTATAACTAAATCAATATGATCAATATCTATACCTCTTGATAAAATATCGGTAGCCACCAATATAGGAAAACGCTTTGCTGAATATTTATTCAACACATCTTCCCGCTGTGCTTGTTCCAAATCGCTATGAATGGCAAAAGCATTAAAACCGGCTTGCTTTAATTCTATAGTTAACTGTTTTACCAGTTGCTTGCGGGAGCAGAAGATAAGAATAGATGTAAAAGCAGGATTACGCAAAATACTTTTCACCAAGGCAATCTTCTGCCGGTCGTACACCACATACGCCTGCTGCACAATTTTCTCAGGGGGTTTAGAAATAGCAATATTTATCTCCTCAGGGTTGTTTAATATTTTTTTTGCCAGCTCTCTTATTTTGGGTGGCATGGTGGCAGAAAATAATAATGATTGCCTCTGTGCCGGAGCCTTGGTAATAATCTTCATAATATCGTCAATAAAGCCCATATCCAGCATACGATCTGCTTCGTCTAAAACAAGATAGCTTAAGCGGTCTAATTTTACATAGCCCATATTCATATGTGCTATCATTTTA
>REAR01000261.1 GCA_004295245.1 Sphingobacteriales bacterium | reverse complement strand
GCGGGCAAGTATTATTTTCTTTCTCGTCCGCGTCGTTTTGGCAAGTCGTTGTTGGTGAGTACTTTACAAACGCTTTATGAAGGCCGAAAAGACCTTTTTGAAGGCTTATACATCGCCGATAAATGGGATTTTTCGCAGACCAATCCCGTCGTCGTGATTTATTTTAATGCTTTTACGCTACGCGGCAATGACTTAGATGCGGTGCTTCAAAATGCCATGCGTGAGCAAGCCAAAGCGCAAGGTATTGAACTGACAACCGACTTCGTGGGCGGAAATTTCAAAGCGGGCATTCTATTTCAAGAATTAATTCAAAAACTACACGCCAAAACAGGCCGCAAGGTGGTGGTGCTGATTGACGAATACGACAAGGCAATTGTGGATTATTTGGAAGAACTCGAAACCGCCGAAGCCAACCGCAACACCTTGAAATCGTTTTATGGCATTTTGAAACCCGCCGACGAACACCTCGAATTGGTGCTGCTGACGGGCGTGAGCAAATTTGCTAAAGTCAGTGTTTTTTCAGATTTGAACAATTTGCGCGATATTAGTTTGGACGAAGACTATTCCAATATAGTAGGGTTCACGCAAGCGGAGTTAGAAACTGATTTTGCTCCCGAAATAAAGGCCCTTGCTGCGCGAAATAACCGAACCGAAAGTGAATTTTTAGCGGAAATCAAACACTGGTACAATGGCTATTCTTGGGGAGGGCTTGATACGGTCTATAATCCGTTTTCGCTGCTCAATTTTTTTGCGGGGAAGGGGAGTTTCCGAAATTTCTGGTTTAGTACAGGTACGCCTACTTGGTTGGTCAAAGAACTACAAGATAAAAAAATGTATGATGTAGAGGGTATTCAAAGCGACGAAACTATTTTGTCTAATTTCGATTACTACCACATTAACCCCAGCACGTTGTTGTTTCAGACGGGCTACTTGACCATTAAACATTACGACACCAAGCGGCAACTCTACACCCTCGGTTATCCCAATGAAGAAGTCCGTGTTTCGTTTATGATTCATTTGTCAAATGCTTATCGGTCTGATTATCAAGGGCAAGCCTTG
>REAR01000043.1 GCA_004295245.1 Sphingobacteriales bacterium | reverse complement strand
TATCTATTTTTTGTGGCACAAAATTACTGCCTGTTATTTAAAATCCACGAAAATGTTTATAGGTAAAAGGCAAGGTTTTGCCCCTTGCCTTTTTTGCTAACCGGTGTAATGAAAAAAATTATTGTTGTTTGCGCAGCTTGTCTTTAAATACTTTCTGAAATTTTTCAACCTTGGGGCGTATCACATAAAAGCAATAGGGTTGTGAGCCATTGTTATTATAGTAATTTTGGTGGTAGTTTTCGGCTACATAAAAATTTTTATAAGCCTCTATAGCTGTTACAATGGGGCTGGCCCATGCACCGCTTTTATCCAAGGCTTCTTTATAATGCTGGCTTTTTTGCTGTTGTTCTTCTGAGTGATAAAAAATTACACTACGGTACTGTGGCCCCACATCATTACCCTGACGGTTTAGGGTGGTGGGGTCGTGGGTTTGCCAGAATACTTCCAGCAATTCATCAAAACTTATTTTAGAAGAATCGTATACCACTTGTATTACTTCGGCATGCCCGCTTGTTTTGCTGCATACCTCTTCGTAGGTGGGGTTTTTTACATGGCCGCCACTGTACCCGCTGGTTACTTTTAAAACACCTTCTAATTGCTGAAACAGGGCTTCTGTACACCAGAAGCAACCAGTTCCAAAAGTTGCAGTATCGGTAGCTATACCGCTTGTAGTTGTGGGCTCAACTGTAATAGTGGGTTTGGTAGTCATACTTTTTTTGGGATTTTCTGTATTGGCACAACCAGCCATAACGGCCAGTGTGGTTAAAATATTAAAAACTATCAGCATCATTTTCATACAACATCTTTTAAGGTGCATTGGTATTTCAAATTTCGTGCAAATTAGGTGCATATAAAAGTTATTATTAGTAAGGTAAACGACAACCAGCATGGCCTGGCATTAGTTTAACAGCTCTTTAATTACGTGGTAACAGAAACGGCAGTTCTTAAACAAATGGTAAAACAGCATAAGGCTCTTTTTGTTCAGGGCCCGGTGTTTTCTTTAGTATGCAGTTTGTTTGGCTGTGCAGCATAGTTAAATTACTTATTTTGCAATATTCAATAACAGCCGGTATGAAACTGTACTATTTATTTATTATCTTTTGTTTGGCACTGGGCAGTTGCAAATTAACGGGTACTAAAAGAGCCAGCAACCAGGTGCTTACCGGCCACTGGCTGATACTGTACCCTAAAAACCAATTAGAAAATGAAGCGCAGGAAAAATTGTTTGCACAGCTGCAGGATTCTATTATGCGCCCCATGGGGTTGGCCATGATTAATTTTACGAAAGACAATACTTTTTATTTTTCAGACAGTCTTTTTGGTAAAAAAGGTAAATGGGGGCTTACCGGTAATACTTTGGTAATAGAAAAAGCCGGTGCTGGCTTTAACTATTTTAACGGCGAAATAGTTAAAATAGAAAAAGGCATCATGCAGGTAGTACAGCAGCTTAGGTTGGGTAACGAAAATATTCAGCTTACCTGGCATATAAAAAAGATAAACGAAACCAGTGCCTATTTTAAATTATTTGACAGCAGTACTAATTGGTGGCGCCACGCACCTGCTGCCCCGGAAAATTTAAAAGACTTACAAAAACGAACTTCGGCAATGTGTGCCTATTATGCGGATTATTTTGCTATGATTGAAGGAGCGGCTGATTATTTTGCGCCCCGTCGCATTTTAATGCCACTAAATTTTTACCAGCATGCCATTGGTGTGAAAAGATATGATAGTGCACATGCTTTTACCCGTTTTTACTATAACAGCAGCAATGCACAACAGGCTAACAACTTACTTGAAGATGGTATACGAGGGCTGGGGCCTGTTGAAAGAGGCGAAAATTATGTGGTGGAATATGCTGGCATCTTAAGACAGCTATCTGCTAATATTGCCCCCGGCAAAGAATAATAGTGGAGTTACTTGTTATTAAACAAGGTTGCCGGTACAGGTATTTTAACCGAAATTTGCGCCTGTAAAAATAAATGGCTTGAAATACTTTCCAGAATCGGCATTGGTGCAATTAGAATTTGAAAAAGTGAAAACCTTATTGGCGGCGCATTGCCATACAGAGCATGCTAAAGAAAAGGCAGCATCACTTCGCATTCACACCCGCAAAGAATTTATTGAGCTGGAGTTGCAACAGAGTTATGAGTTTAAATTAATTCTAGAAAGCGGGCAGTACTTTCCGGCAGATTTTGTGTTGAACATTTCAAAAGAAATAAAATTATTGGGCATACCAGGGGCACTTTTAAAAGGAGATCAATGGATGGAGATCAGGCGACTGGCAGAAAATATGCAAGGCATTTTTAGATGGTTTGATAATGAACGCAGACTGGCATATCCTGCACTTGCCAAAGTAATTGAAGCTACTTATTATGAAAAAGCAATTATTGCCTGCATTGATGATGTATTGGATGAAAATGGAAATGTAAAAGATAATGCGTCTGATGAACTTGCGCAGATACGTATTAATTTATACCGCAAGCGTAATGAACTGCGCCGTTTGTTTGACCGCATTTTGCAAAAATTATCTAAGGCGGGTTATCTGGCGGATATTGATGAATCTTTTTTAAATGGAAGGCGGGTAGTGGCTTTGCAGGCAGAGCATAAACGGCAGGTTAAAGGAATATTGCATGGAGAAAGTGATACCCGCCGCACCACATATGTTGAGCCTGAAGAAACCATCGAACTGAACAATGATATTTTTTCTTTAGAGCATGAAGAAAGCCGGGAAATAAACCGCATACTAAAAGCGCTTACAGCAAGACTTTCTGTGTATGCGCCTTTGCTGGCTGCCTGGCATGCTATTTTAGGAGAGTACGATTTTATAAAAGCAAAAGCAAAACTGGGTATTGATATTAGCGGTAATTATCCCCAGCTAACAGACAAAGCCCATGTACATTTAATAAATGCCTATCACCCACTTTTGTATTTATATAATTTAAAAAACAAAAAGCCCACCGTACCCACACAAATTTCTTTAGATGAAAAAAGCCGCATTTTGGTAATTAGTGGGCCTAATGCTGGTGGTAAAACAGTAAGTCTAAAAACAGTAGGGCTATTACAATTAATGTTGCAAAGCGGTTTATTGGTGCCTGTACATACCAACTCTCAGTTTGGTATTTTTAAACAGTTAATGATACATATTGGCGATACGCAGAGTTTAGAATTTGACCTGAGTACCTATAGCAGCCATTTAAAAAACATGAAGCATTTTATGGAAAATGCCAATGGAAAAACCTTATTTTTTATTGATGAACTGGGTAGTGGTAGCGACCCTAATTTAGGAGGCGCTTTTGCAGAAGTGATTTTAGAGGAATTGGTTAAGAAACATGCTTATGGTATTGTAACCACCCATTATCTTAACCTAAAAGTAATGGCAAACAAAACACCCGGCATAGTAAATGGCGCCATGGCTTTTGATGAAAAAACACTAATGCCGTTATTTAAATTATTAATAGGCAAGCCCGGCAGTTCATATACCTTTTCAATTGCCGAGCGTATTGGTTTAGAAAAGCGGTTGATACAAAGAGCCCGGCAACTGGTAGATGAAGACCATTTTAAACTGGATAAATTACTAAACCGTACCGAGCAGGATTTGCAGAAAATAGAAAAAGAAAAGAAAGAGTTGAACCAGCTAATGAAGGAGAATGAGCGGTTAAAGAAAGAAATGGAGCAATTGCTGCAAAAAGAAAAACACAACCAACAGGTAGAACTATTAAAGCATCAAAATAAAATTGCAGAAGATAAAATGGTTTACCTGAAGGATATGGAGCGTAAACTAAAACAAGTGGTGTTTGATTGGAAAAAGGCCGCCGATAAAGAAGATAAAAAAGAAGTAATTAAGCAATTACAAACTCTGCTTTTTAAGCAAGAGAAGAAAAACACCAATGATAAGGTGTCAAAAAAAATTACCAGCAAATACCAGGAAATAAATGCAGCTATTGGTATTGGCACCAAAGTGCTGATTAGAAAAAACCATCAGGTGGGTGAGGTAATTGAATTAAGAGGAAAGAAGGCGGTTGTTAAAATAGGGGTATTGCCCATGCAGGTAGCTTTAGAAGAACTTACTGTTGTAATAGAAAAGCCGCAGGAACCTGCGGCTTAATATAAAAT
>REAR01000109.1 GCA_004295245.1 Sphingobacteriales bacterium | reverse complement strand
ATCTTCAATACCAGCTCTTTTAATAATAATCATTATGAAGTTTTTTTATAAACAGGCACGGTGCTGCAAGGCTCTCCATACATAATGCTTTTTGCAACGGGCACCAGTAGTTTTGTAATTTCAAAATACGCAAAGTCGTTGATGGCAATATCTCCGCAACCTTTTATTACAATACGCTTGTCTTTGTACGTTTCGGGGTTTATTTGCTGTTGTATATTTTTTACAAAAAAGTACTGATGTGCGGTACTTGTATTTCCGGTGGTTATATCTTTTGCATACTGTTGCAGATAAGAGCTTACTAGCATATAGACCCACATGGGTATTATGGCGTCTGCAGAGCAGGTAACGGTAACCAGCTGACCAGTGTATTTTTTAAAATCATGTTCTTTTAAAGCTGCCCTGAATTCTTTTTCTTTTATTATTAAGCCCATAAATAAAAAATCCTTCAGGTCAAAAACTACAATGGTTTCCCCGGGATGATACTTTGCCAGATCTATTTCTTCTAAACCACTTTCTGCCACTTTATTTATAATAACATCGCTCATAAAAACTGTTTGTACAAAATTACAGAATAGATCTGGCTTTGTTTGGTGGGCTTATTTGCTGCCTGTTGTGTTGCTGTTAAAACGAGCGTGGCAACGGTGCTTAATAGTGCGGTGCCGCTGGTTATATAAAATAAAAACCCAGCAAAATTGCTGGGTTAAATAGCTTGTTTGTATTTATTAATAAAGCTTGGCTCTATTATCTTTAACAGTTGCGTTTTTCTTAAGCGCTTCAAAACTTCTTTGTGCGGCTTGTGCTTTTTGATTTTGCATCATTGATAATCGCTGCTGCTCTACACTTACGCCATCGCTGGGTTTAGCATAAATATTTTCTGTTGATATTACAAAAACGCCACCCGTTCCTGCAACCGGTGTTGACACTTTTCCTTTATTAGCTGCATTAAAAGCATAGCCACCCACTTTGGGTTCTTGTCCGGCATTAGGGAAAAACGGAGTTTGAAAAGTTATACTATCTGCACGCAGTACTGGCATTTTTGTTGCCGTAGCTACTGCATCTAATGTGGTGGCTGTCCCAATAGATTTTTTTATTTGTGCTGCTTTCTTTTGGTTTCTTACAATAAACTCAATCATGGGCCTTGCCTTTGCCGGACTCATCGATCCTTCTTTATTTATTTCAGTTACCATTACCACAATAGATTTATCGCCCACATTATTGAAGGCTTCAGAAACATCCCCTTTATCAGCTTCATAAATCCAACGTACTAATTGCCGGCTATTACCCAAACCTGGTATTTCTGCATCTAAGGGCTTTATATCTGCTGCCAATAGTTTATTATAATTTCTTTTGCGTGCTGTTTCATCAAACGCTGTTGCGCTTCTGCTTTCTGCCGCAAACTGGTTTGCAAGACCAGAGGCTTTATCTTGTGTTTCCTGACTAGGCAAAATTGGCTTAGATAAATAAGCAACCTTGTAGGCAGTTTCAAAATTTTTTTGGCTTAACACTTCGATATAATGATAGCCTACATAATCATTACTTTCTGCTTTTACTATTTCTTTAGTGCCAACGGGTTTGTAAAACACTACATCGTAAAATGGCTTTACCAGGTTGCTGGTAGATTTAAATTCATATTCGCCTTTTGTGTTTTTGCTGCCCTCATCTTCGCTATACTTTAATACCATTTCATTAAAGTCTGCACCCCCTTTAATTGCAGTAGCAATACTATCAATTAATTTTTTGGCTGTGCTATCGTCTCTGTATTGTCCTCTCTGATCGGCCAATTTAATTAGTATATGGCGGGCTTTAATGCTATCGGGTACGGTTCTTTTTCCCATCATTTTAGCAACAGTAAGGTTGGTTGCATCTAAATAAGGTCCAAATAATTGTCCATCGGCCAGATTTTGAATACTGTCTTTATTAGGCACCTGCATATTGCTTTTAGTAGCAAATATGTCTGCATAGTTTAATGCAGAACCGCTTCTTAATAAAAATGCAGGCATTTCTTTTTCTGAAGCACTTGCAAATTCAGCTTTCAAATTCAGCAACTTATTAATAAGTTCTGTTGTATCTGCGCCAGAGGGTGCTGCATCAAATGCAACATAACTGATGCTACGGCTTTCTTCTTGCTTAAATTCTTCTTTATGTTTAGCAATGTAGGCAGCAATTTCATCGTCGCTTACTTTTACGGTGCTGTCAACAATAGTAGCGTATGGCACATGTACATAAGAAACAGCTGCCATTGCAGTATTATCGCTGTTTTGTTTTTCAGCCATCCATTTAGGGTAATAAGTGCTATTTGTTAGTAAAGAAACATATTTTTCTTGCAAGCGATTGTCTACAAGCGCATTTAAATAAGTATTTAATTGATCTAGCGATTGTTTTTCTTTTTTTCTTTTTACTTCAGCAAAGGTTTGTTTTAGTCGGTTAGCATCAAAAACTCCTTGTTCATTAGAATAGGCTTGTTTTAAATCTTGTGGAGGATTTATATATAATATATCATTCAGTTCTTTATCAGAAACATCTAGCCCTAATTTTTTAACCTCAGCTTTCAATGCTTCTTCTGTAATAAATTGGCTCCAGGCCTGATCACGCATACCTTGGCGCATCATTTCATTTATTGGATAACCAATTCGGGCATATTGGTCTTCCATTTGCTTAATCTTAAGTTCATAGTCCTTTTGTTCTATTTCTTTACCATTAACAACTCCAACACTGGTTGTTTGGTCGCTAAATAAGCCATTACCCCCTCTTCCTACCAGGGCATCCATTAATAAAAATCCCAATAAACTAAGGGCAATTAATATAAAAATAGCCCAGGCTGCCTTATCACGAATCTGCTGAATGATTGACATAAAAGTTTAGCAATTATCTGTTTAAAATAAATTAAGGAGGGCAAAAATAGGGTAATTTAGTTTATGAACAAATTGTGGAAAACCCTGCAAAAATGGGCGCTGTAACGGGTTTTATGAATTTTTTTAAACGGGCACCTGTTTTTTATAGCAACATTGTTGTGTCACTCACTTCAACTGAAGTATTTATGGGATCATATATTATTAATTACCCTACCTATTATATAACGCACAATCTATAAATTTGAAATTTTAATCCTTTTGTGCAACTATTTTTAAAATTCCGTCTGTCTGTTAATAAGCATATCAAGTATGTTAATAACCAATAAAAAGTTGTTGGTAGCAGCGTCATTAATTTGAATATAAATGATAAGACTAAGATACCTTTCTATTTAGGTGTTAGCTTGTAGCTAGTTATTAGTGTTTCACACAGCAAGTCATACTATTTATTTTTTAAACAGGTAAGTATATTAACATCGGTGGAAAATTCAATAAAACAGCGAGTCTAGTGATTCTAATACTGTTACTTTTTTGTGGATTGATGTTAATAAATCAAGTAATTATAAAAAACAAGGAGATTAAAAAATTATTTTCCACTAATTCACAGCCATAATAATAATAGATTTATAATAAAATAAGTATACTATGAATATTAAGTATGTTAATAAGGAAGCGATTATAGATAATGTAGAAAAATTTGGTTTTGCCAATATTGAAGTGGGTGCTGAAGTTGATCTTTTTTCAGAAATTGAAAAAATAAAAAAGGAAAAAAATGCAATAATTCTGGCGCATTATTACCAAGAACCAGATATACAGGATGTTGCTGATTATATTGGAGATAGTTTAGGGTTGGCACAACAGGCTGAGAAAACGGAGGCTGATATTATTGTTTTTGCTGGTGTTCATTTTATGGCGGAAACGGCTAAAATTTTAAATCCGGCTAAAAAAGTTTTATTACCCGATTTGAATGCAGGATGTTCTCTTGCTGATAGTGCTCCTCCTGTTGCGTTTAAAGCCTTTAAGGAAGCTCATCCTGACCATTTAGTTATTTCGTATATAAATTGTTCGGCAGGAATTAAGGCGCTTAGCGACATTATATGTACGTCTAGTAACGCTGAAAAAATTATAGAAAGCTTACCAAAACAACAAAAAATAATATTTGCACCAGATAAAAATCTTGGCGCATACCTAATTAAAAAAACAGGAAGAAATATGGTGTTGTGGAACGGAGCATGTATGGTTCATGAAATTTTTAGTGTTGAGAAGCTGATAAAATTAAAAGTAAGACATCCAAATGCAAAGGTTATTGCACATCCTGAGTGTGAGGAGCCAATTCTCAGTTTAGCAGATTTTATTGGTTCTACAACAGGGTTATTAAAATTCTCTAAAAGTAGTGAAGCTTCAGAATTTATAGTTGTAACAGAAACTGGAATTTTACATCAGATGCAAAAAAGTGCACCTAATAAAACTTTTATACCAGCTCCGCCTGAGAATAATTGTGCTTGTAATGATTGTCCACATATGAAATTAAACACGTTAGAAAAGCTTTATCTATGTATGAAGTATGAGTTACCAGAAATTATAATGGATGAAGAGCTACGAATACTTTCAAAAAAACCGATTAATAGAATGCTCGAAATAAGCGCACATTATAATTTATAACTACCTACCCATAAAGACCATTAAAATTTGAACATCACTTGGGTTTACACCACTAATTCTACTTGCCTGACCTAATGTTTGAGGTTTAATTTTTTTGAATTTTTGTAAGGCTTCATTTGATAAAGCTGATACTTTATCGTAATTAAAAGAATCTGGAATAATAAGGTTTTCTAATTGAGACATTTTATTAACCAAATCCTTTTCTTTATCTATGTATGTATTATATTTTATTTGAATTTCTACTTGTTCAAGAATTTCTGCTGAATAGTTGTGTTCTTTTAAGAAAGGTATTTCTGAAAGTAATGATTTAATACTTATTTGGGGTCTTAAAAGTAATTGTGCTATTTTCTGTTTAGACTGAATGGTAGCTGTATTATTTGCTATCAGATAATCATTAATTTCAGATGGTTCTATAGAAAAAGAGTGTAAATTATTTTTTATACTATCTATTACTTCTTTTTTTTGCAACACTTTAATATATCTATTTTCTTTGGCTAAATTTAATTTATAAGATTCTTCAGTAAGCCTTAGGTCTGCATTATCTTGTCTTAATAAAGTTCTATATTCTGCCCTGGAAGTAAACATTCTGTATGGCTCATCGGTTCCTTTACTAATTAGATCGTCTATCAAGACACCAATGTAGGCTTCATTTCTTTTTAAAATAAAAGGGGTTTTATCTTTTACTTTTAGATGGGCATTTATACCTGCCATAATACCCTGACACGCGGCTTCTTCATAACCTGTAGTTCCATTAATCTGACCAGCAAAAAATAGATTATGTAGATTTTTTGTTTCAAGTGAATACTTCAGCTGAGTTGGGGGAAAAAAATCATATTCAATAGCATAACCAGGTCTGAATAATTTACAAGATTCAAACCCACGTATACTACGAATTGATTCGTATTGTATTTCTTCTGGAAGTGATGTTGAAAATCCATTAACATAAATTTCAACTGTGTCCCAACCTTCGGGCTCTACAAAAATTTGGTGCCGATCTCTTTCTGCAAACCGATTAATTTTGTCTTCAATACTAGGACAATACCTTGGGCCAGTTCCTTCAATTTTACCTGTAAACATTGGACTTCTATCAAATCCTTTCCTAAGAAGATTGTGTGTTTTTTCGTTTGTATATGATACCCAACAACTAAGTTGTTTTTCTGCAGTTACTTTTTGTATGTCTAGAAAACTAAAGCCAACTATTTCTTCATCTCCTTTTTGTTCTTCAAATTTTGAGTAATCAAGACTTCTTCCATCTACCCTTGGGGGAGTTCCGGTTTTTAAACGGCTAGATTCAAATCCTAAAGAAACAAGTTGTTCTGTAATTCCTGTTGCAGATTTTTCTGCAACCCTTCCTCCTCCAAAATTTTTTTCTCCAATATGAATAATACCATTTAAAAATGTGCCACTTGTTAGTACTACTGCTTTACTGTTTATTGAATGGCCTAAGCTAGTTATTACTCCTTTTACTTGATCTCCCTTTACTATTAATTCATTTACTGTATCCTGGTAAAAGTCAATATTTCCTGTTTTTTCAAGCATCTCTCTCCACTTTAGCGAAAAAAGCATTCTATCATTCTGGGTTCTTGGACTCCACATTGCTGGACCTTTTGATCTATTAAGCATTCTAAATTGAATAGTGCTTAAGTCACTTACAATTCCTGAGTATCCACCGAGAGCATCTATTTCTCTTACTATTTGCCCCTTTGCTATTCCGCCCATTGCAGGGTTGCAACTCATTTGAGCAATAGTTTGCATGTTCATTGTGATTAATAAGACTTTTGATCCCATATTGGCTGCTGCTGCTGCAGCTTCACAACCCGCATGACCAGCACCAGCTACAATTACGTCGTACTCAGGAAACATGTTTTTTTGTAAAAGTAATAATAAGTATGGCTGTATAGGTTTGTTTCACGTGAAACAAATAAATCAAAAAAATATATTGTTTCACGTGGAACGATTATATAAAATATTGAGAGAGATATTGGTTTTCCTTGCTTCTCATTATTTTAATGTCTTTTGCTGTTTTGTCTTTGAAGCCACATAAATGAAGAATTCCATGAAAAATAACCCGATGAAGCTCTTTTGGTATAGAAACCTTATGTATTAAAGCATTTTCTTTTACACGATCATAACTTATGTATATATCGGAATTAATAATAGTAGAGCTTATTTCACTAAGGTCGAATGTTATGATATCTGTATAGTAATTATGTTTTAGGAAATTCTTGTTGATTTCTAATAAGTAGTCGTCCGTACAAAAAATAATATTGATAGTACCTGCCGTTTTTCCTTCATGCTTAAACATAGAAATTAAAAATTTTTTAAGACGGTCTCTTTCTTTAAGTATTACAGAGGAGTGTAAGTAGTTTAAGAATATTTGAGGTTTTTTTGACATTTCCAAAAGTCGTAAAAAATTACATAAATATTTGAATAGCTTTGTTGTATGGTGAAAAGACTTTCGGATATAGAAACAGGAAAGAATGCAGTTATTAAATCTTTTGAGAATAATGATATTTTTTTAAAGCTAATGGAAATGGGCTGCGTACCAGGAGAAATTATTAAAATTGAGCAAAGGGCGCCACTGGGTGATCCAATTGCTATAACTGTTTCTGGGTATAGTCTGAGTTTACGCCTTGATGAGGCACAGAATATATTTGTTGAAGAATCAGAATAAAAATGAAAATAGGATTATACTTCGGTTCCTTTAATCCCCTTCACATAGGTCATTGTATTATTGCAAGCTATACACTTCAAAATGCTACTATTGATCAAGTTTGGTTGGTTGTCTCTCCACAAAACCCCTTTAAAAAAGAAGGAAACTTATTAAACGAGTATCAACGATTACATCTTGCCAAATTAGCTTTTGCTGAGACTCCAGAAATTAAAGTGGTTGATATAGAGTTTGGGCTTCCTAAACCTTCTTACACCATTGATACAATGACCTATTTAAAAGAAAAGTATCCGGAACATGTCTTTACAATAATACTAGGAAGCGATGGGTTTCAAAATATTCATAAATGGAAAAATGCCGAGATATTAGCAAGAGACTATAGCTTTATTGTTTACAAAAGACCCGGATATGAAATAATAAATAAAGTTATAAAATTAGATTATTTAGAATTGGAAGCACCTCTATTAGAGATATCATCTACAAAAATAAGAGAATATATAAAGAATAGAAAATCAATAAAATTTATGGTTCCAGATGCTATTTTAAAAGAAATAGACGCAGCAGGATATTATAAATCTTAATCCACTCGTCAATACCACAATCATTCACCTATCTGAGCATCAAAATATCATAAATCTAAAGCAAACTATCTGAAGCGGCATTACCTGCCAATGGAGGTAAATTAAAATAGTATATTGCTAAATAGAACCACAATTGTTGAACGGAGCGTCGCAACAATGCTGGGTTTTAGTAGAAGTTTATCCTCAAATATAACATGATATTATTGCGCCATATTCCATTTCTTAAAGCGGTGTTTATTCACAGCATTACAGCTTTTGGTGGCCCGCAAGGTCATTTTGGAATGATGCTAAAAACGTTTGTAAAAGAAAGAAAAGATATAACAGAAGAAGAGTTGTTAGATTATAATTCTTTTTGCCAGCTTTTACCCGGAGCATCTTCCACACAAACTATTACACTTATTGGATACAAAAGAGGACGTGTTCCATTAGCCGTTTTAACCTTGCTGATATGGATTCTTCCTGCATGTTTTTTAATGGGAGGATTATCTTTTTTGTTGGAGTATATGAACTATAAATCACTGAACCAACAGGTTTTTAAGTATATACAACCAATGGCAATTGGGTTTATTGTTTACGCAGCAATTAGGGCATATAAGGCTTCCATCCATAATACCATCACCAGAATGATATTAATGGTATCAATGCCACTGGTGTTTTTTCTTTTTAAAATGCCGTGGATTTTTCCGGTGCTTATTTTTATTGGCGGTGTAATAACTAACCTAAGCGATAAAAGAATTCCAGAAAAAGAAATGGCGGTAAAAAAAATTAAATGGACCAATATCTGGCTTTTTGCGTTGTTGTTTATTGCTGCGGGTGTAATTAGTGAAATTTCAAGAAAGCAAGACTGGCCAAACAGAAGACCTATTAACCTTTTTGAAAACACCTATAGAATGGGAAGTTTTGTTTTTGGTGGTGGTCAGGTTTTAATTCCAATGATGTTTGAACAATTTGTAGAACGACCAACCGCAACAGCAGTTATAAGAAAAAACAAGGATAGAAGAGAGAATGTCATTGCTATCAATAAAGATGATTTTTATACAGGAGCCGGAATAGTAAGAGCCATTCCCGGGCCCGTCTTTTCTATTGGTTCATTTACCGGCGGCATGGCTTTAAAAGATAAAGGCTCAGGCTGGCAGCTTACCGGGTGTATTATAGGCACAATAGCTATTTTTTTACCCAGCGCACTATTGGTACTATTTTTTTACCCTATATGGCATAATCTAAAAAAGTATGTTGTTGTCTTTAGGGCAATGGAAGGTATAAATGCCGTTGTTGTAGGTATTATTGCAGCTTCAGCACTATATATGATGAAAGATGTTTTTTCAATTACTAACAACACACAAAATATTTTAAACGCACTTGTAATAAGCCTTACCTGGGCCACACTTTATTATACCCGTTTACCCGCCCCAATTTGGGTAATAATATGCTTAGGTGCAGGCGCTTTGTTTTAGCCCAGCAGGTTAACAACACGCAACATCGTTGCGTCGCACACTTGTACAGCAGTATGTAATTGGGCAAAACAATTGGTAGCGTTGCCCATTACAAATAAAAACTCCAATAATTGGTTTCTAGTAAATTACGAATAAAATTTATCCCCGAATTTTGCGTTATCCAAGGGTTATATAACCTCGTTATCACAAATAAAATCATGAAAAAAGCAATTGTATTTATTGCTATGGCTTTTCTATTGGGTTGTTATTTCTTTCCCTACAGGGTAGATATAATTTCTCAAAAGAAACAGGCTAATGATTTGCAAAAAGATTTTGTTGTATTCAGGTCCGTACTAGAAAAAGGACATCCGGCTTTGTATAAATACATCACAAAACCAGAACTTGACTTTTGTTTTGATAGTATATACACTACAATTAATACACCCCAAGACATTAGAACCTTCAATGAAAAGTTAGCTTTTATTATTAATAAAATAGGCTGCTCACATACTAATATTTATCTGCCAGAAGAATACTACGATACTATAAAAAATCGCAAAAATTTTTTTCCGCTCCCATTGATTTATGTAGATGGAGGGATTTATGTAAATACAGACCAGTCAAACATACCTGTTGGCGCACACATTTTAAGCATCAGTAATCATCCTGTAGAAGAAATTTTTAATAGAACAGCATTACATTATGTGCCAGACGGCAAAAATAAACTGTATAGCAGAAGCCAGGCTACCGTAGATTTTGCATACGCTTATTTTATGGCATACGGGCCCGCAGCATATTTTGATGTTGAATTTGCTGCCCCCGGCAACAATGTAATACAAAAAGAAAAAATTGAAGCAGTTACACTGCAACAATACCTTAAAGACTATAATATTAATGCCTACTATTACTATCCAGATGAAGTAGGATACGATTTTGAAATCATAGACTCTTTACAAACGGCCATTCTAACAGTACGCTCTTTTTCATATAGTTCAGCTGCCACCTTTGCCGCATATAAAAATTTTATTAAGAACTCATTTACGCTTTTAAAAAACGAACCAGATATTAAGAATCTTATTGTCGATTGCCGCAATAACACGGGCGGAGAGTATGAGAATATTTTTTTACTAAACAGATTTTTAAGCCGGTCTCCATTCAAAGAAAATGAAAGCGCCTCGGTTTTTTTTGATAAAGTACCCTATGCTGGGTTTCTTGAAAAAGGATATGCAGAAACGGAAAAACCAGCTTTAGACTCAATGATATTAAAAGAATTTTGCAGAAACGATAAAAATGAAAACAGCCTGATAGAAGCAGACAACACACTACACCGGCCACACCCTATGGCATTTAATGGCAATTTGTTTGTAATTATTAATAATAATGTTTTGTCTGCCGCCTCTAACTTTGTTGCAATTATAAAAGATAGTAGGAGAGGGGTAATTGTAGGAGAAGAAACGGGTGGCGGTTATAACGGTCACAACGGTTTTACAAGAGTTTTATACAAATTACCTGCTACCGGTTTTAGCATTGAATATTCTGTTGTGCAGGTAAAACATGCTTTACAAAACCCCAACCTAAATAAGTTTGGGATACAACCAGATTATCATATCAGCACAACGGTGCACGATGTTCTAGATAGCAGAGATCCGCAGTTGTCTTTTATAATAAACAAACTTATAAAACCTTCGATGCAATAACAGCTGTAGTTGAACTGAGCGTAGCAACGATGTTGCTATGAAAAACAATAGTTGGAAACATTGTATTATTTAATATAAAGGGTAGCTAATTTATTTGGATGAAACATTTTTGTTAGTCTACATTTGTTGGCATTTAAAGAAATTTTATTAAGCAACAGGCTTTTATGAATAAACACTATTATGTAGCCATTATGGCTGGGGGTATTGGTAGCCGCTTTTGGCCAATGAGCCGCACAAATTATCCGAAACAGTTTTTAGACATACTGTATACCGGAAAAACACTCATTCAATCAACATACGACAGGTTTAAGGGCTTTATTCCCGAAGAAAATATTTTTGTAGTAACATCGGAAGAATATGTACCTATTGTTAAGAAGCAGTTGCCAGCTATAAAAGAAGAAAATATCTTGGGCGAACCCTCAAGAAAAAATACGGCCCCTTGCATAGCTTACATTTCCTTTAAGTTAATGCAACAAGACCCCAATGCTTCACTGATAATTGCGCCATCAGACCACCTTATTCTGGATACAGAAGAGTTTAAACGTGTTTGTAACGAGGCGTTGAATTTTGTTAATCACTTGAATGCCTTTATTACATTGGGTATAAAACCTACATACCCCAATACAGGGTATGGATATATTCAGTTTGAAACCTTGCCGGTTAGTAAAGATGTATATAAGGTTAAAACGTTTACTGAAAAGCCTAATCTGGAGCTTGCAAAAACATTTATTTCAAGCGGTGAATTTTTATGGAATGCTGGTATTTTTGTGTGGCAAGTAAAAAATATTATTACTGCATTTGAAAAGTATTTGCCCGAGATGTATGAGGTGTTTGCTGCAGAAAAAGATAAATTTAATACCCCAGACGAAGAAAGAGCGCTAAAAGAAATATACCCGCAATGCACCAATATTTCAATTGACTTTGGTATAATGGAGAAGGCGCCAAACGTTTATGTAATACCCAGTTCTTTTGGGTGGAGTGATTTAGGTACCTGGAACAGTGCCTATGAAAATTTTGAAAAAGATTATTTTCACAATGCTGTTGCTGGCGACAACGTAATGATTATTGATGCTACAAAGTGTATGGTTCATGCCCCAAATGAAAAATTGGTTCTAGTACAGGGCGTGGAAGATCTAATTATAGTAGATACAAAAGATGTGCTGCTGATTTGCAAAAAGGAAAAGGAACAACAAATTAAAGATTATGTAGCTGAAGTAAAACGAAACAAAGGAGATAAATATTTGTAACAAACGATTGTTTCAGTTTTCTTTTTCATCTTATTTGAAGCGCAACAGGTTTTGAAGTAAAAAACATGATCTGTGTAATATTTTTTGTAAATATTAACAAAGAGTTTATATATTGCACCAACGATTGCAAAAAAAAGGCCCACTGTAGAAACAGCTGGCCTCTAACGATTGCTTGCCATATGAAAATTCTTAAATTCTAATTTTGTAACAGTTTACACTGTTTTGTTTTCAGCCTCTAACGATTTGCTTTTTCCTCTTAACGATTGCTGCCATTCTCTATTTGCTGATCACATAGTAAAAGTAATACTAAGCTTCTTGCCCATCAAAACAACTTAATTAAGTTTTTATTACGTCTAAATATTGGCAATTTTAATAAAACCTTTGCCAGTACTGTATTTCAGGGTAATTTTGCAATTATGTCCAACCGTTTTTCAGACACCTTATTCCAACTGATTCATTCGCTTGAAAAAGCCGAAAAAAGGCATTTTAAACTATATATAAAGAGAAGTTCTGCAAAAGAAGAGCTTAAAATAGTACAACTTTTTGATGTACTGGACAAGCTGCAGGAGTATGACGAGCGCATTTTACTTAAAAAAATGCCCACCATTACAAAAACCCAACTAGCCAATTTAAAAACGCATTTATATAAACAGGTTTTAGCCAGTTTAAGACTTTTAAAAACACACGAAAGCGTAGACCTTCAGTTGAGTGAACACTTGGATAATGCACGGCTGCTTTATAATAAAGGCTTGAAAACACAGGCGCTTAGAATAATTGAAAAAGCGAAAGAGCTAGCCAAAGAGCATCAAAAATTTAATACCCTGGTACAACTAATTTCTTTAGAAAAAAAAATTGAAACCCTGCATATAACCAGAAGCACTACAGATAAAACTCAAATTCTGGCTAATGAAGCAATAGAAATAAGCGAACACATAGACAGGGTAACACGACTTTCTAATCTGGCTCTTTTGTTATACCGATGGTATGTTATTAATGGACACTCACGCAATAAAGAAGATGAAAAAGATATACGCCAGTATTTTAAAGATAATCTGCCGTTAAATGTTGAAGCAGTAAATGGGTTTTATGAAAAATTGTATTTGTACCAAAGTTATTGCTGGTATTCATTTATAAGGCAAGACTTTTTAATGTATTATCGCTATAGTAAAAAATGGATTGATTTGTATAATGAACAACCTTCATTAATTGAAATAGAAACAGGCCATTATATAAAAGGGTTACACAATCTTTTGAATGCACATTTTGATCTTCGCAATTTTAAAGCGTTTGAAAGGGCACTGCAACAGTTCAGGGCTTTTTCTAAAACAGATGCGGCAAACAGGTATGATAATTTTAGAACACATACTTTTATTTATATAAACAGTGCTGCTATTAATGGGCACTTAATGAAGGGTACATTTAAAGAAGGTGTTTCTATAATACCAGAAATAGAACAAAAGCTGGAAGAGTATACAATGTTTGCAGACCGCCACCGTATACTTGTTTTTAATTACAAGTTTGCCATGTTACATTTTGGCAATGCAGATTATGAAAGCGCTATAGATTATTTAATAAGAATTATAAACGGACCGCTGGATTTACGTATTGATCTGCAGTGCTATGCCCGCTTGCTGCACCTGATGTCTCACTACGAAATGCATAATTATGATATTATTGAATCGCTAATGAAATCAGCTTACAGGTTTATGGCAAAAATGAAAAATCTTACTGTGGTAGAAGAAGCCATTTTTCATTTTTTAAAACAAAGCTTTAAGATTTCTCCAAAACTATTGAAGCCAGAACTTGAAAAATTTTTGGATAAAATTAAACATCTTGAAAAAAACCGGTTTGAAACAAGGTCTTTTGCATACCTGGATGTTATAAGTTGGGTGGAAAGTAAAGTATATGAAAAACCAATGCAGGAAATTGTTTACAACAAATACCTGCAAAGCAAACACCGTTAATTTTCTTTTGATGAAAACTGCGCAATTAATTCTATTTCTAATTTTGCTTCAGGCATGTACAGCCGGGTAATTTGCACCCAGGTGGCTGCCGGAAAATCTCCTTTATAAAAGCGCTTTCTTACGTAGTTAAATGTTTTCATGGCTTCTATATCGGTAGTGTATAAATTTTCTTTAACTACATTTTTAAAGGTTAACCCAAAAGCGGCAAGGCTTTTTTCTAAACCTTTATATACATTGATAATACCGTCTTCGTTAATAGTTAAAGCAACCGTTCCGGAAATATAAACGGTGTTACCTGCCCGCAGGGCTTGTGTATATCCGGCAGAAGTATCTTGTTTTTCTGTGCCACCCCAGTGCCATTTATCTTTTTTTAAAATTGGCTGCTGTGCATATAAATTTAAAAAAGCAAACAAACAGCTTATTACTATTAAACAGTGCTTCATAAAATTTTTATTTAAAGCTATAAAATAGTTGCAGCCAAAAGTACTATCGTTGAGCGTATTACCACGCAATCTCGAAACTTCGGGACTGCTAAAAAAAAGCCGGTCTTATACAATAAGACCGGCTTTTACTAAGCAAGTTTTTTTAATTAGCGCCGCCCAGCATTTCTCGCAGCTTTAGTACTAATTCTGTTTTTGTAATGGGCACGCCCATTATTTTATTATACCCTTTAGCATCTACCAAATAAACGTCTCTGATAATTTTAATTAATTGTCCGTTATTTATTTCTGGTATTAAAACATGATCAAAGCTTTTTAAAATGGTGCCCAGGTTTTTAGGAAAAGGGCGCACATACCGTAAATGAGCATGGCTTACAGCATAACCTTCTGCCTGCAATGCTGCGGTTGCGCTTTTAATAGCGCCATAGGTACTGCCCCAACCCAGCACTAATATTTTTCCTTTTGCCGGGCCGCTGTCTAGTTTTTGTTCGGGTATATAATCTGCAATTTTATCAACTTTTGCCTGACGAGTTTTAACCATATGCTCGTGGTTGGCGGGGTCATAACTTACGTTGCCGGTAATATCTTGCTTTTCTAATCCGCCAATGCGGTGCTCTAAACCCGGTGTGCCCGGTATTGCCCAAGGGCGAACTAGTTTTTCATCTCTTTGGTATGGTTTCAATACCGTCTCCCCTTCATCTAACCCCTTTTTAAATGAAACCGAAATGGGGGCTAAATCTGCAGCAGCGGGAAATTTCCAGGGCTCAGCACCATTGGCAATATATCCATCGCTTAAAAATATAACAGGCGTCATGTGCTGCACCGCAATACGCACGGCTTCATATACCGCTTCAAAACAATCGCTAGGGGTAGAGGCAGAGACAACAGGCATTGGGCACTCACCGTTTCTGCCGTAATAAGCTTGTAACAGATCACTCTGTTCTGTTTTGGTTGGTAAACCAGTACTAGGTCCGCCACGCTGTATATTGCAAATCAGTAGCGGAATTTCAAGCATCATCGCTAAGCCCATTGCTTCTGCTTTTAAAGCCATGCCCGGCCCCGATGTGGTGGTTACACCCAGGTTACCGCCATAAGCAGCACCAATTGCAGAAGTAATGGCTGCAATTTCATCTTCGGCCTGAAACGTTTTTACCCCAAAAGATTTATGACGACTAAGCTCATGTAAAATATCAGATGCAGGTGTAATGGGGTAGGTGCCCAAAAATAAAGGCAAGCCACTTTTTTGCGAAGCTGCAATTAAACCATAAGCCACCGCTTGGTTACCCATAATACTGCGATAAACACCCGGCTGCATTTTTGCTTTTTCTACCGTATAGCGGGTGGTAAATGTTTCCGTGGTATCCCCATAATTATAACCCGCCTGCAGGGCTTTAATATTACTATTTAATATTTCATCTTTCTTACCAAACTTATCTCTTAAAAATTGTATGGTATTTTCCATACCTCTGTTATACATCCAATATAAAAAACCCAGCACAAACATATTTTTGGCGCGGTCTTTTTCTTTAGTACCTAATGTAAACTCCTTTAGCGCTTCACGTGTTAATTTGGTAACATCAATTTTTGTTACTTCGTAATTGTCAAGGCTATTATTCTCCAACGGATTTTCTCCTTCGGGGTAATTAGCTAAACGCAAATTTTTGCCATCAAAACCATCGGTGTTAGCAATAATTTTACCACCTTTCTTAAGGCTTATCAGGTTTGTTTTTAAAGCAGCCGCATTCATAGCCACTAATATATCACAGGCATCTCCGGGGGTAAAAACACGGTCGCTGCTAAAGCGTAACTGAAAGCCACTCACACCCGGTAATGTACCTTGCGGGGCACGTATCTCTGCCGGAAAATCTGGAAACGTTGCCAGGTCAATACCCAACATTGCTGTATTATTGGTAAACTGGCTGCCGGTTAATTGCATACCATCGCCGCTATCGCCGGCAAACTTTATTACCACGTCTTGTAAAATTTCTTCTTTTCTTACCATGTTTGCGAAGTTAAATCAATTACCAAATCAATCACCCTGTTCTGTTTTCGTAAAAAGATATTTTTTGGTAGCCAGCGCCAACGCTCCGGTTGGGCAGCCGTTGCCACGCTCGTTTCAGCGGCAATGCTTTGTTGAGCAAATAATAATCTTAAAAAATAGCAAGCGTTAGCATTATCATTTTTTTAGCTACTATAAAAACAAGCATTAGCCGGTATTACTTATTTTCGGGCCAACTAATAATTGGTTATGGGAATTGAACAGGATATCAACCAGCTAAAATTCAGCAGCGAGCATCAAAAAGCCACCATCAACCTCATTTATACCTATAACTGGATGAATGAGCAGATGAAAAGCCTTTTTGAAAAATTTGACATAACCGGCCAGCAGTTTAATATACTGCGCATTTTAAGGGGGGCAGGCGCACCCTTATCTACATTGCAAATACGCCAGCGCATGTTAGATAAAATGAGCGATACCAGCCGTATTGTAGACCGCCTTGTAATAAAACAACTGGTAAAAAAAACCGTTTCTAAAGAAGACCGGCGCCTGGTAGACGTAATTATAACCGACAAAGGCATGAAGCTTTTAGATAAAATGGATAAACACCAAAAAGAAATGGATAATATTTTTGGTAACCTGTCTGCACAAGAAACTAAAACACTTAATAAGCTTTTAGATAAAATCAGAAGCCGGCCATAAACCCAACCAGTATTCTTTAAAAAACCGCGTTCAATGAAAAAAATGTTTCTTCTTATAGCAAGCTCATTATTCCTTTCTTTTTCTTCAATAGCTCAACCTAAATATGAATTCAGGGCGGCATGGATTGCCACTGTTGATAATATAGATTGGCCCACTAAAGGCAATTACAATACAGCCCTTCAAAAAAAAGAATATATAGACTTGTTGGACATGCACCAGCGCAACGGCCTTAACGCTGTAATTGTACAAATACGCCCCGCTACCGATGCATTTTATCCCTCTCCCTACGAACCATGGAGCGAATGGCTGACTGGTAAACAGGGCACCCCCCCCAGCCCCTATTACGATCCGCTGCAGTTTATGATTGATGAAGCACATAAAAGAGGATTGGAGTTTCATGCATGGTGTAACCCCTACAGAGCCGTTTTTAATATTGATAAATCTTCTATTGCACCCACACATATTACCCGCCTGCACCCCGAGTGGTTTTTAACCTATGGCGATAAAAAATATTTTGACCCCGGTAATAAAGAAGCCCAAAAGTTTGTAGTTAAAGTGATTGAAGATGTGGTAAAGCGTTATAATATTGATGCCATACATTTTGATGATTATTTTTATCCGTACCGCATAAAAGACAAAGAATTTCCGGATGCAGGCAGTTACGCACAGTATAGTAATGGCTTATCAAAAGATGATTGGAGACGAAGCAATGTAGATTCTGTAATTATTATGTTGAGCCGTGCTATAAAAAAAGAAAATAAATATTGCCGTTTTGGTATTAGCCCTTTTGGGGTATGGCGCAATGCAGATAAAGATGCGGATGGCAGTAATACAAAAGCCGGACAAACCAATTATGATGATTTATACGCAGATATTTTACTGTGGTTGAAAAAGGGATGGATTGATTATGTGGCCCCGCAATTGTATTGGGAGTTTGGCCATAGCGCCGCACCCTATGAAGTTTTAATTGATTGGTGGAGTACCCATAGCTATGGCAAACATTGTTATATTGGTTGGGGCATTTACCGGGCGGGTAGCAATGCCGCATGGAAAGATAAAACACAATTACCGAGGATGATTGCTGCCAGCAGAAACACCCCAAATATTAATGGTGGCATT
>REAR01000042.1 GCA_004295245.1 Sphingobacteriales bacterium | reverse complement strand
CAATTTGTTTTCTATAAGGGCTTTTATTTCCTGGGCGCCTTCGCCGGCTTTTTTATTGCCATTCCACGCATAAATAAAACCCACGGTACCATCGGTGCCGGTAAATTCTTTTTTCATGGTGGGGTCGGTCATTACCCATTTGTTGTAGTGGTCCTGATTTTTTAGCTGCTTTATATAATCATACACTGCTTGCAAGGGGGCATTAATAACCATGCTGCGCTGCACATGATATGCTTTGCGGCTGAGCAGGGCAATGATAAATAGCAACACAATAAGGGTAACAATAACCAGCAGTATGGTAAGTAGAATATTCATGTTGTTGTTATTTAAGAGTGGTTGGTTATTGTAAACTTAAGGGTAAAAATTGGAAGAAAGTTTGATAAATGAAAGTAACAAAGCTATTGCACAGAGTTCCACAAACTAACTCAAAGAACCATGAAGACTTTTTGCAAACTAATAATAATTTTCTTTGTGCAGCTCTGTGTCTTCTTTGTGGAGTTTTGTGATACTTACTCTGCTGAGCGCAGCACATCCGCACCACTCCCGCTGAGGCGGGATGAAGGGCAATAGCTACTCGTTCCTCATAGCGTTGCTGCTAACATGTGCGACGCAACAAAAGTTGCCACCGGCACCACCGTTGGTAACCAAAATATCACACATTAGTGTATAAATGGGTCTTTGTTTGTGGGTGGCAGTTTGTACATTTGCGCTTTCTAATAAAAAGCTTTTATCTACTGTATGGAAATTACCGCTAAAACAGCCGCCCAACTACGTATTACCGAAGAAGAATTTGAACTGATTAAAGAGCGATTGGGACGCACCCCCAACTTTACCGAGCTCTGCGCCTTCAGCGGTATGTGGAGCGAACATTGCAGCTACAAAAACAGTATTAAATGGTTAAAAACCCTGCCCCGCGATGGTAGCAAAATGCTGGTGAAAGCGGGTGAGGAGAACGCCGGCCTGATGGATATTGGCGATGGCTATGGCGTGGTATTTAAAATAGAAAGTCATAACCACCCCAGTGCTATTGAGCCTTTTCAGGGCGCAGCCACCGGTGTGGGTGGTATACACCGCGATATTTTTACGATGGGTGCCCGGCCCATTGCCTCTTTAAACAGCCTGCGTTTTGGCAAGCTGGAAGAAGCCAAAACCCAACACCTGTTGGCAGGTGTGGTGCATGGCATTAGTCATTACGGCAATTGCTTTGGCGTACCTACCGTGGGCGGAGAAGTGTATTTTGAACAGAAGTACCATACCAACCCGCTGGTAAATGCCATGAGTGTGGGCATTGTAAAGAACGGAGAAACAGTATCGGCCACGGCAAAAGGTATTGGCAACCCCGTATTTTTTGTGGGCAGTGCAACCGGTAAAGATGGTATTGGCGGCGCCAGTTTTGCCAGTGCCGATATTACGGCAGAGAGTGCAGAAGAATTACCAGCCGTACAGGTGGGCGACCCCTTTCAGGAAAAGAAATTATTAGAAGCTTGTTTAGAAGTATTACAAACCGGTGCCGTGGTAGGCATGCAGGATATGGGAGCTGCCGGCATTATTTGCAGCACCAGCGAAATGAGTGCAAAAGGTGAAGTGGGCATGCGCATTGATTTGGAAAAAGTACCTACCCGCCAAAAAAATATGAAGGCCTGGGAGCTGTTGCTGAGCGAAAGCCAGGAACGCATGCTGATGGTGGTGGAAAAAGGAAAAGAAAAAGAAGTATTAGATGTATTTGAAAAATGGGACCTGCCCTGCAGCGAGATTGGAGAAGTAACCGGCGATGGCATTTTGCGTTTTTATATGCATGGTGTGTTAGAAGCTGAACTGCCTGCTTATGATTTAGTATTGGGTGGCGGTGCCCCGCAATACAGTCGCAACTATATACAGCCCGATTATTTTAGCAAGATAGAAGCCTTTAATGCCAACAGCATTGAAGTGCCCGATGATTTAAGAGCCGTGGCAGAAAAGCTGGTTACCATACCTAATATTGCCAGCAAAAAAGCAGTATATGTGCAGTACGATAGCATGGTGGGTACCGGCAATGCCAGCACCAACCAACCCAGCGATGCGGCTATTGTAATTGCCAAACCCACTAATAAAGGGCTGGCGTTAACAACAGATTGTAACAGCCGCTATGTATTTGCCAACCCCTATAAAGGCGCTATGATTGCTGTGGCAGAAGCAGCCCGCAATATTGTATGCAGTGGCGGTGCACCATTGGGCATTACCAACTGTTTAAATTTTGGTAACCCGTACGATCCGCAGGTGTACTACCAGTTTGTAGAAGCTATAAAGGGTATGGGCGAAGCCTGCCGGCGTTTTGATACACCGGTAACAGGTGGTAATGTAAGTTTCTACAATCAAAACCCTGATGGGCCGGTATACCCCACACCAACTATTGGTATGGTGGGTGTGCTGGAGCATGTGAATGATAAAATGACGCTTGATTTTAAACATGCCGGCGATACCATTTATTTAATTGGTAAAAGCAGTGGCGATATAAATTCTTCTGAGTACTTGCATAAAATTCAGGGGGTGGAGTTTAGTCCGGCCCCACAGTTTGATTTAGAAACAGAATTTATGTTGCAGGAAAAAGTAGCAGCGCTGATAAAAGCAAGAGTCATAGAATCGGCGCACGATGTAAGTGAGGGCGGTTTGTTTACAGCTTTATTAGAAAGCGGTTTTAACCGCAACCTTGGGGTAGATGTAGTGGCCACCGATTATAATATTCGTAAAGACGGATATTGGTTTGGCGAGGCGCAGAGCCGTGTGGTGGTAAGTGTGCGCAGCAATAAAGAAGAAGCGTTTAAAAGAGCCATGGGTATTCATCCGTTTGAAGAACTGGGTGTGGTAACCACCGGCAGTGTAGAAATAGATGGTATGGAGTGGGGACATATTGAAGCGTGGAAAGCATTATACGATAACGCCATACAAAATATTATTAGCGGCCAAGAGAGCGGGCATGCGTTGAGTGCATTGTAAGAAAGAAAAGAAATGGTGTAACCAGCAGTAGAGCACATAGCAACAGTTGTTGCGTCGCACACTTGTGCGGTTGTGCTGTACCCGGCAGAGTAGGTATCACAAAGTGCCACAAAGAGTTGTTTTTATTTCTCCATTATCAATTTTTCATTTGTAATGACTGAAACAACCAACAATAACAATCTCATAAAGCCCGGCAACGGTGCCATATTGGTTACCGGCGCTGCAGGTTTTATTGGCAGTTGCCTGGTAGGGTTTTTAAATGCACAGGGCTTTACCAATATTATTATTGTTGATGATTTTAGCAGGGCCGATAAAGTGCCTAATCTTGCCGGTAAACAATATATTGCTAAAGTAGAAAGAGAAGAATTGTTTGCATGGTTACAATTGCATCAACCGGCTGTTGATTTTGTATTTCATATTGGTGCCCGCACAGATACTACTGAATTTAATTATGCCATTCACCAGCATTTGAATGTGGAGTATTCTGAGAAAATCTGGAACTATTGCACTATACAAAATATTCCTTTAGTGTATGCTTCTTCTGCTGCCACTTACGGGGCTGGTGAGTTTGGTTATAATGATGCACATGATTTATGTTTTCAGTTGCAGCCACTAAATCCCTATGGTGTTTCAAAAAATGAATTTGATAAATGGGTCTTGCACCAGGAAGATCATCCACCATTTTGGGCTGGTTTGAAATTCTTTAATGTATACGGTCCTAACGAGTATCATAAAGGCCGCATGGCCAGTGTGATCTGGCATTCGTTTAACCAAATACAAAAAGAGGGGCTGGTAAAATTGTTTAAAAGCCACCGCCCCGATTTTAAAGATGGACAACAGCTGCGGGATTTTGTATATGTAAAAGATGTATTGGCGGTTTGCTACTGGCTCATGCAAAATAAACCAGCATCGGGTATTTATAATTTAGGTACGGGCAAGGCAAGAGCTTTTGAAGATTTGGTGAAAGCTACTTTTGCTGGTTTGGATAAAGCACCTAATATAGAATTTATAAACATGCCTGAAGATATACGGGACAAGTACCAATACTTTACTGAAGCAAATATGCAAAAGCTAAGGGCTGCGGGTTATAAGGCAGCGTTCTACAGCTTAGAAGAAGGTGTGCAGGATTATGTACGCAATTACCTGGCAA
>REAR01000041.1 GCA_004295245.1 Sphingobacteriales bacterium | reverse complement strand
GTCAATTCTAGCCCATCTACCTTCTTGCGCAGCCATATCAATAGCTCCACTATCGCCACTTCGGCGCATACAGTTGTAAATTTCGTTGTGATGGATACGAGCAACTCCAGGGATATTGGGGTCGTTGTTTTTCCAGCTGCGTATATAAATTGCCATAATAGGCGTATTGTAAATTTTACAGTTGGCAATTTCGGTATTTAACGAAACATAGCCATTGTTTATAGCTCCAGCGTTTGAGCAAAAATAATTGGCATCGGCTACTTCGCAGTTTAATACTTTATTGCCAAAGCCCTGTATGCTTATGGCCGAAGCTGCCGAATATTGAATTTTACAATTACGCATGGTGTTATTGCGCCCAGCTAAAATAAAACCTGTCCAACCAATGTGCTGTCCTTGGTAATCGCCCGCCATATCTACAAGGTGCGATACATATTTGGCATTTATCCCTTCTATTAAATTGTTTTGTGCATTTTCATAAATAATTTCTCTGAGACTTGCTGGGTTTACAAATGCTATTGCCGAGTTTAACTGATCGGTTGTGGCAATGGCACAGGCAAATAAGTTGAAGTTACGAATGGTAACGTTTGAGCGTTGGTTATTAGCTCCTATGGCTAAAAAGGCAAAATGCCTAGTTTTGTATTCAATAATATTAAGGCCAGAACCTGTGGTACTAGGCGATTCACCATTTGGTGTTTTAACATATACGCTGGTACCATCTTTCCACCACTCGCCATTATCCAATACGGCATCAATACCACCTGCTGCGGCAACACCTGCGGGGGTTGGGTTAAATAAAAAATATTCGGTTTTATCGCCCACGCCCCAGGGGGTATTGGTTAATATAGGTGTGCTACCATAGTCAAAAGTAATAAAGCCTGCACCTGTAGATAGTACCGTGTAGGTACGCCCTTGTCCATCGGCGTTTTTACGCGATAAATTAACCCAAACTTTGGCACCTACCCATAAGTTATTAGGTTGGTTAAAATCGCTATCAAATAGGGTAACAATGTTACCACTAGCAGTGGCATTATCGGCTATTGCATTGGTAGGCATAATAATATCGGTAGATGTTTGGTTGGGCCATCTTACCAATTCTATCATTTTACCATCGCTAAAAATTTGGTTCGATCCAAACCTTGTATCAAGGTTAGTGCTTATCGTACTTATGTAAGTGCTGCCCGAAACCAATGCCCAACTGGTAATTAAATCGGCACCGTTAATGGTTACTACTTCGTTATCATAAGCCTGAAAAGTTACACCATTGGCTCTCATATTTACCCGCTCGCGGTAAACGCCTGCCCGTACATTTACCACATCGCCAGCTACGGCTATATCCGATGCTTTTTGGATAGTTAAAAAAGGACTACTTAAGGTTAAGCCATTATTGGTATTGCTGCCATCTTTGGCCACATAGTAGCTTAAAGCGAAAATATGCGTACTAAATAATATACTTAGTACAATTAATGGGAACGATAATTTTAATACTGTTTTCATATAATTGGATTTAAAATAGCAATGAAATATATGTTTGGCTTTGGTTGTAATAATTATGTTACAAACATAATAAATTATTTTAATGCTTGATATACAAGCCCTCTATATCTTTTATTAATATCAGGGTTGGGGAATGGGTTGGCGTTGGTATAAATCAAAAAAATCAAATTTTCTTTGGGGTCTATTTTATAATCGGTGGCGTACATACCTCCCCAGCCGTAAACACCTGTATTACCCATTTGCTTAGCGTTTCCTTTTTCGGTAGTGATTTCGAAACCTAAGCCAAACTTATTTCCTGTATCCCATACTTCTTTTTCGCCTATTTGGTTACAGGTCATTAACTCAATAGTTTTTCGACCCAAAATTTGGTTTCCGTTAAATGTACCTCCATTAAGCAACATTTGGCAAAATTTTGCATAATCCTCAATAGGGCCTACCAAGCCTGCACCACCCGAAAAATATACTTTAGCACCACTATATGGGTACGTTTGGTTGGCTATATTGGTAGAAAACACCAAAGGTGCATTAAGGCTATCTTTACCATAAAGATTTACAAGCCTACTTTTTTTATTGGGAGGTAAATAAAAATAAGTATCGGCCATGCCCAAAGGGTCGAAAATTTTGGTTTTGAAATATTTATCCAAAGGCATTCCAGATAATACTTCGACCAAATAACCCAATACATCGGTATTTAAACCATAAGTATAAGCCTCGCCAGGGTCGTGTGATATGGGTAATTTTGCCAATCGTTTTACAACGCTCCCGATAGTTTCGTTTTCTAAAGAATTTACGCCTGGTATTTTTGCCTTAGCATACATTTTATTGCCATAAGGGATGCCCGATGTGTGGCTTAATAAATCCCTAACGGTAATTTCGCGTTTTGCTGGCCGGGTGCTTGCGGTCGAATCTTTATCGTTTATGGCAACAATAACTTGTGGATTTTTAAATTCGGGTATGTAGCTCGAAACAGGGTCGTCTAATAAAAACTTGCCTTCTTCGTATAGCATCATTAAAGCTACGCTTGTGATGGCTTTGGTTTGTGATGCTATCCTAAAAATAGAATTATTGTTAACCAATGTTTTACTTTCGATATTACTGTAGCCATAGCTTTTAAAATGTACTATCTTACCATTTTTGGCTATAAAAGTTACCGCATTGGGCATGGTACCATTGTGGGTGTATTTTTTTAGCATGGCATCAACTCTTGCTAGGCGAAGAGCCGAAAAACCCGCCGCTTCGGGCTTGGCTGCGTAGGTAAATTTTTGCGGCTTTAGTTGTTGTGCATGCGCTGCATTAAAAACCGATGCACTACCTAATATAAGTGCACATAAAAAAGGGCGAATAAATTTCATCGAATACATTTTATATTGGTTTATTTTTTGGTAAAAATATACTAATAAGCGGATTTACGATGACTAAACCTTTATTTTTTTGTAGCTACAGTTATGCTTTGGGCGTTTCGCACTGTAAGCAAGCATCATTAACCACAACCCCCAAAAAAAACAAAGCATTTTTTTGGGTTACAGTATTATTAGCTTAATCGCTGTATTGTACGCATAAATTATAGCTAAAAACTACTTTATAAAATGCTTTAGCTGTATTACCTCTTTCTCGTTTAGGTGCCTCCATTTGCCACGTGGCTATGTATTTGAATGCCTAGTTCGTTTTTACTACCCCCTGTAACATACGAAAGCGTATCGGGTTTTATAAAACCGTCTTCAAGTTCTAGGCCATAAGAAATTTTATTAAAATCGCCTTGGCTTAAATTTCGGTTAAGTTCAACTTGGTAAATTTTACTAATATTATTGCGTGGGTGCGAAAGTTTTTCGGCCAAGTCGCCATCGTTAGTCATTAATAATAAACCTGTTGTGTTTCTGTCCAATCTACCTACGGGGTAAATGCGTTCGCGGCTAGCTTTATCCACCAGTGCCATTACAGTTTTTCGCTCTTGCGGATCATCGGTAGTGGTGATAAAATCTTTAGGTTTATTAAGCAATACGTACACCATTTTTTCGGTTTTTAGCAACTCCCCATTGTAACGTATTTGATCTTTGGCAGGATTTACTTTTGCACCCAATTCTGATATTACCTCGCCATTTACACTTACCACACCTGCGGCAATTAATTCATCGGCTTTACGCCTCGAGCAAATACCCGCATTGGCAATATATCGGTTCAATCGTATAAATTCGGCATCTTTGTTAAAATCATTTTTATTGCCACCACGGCCTCTTGGTTTAATGTTTCCATCACCAAAATCTATTACCTCCTGTGTAGGTACTTTACCTCGTTTTTCGTAAGTTTTATCATAAGGGCGGCTAAAGTTTTGTGCCTTGCTGGAGTACGAAGGGCGTAAATCATCTTCCTCGGCTTTTACTTTGCCCTTAAAAGGTTTTCTTTCTCGGTCGGTAAATTTTTTATTGCTAAACGATTTCGCCTCCCTTGGTTTATCGCCAAACGGCTTTTTATCCTCATAACCTAATTTTCCCTCGGCGGTATAGGGTTTACGGGCTCGGCTGGGCTGGCTTTCTTTTTCGTTGTAAGGTTTTCGTTCTTTGCCTGTGCTATGGTTACGGTCGGGGCCAGATGCCGCATCTTTCCTAAAAGATTTATGCTCGAAATCGTTTTTTCGATCTCTATCGTAGGGTGAGTTTGGTGTGCGGTCTTTATTGTATTTATTTTTTGATTCCGGGTTTCCTTTGTATGCTGTTTTGGTATCTTCGGCATCAGCACCGGGGCTATATGTGCCATAAGGGCGCTTGCCCGATGTTGATTTATTAGATGATGTACCCGAACCTGTTGTGTGGCGGCTATTGGTTTTACCAAATTTGGCACCTTCTTTTTTGGATTTGTCGTCTCGACTGTTCCTACTATTATTAAATGGCATATTGCTTTTTTTATCCCCCAAATAGGCCTGCAAATATACTAAATTTTATTGCGCACTTTGCATTAATTCCCTATAAACCAGCATTTGTAAAACATGTTTTTTAAATGTTAGGTAGCGCTATTTATGTCCTATTTTTATAACTATTTGATAATGTGAATAATAAAACGTACTTTTGTTTCCGATATTTTTATGTAAAATTAGCCACAAGAGGTTACACCATTTTTAAATATCAAAATTTAATGTGAGGCGTGTTTAATATACACCATTCATTAGTGTTCACGAAATTTTAAAGAATGACAAAAAGTAAACTAATAATTATCGGTAAATTGCTACTGCTATTTGTACTGGTAAAAATTAACACTTACACTTTATCTCCATCACTTCCATTAGCTTACCTAGCTACACCACCAACGCAAAGCATTGCGCCAATTGCCGCAAATGTTGCCCCTCGAAAGTTGAGTTTTGCGAACGAAAATCTCCCGATAGGGAACAAAAAAGTAGCTTTTAAAATGAAAAAGGTATTAAAAGCCAATTCGTTTAGCCATTTACAAACGCATAAGCTGCATTACCGAGCGCAAAAATGGTTTTCGGTTATAGAGCCCATCCTAAAAGAACATGGTATTCCTGATGATTTTAAATACATACCACTGGTAGAAACTGGTTTAACTACCAATATTTACTCGAGCAAAGGTGCGGCTGGGCTTTGGCAATTTATGCCTCAAACGGGGCGAGATTTTGGCCTAAAAGTAAATTCGAGTGTTGATGAACGGTTTAATATTCAATTATCTACCTTAGCTGCCGCCAAATATTTTAAAAGTTTATACAAAGTTTTTGGTAGCTGGACTTTGGTTGCCGCAGCTTATAACGCAGGCGAAGGGCGTATAAAAAGGCAGGTAAAATCGCAAAAGCAAAACAATTATTTTAAGCTAAAACTTAACCGCGAAACTGCTGCTTATGTTTACAGCATTATTTCGATGAAAGAAATTATCGAATACCCCGAAAAATATGGTTACAAAATACGCAATCCCCGCTGGCTAGCTTACCAAGGTAGGTAATCTGCCAGCCCTACCGTTAGCGTCTCGCCTACGCTTGGCCGTTACCAACAGTTAACGCTCTAAAATGATATATAAGCCTTCAATGTCGTTTACTTAAGCAAAAATAGTTAATTTTTTAATCAAGTATAGTTTTTATATACGAGATTTTTATTGTATTTTTAAGTAGTATATAGGGGGTAACTTTTATACATCAAAAAACAACAATTATAGAAAAGTATTAACTAACAATATAGAATATGAGCTTGAAAGTCAAGAGTTTAAAGGTTGTTGCAGAAAAAGTGACCTTGAAGGGGTATCCCGAAATCGTAAATTAAATCTCAAAAATTTAATTTTTATTATCATGAACTCTAAAACCTCTATACAGCGAGATCTTGATAATTTTTTTAAGGAAGTTACAGACTCAACTTTTAATATTAGACACGTTACCAAAGGCGCATTTTCTAAAGCAAGGCAATTATTAGATCCTTACGCTTTTATACGTCTAAACCAAATAGCTGTAGATACATTTTATGAAACTGCATCTTACGATAAATGGCTTGGACATAGGTTATTGTCATGCGATGGCAGTCGATTAGTTTTACCAAACCATCCGACGGTTATTGAAGAATTTGGACAACACAAATTTGGCCCTAAAGCAGATAGTTCTCGTTCTTTAGCCTTATGTTCCACCCTGTATGATGCACTTAACTATATAACCATTGATGGTCAAATAGATAAATATGCTTCGAGCGAACGAGATTTATTGGTAAAACATTTAGATAAAGTAAAAAAAGGCGATCTATTGCTTTTAGACCGTGGTTATCCGTGTATTTGGCTTTTATATTTATTACAAGCAAAAGGGGTAGAATTTTGTATAAGAATGAAAGATGATTGGTGGACAGAGGTAAATGAGTTTTACAAAAGCGATGAAGATGAAAAAATAGTAGAATTTAACCTACCTAAAAAAGATTACGATAAATTATCTGATTATAAAGACGTTATCGAAAAGCCTATCAAATGTAGGTTGATAAAAGTTATATTAGATGATGGCGAAACAGAGATTTTATGCACCTCGCTTTTAGACCCAATAAAATATAAAACGGAAGGCTTCGGTGAACTCTATCATTTTAGGTGGAACCATGAAGAGAGTTATAAACTATTGAAAAACAGGGCTGAACTGGAGAATTTTTCGGGAAAGAAAGCAATAGCTGTAAAACAAGACTTTCACGCCAAAATACTTTCCATGACTTTATGTGCAGCTTACGCACATCCCATAGAAGAAAAAGTAATTGCCGAATACAAAGCCGATAAAGACCGCAAACACAGCCAAAAGATAAATAGAACAAATGCGCTTTCGATGCTCCAAAGCATATTAATACCGATTTTTATAAAAAAGAAATTCAAAAAAGCCATAAAAGCTTTTGATGAAATAGTTTACAAAACAAGAGAAATAATAAGACCAGACAGAAAAAACCCCCGAAATCATAAACCTAAAAAATTGTACAATATGGTGTATAAAAGAATATAGATATTGCTTATTTAAAAAATAGTTTTATAAGCTACAAATAAAGGTTATTTTTTGGGGGAAAGTGAAGGCACTTAATTTTATCTTGTATAAATTTTAACTTAGATGGGGTGGGTATATTTAATAATCAGAATTTATAAAACTTTTAAAGTCCCCAACCCAACATCATCACTTAAAACATACTTTCCGTTTTCAAACTTTGGGGTTTGATACGGATTATTTGTAGTTAAAAATGGGCCATCTAAGTCCACAAAATCACATAATGGCGCTAATGTAGCGGCGGCCAAGGTGGCAATGCTGGTTTCGCTCATGCAGCCAATCATCACTTTTAAACCTAATTCGCGGGCTTTTAGTAGCATTAAATGGGCTTCGTACATTCCCGCCGATTTCATTAATTTGATGTTTATGCCGTGGTAATTGCCTGCGGCTTTGGCTACATCGGGTAGGCGTTGTACGGCTTCGTCGGCAATTATGGGTATGGGGCTGTGCTGGGTAATATATTTATTTCCTTCGGTATTGGTTTTTAGCATAGGTTGCTCCACCAAAACTACGCCTTGGCCAGCCA
This sequence comes from Sphingobacteriales bacterium, assembly GCA_004295245.1. Lineage (GTDB taxonomy): Bacteria > Bacteroidota > Bacteroidia > Chitinophagales > Chitinophagaceae > JACMLD01. Next base: position 5,336 of record REAR01000041.1, on the reverse strand, counting down.
GCCAATTTACCATTGCTAAACCTTCTGTTTTGGTTTGCCAGCCTTGGTTGGCATCCACGTAAAGGGGTAAATTAGTTACCGAACGTACGGTGTTTATCAATAGTTTATCGTTGGCACTGCCTAGTTTTATTTTTAGGATTTTAAAACCTAAAGCTATGGCATCGTTGGCTTTTTGTAGCATAACTTCGGGTTCATCCATACCTAAAGTATAACTGGTTAGGGGCATTGATGCTGGGTTTGCACCATAAATTTTATAGCAAGGTTGTTGGGATATTTTGCCTGTAATATCGTGTAAAGCAATATCAATAGCGGCTTTTATGGCGGGTAAGCCCAATGATATATTATCTAAATAAGCTATTATTTCATCCATTTTAAATGGGAAACTAAAGCTACTTAAATCTATTTTATTTAAAAACTGGGTGGCTGTTTCAATGCTTTCGCCCAAGTAAGGCACCATTGATGCTTCGCCGTAACCTGTGTAGTTTTGGTATTTAATTTCGAGCAAAAGTATGGGTGTGGCAGTGCGGCTAAAACCCGAAATAGTAAACGGATGTTTTAGTTGCAGTTGGTAAGGGCGGTAGGTTATTTGCATATTTTTTTGGCTTCGGGCAATGGTTTGCTTAGGGTTTTACACTAAATTTATATAGCGACATGGTTTTAAATACTTCGCTAGGTTTTAAAGTTGTTGTTGGAAAATTTGCTTGGTTGGGCGAGTTAGGAAAATGCTGGGTTTCTAAACAAAAAGCGGTTCGGCAATTATCTTTAATCCCATTGCTAAATGTGTTGCTACCTGCCATAAAATTGCCGCTATAAAATTGCATTCCAGGTTCGGCGGTGTAAACATTTAATTGAATACCACTTTTATCTCCATAAATTGTGGCAGCGTGGTTTAACCCCCATTTTTTCTTTGTGCCCAATACGTAGTTATGGTCGTAACCATTGCCGTAAATTACTTGCTTATTTTTAGCATTTATACGAGCACCTATTTTGGTAAATTTTGTAAAATCTAATGGGGTATTTTTTACATTTTCTAATTTCCCCGTGGGGATTAAGGTGCTATCAACAGGTGTATATTTATCGGCATTAATTTGTAAAAAATGGTTTAAAATTGTACCGCTACCTTCGCCGTTAAGGTTAAAAAAAGCGTGGTTGGTAAGGTTTATTACGGTGGGTTTATCGGTGGTGGCTTGGTATTCTATTTTTAAACCTTGGCCGCTGCATACGCTATAAGTTACGGTAACGTTTAAGTTGCCTGGGTAACCTTCTTCGCCATCTTTGCTTAAATATTTTAAAACCAAGGTGCTATCGTTAGGCTGTTGGGCAGCCCATATCACGTACTGAAAGCCCACTTTGCCACCGTGAAGTGTATTGGGGCCGTTGTTATTAAAAAGGGTATAATTATTGCCATTTAATGTAAACTTACCTTTGGCAATACGGTTGCCATACCTGCCAATGGTAGCTCCATAATAAGGTTCGGTAGCTTTTATATAATTACTTATTGATAAAAAACCTACTACCACATTTACCATTTTGCGTTTTCTATTGGGTACTTGTAGGCTTACCAATCGGCCACCGTAATTGGTAATTTTGGCTTCTATATTTTTATTTTTAAGGATGTATAGCTTTACTGGGAGGTTGTTAATAATTGTATCAAAGCCACTATTGCTTGCTTTTTTTAAGTGATTATTGCTAACGTTTAAACCAAAAAAGGCTACAAATAAAGCGATGATTAGTGTTTTCATAAAGTTTTTTTAATAAAACGTAAATTTTAAAATTAATACGTAAAAGGGTGCTGATTATAATTTGTGTGGACTGGGCAATTATCCAATTAAAACGGAAATAATTTTAATAAAATATTTTAGGTAAAACCATCCTTATTATTCGCCTAAAACCTCTTTTCCTAATGCCGCCAGCCAATCATCAAAAAGTACGTTTTCAAAGTTTAGCGCAATGGCTGCATGGGTTTCCCAATCGGGCGAAAACTGTTTCAATTGCCCAATCATTTCTTCTAAATGCCCCTCCTCTTCTAAAATAATTGATTTTACGGTTACCTTGCTTTCTGCCTTATCCAAGGCCTGCTGGTATATGGGGTACAATTCATCTGCTCGTACTTCAATAGCGTAAGTAACTAATAAATAGGCGGTAAATTTTAATGCCGAGCCGGCTAAGCCCAATTGTTTTTTTAAATATTTACACACCATTACATCTAATATAGCCAAGTAATATTTGCTATGGGCTGGGGCTATTAAAAACTGGTTGTGGTAGGTTGGGCAGTGGTTATCGCCCACTTTGGCGAGTTGCTTTTTTAAATAATAAGCATGGCGATGTTCTTCGGCGGCATGTTTTAATATAATCATATTTACGTTTTGTTTATCCTCCGATGCCGAAATTTTGCGAGCACCAGCGTTTTCCATAAACGACAAAGTATTTAACCACTTGGCGTTGATGCTGGGTTGGCTTATAATGGTATCAAGTAAGTAAGTAAAATTCATTTTTAAAAAATTTCGAGTGCTTCTTCTATTTGTTGGTAAATATAAGCAAGGTCGCTTTCGCTAATGCAATATGGCGGTAAAATATAAATAATGTTTCCTAAAGGCCTCAATATAATATTTTTAGAGATAAAAAAATTATAGAGCTGCGTTCGTAAATCGCTAAAATACGATGTATCGGTATTGTTTTGCCATTCGATAGCTAAAATAGTTCCTGTTTGTCGTACATTTTTTAATTTAGGATGCTGCTGTATTTTTAGCTTAAAGGCATGGTGCTGAGCCGTAATTCGGCTTATATGTTGCATTGTTTGGGGCTGCATTAATAAATCAAAACTTGCCAATGCCGCTGCGCAAGCCACAGGGTTGGCGGTAAACGAATGCCCATGAAATAGCGTTTTTAGCTTATCGTTAGATAAAAAAGCATCGTAAATAGGCTGGCTACAAGTGGTTAAACCTAGGGGCATGGTACCGCCTGTTATGCCTTTCGAAAAACACATCATATCGGGCTTATGCTTTAGGTAATCTGTGGCAAATAATTTGCCGGTACGGCCAAAACCCGTCATTACCTCATCGGCTATGGTAAGTATATTTTGGTTATGGCAATGGGCAATTAGCTCATCTAAATACAATGCTTCGTACATAAGCATACCGCTGGCTCCCTGTACCAAAGGTTCGAAAATAAAACAAGCTATATCTGATTTATGATGTGTAATATGTGATTTAATATCTTCTATGTTATTAACATTGGGTGTAGGTATAAAAATCACATCAAACAGTAAGGCATCAAACGGAGCGGTAAACGCACTGCGCCCACTAACCGCCATAGCACCAAAGGTATCGCCATGGTAAGCGTTTTCGAAAGCCAAAATTTTTAGGCGTTTTTGGTTTTGATTGTTCCAAAATTGTAAACTCATCTTTAACGCCACTTCAACCGCCGTTGAACCATTATCGCTATAAAAAACTTTGCGCTGTTTACTGGGCAAAATGCTTATTATTTTTTCGGCCAAGTCCACCGCCCCTAGGTGCGTAAAACCTGCAAAAATTGCATGTTCTAAAGTTTGTAACTGCGCATACACTTTTTGCGCAATATATGGATGCGCATGTCCATTATGGCATCAATAAGTTTTTCGTTTTTTTTGTTAATCAAATACGCCCCCTCACCTTTTACGATTCCAATGGGCGCATCGGCGGTTAGCATTTGGGTATATGGGTGCCAAATTAGGGCTACATCTCGTTGGGATAGGGTCATAAGATTTATTGATTTTATGCTATTATAAAAAAGTAAAACTAGCTAATTTGACATAATAAAACGCTGTTATTTCATCAAAAAGAATAGCATAAGGTTTTTTTAAATAAAAAATCGAATTAAATTCCCATTTTACTAAAGCAACATCTTTTTTTGTATATATTAGAATGTTTCTAAATAAATAAAAAAATACCCCTTTATAAAACTTAGCTACACTTATAGCTATATTATAAATACTTTTACAAAAAAATAACAAAACATAATCAAACCAAAATAATGAGCAATTTTTCGAGTACATTTTCCTCCACATTAGGGAAAAAACTAATTATGTGTTTAACCGGTTTATTCCTATGTTCTTTCTTAATTGTGCATCTAACAGGTAATTTAGCCTTGTTTAAAAACGATGAAGGCTTGGCATTTAACCAGTATGCGCATTTTATGACACACTTTACACCCATTAAAGTAGTATCGTATTTACTGTACAGTTCAATAATTGTACACAGTGTTTTTGCGTTATTTATCACTATCCAAAACAAAAAAGCAAGGCCAGTGGCTTACGCCCAAAAATCGGGTAATGGCAGTATTTGGTCATCTCGTAACATGGGCGTGTTAGGTACCATACTTTTACTATTCATTGTATCGCACATGAGCAGTTTTTGGTACGAGTACCACTGGGGCGAAACGCCTTACGTAAAATACGAAACCGATTTAAACACCGGCAAAACCACCACCACCGAAATTTCCGCAGCCGATTATACTGGCTATGTAAACTATGTAACCAATGGTATCGAAATTACAAAATCAAAAAATTTATATAAAGAAGTAGCCACCGAATGCCATGTCGTTTCACTTGGTACACGGTTTTTCTAGCGCATTTCAAACCCTAGGCTGGAACCATAGTAAATATAAACCTTTAATAAACTTTATTGGCGTTTGGGTGTTTTCAATACTTATACCCATAGGGTTTGCAAGCATGCCATTATATTTCTTTTTTAAATAATTGTATAACAGGTTTTAATTATCGCCTTAGCGGCGATGCCTAAATCCTCAAAATAAAACACATAAAAAATGTTAAATTCAAAAATACCGGCTGGCCCCTTGGCCGAAAAATGGAGCAAGCATAAGTTCGATTTAAAACTGGTAAACCCTGCCAATAAACGTAAGTACGATATTATTGTAGTAGGTACAGGTTTAGCGGGCGCATCGGCAGCGGCTTCACTAGCCGAGTTGGGCTACAATGTAAAAGCGTTTTGTTTTCACGATAGCCCACGTAGGGCACATTCTATTGCTGCCCAGGGCGGGATAAACGCAGCCAAAAACTACCGCAACGATGGCGACTCGGTTCACCGTTTATTTTACGATACCATAAAAGGTGGCGATTACCGAGCCCGTGAAGCCAACGTTTATCGCCTAGCCGAAGTATCGGTTAACATTATAGACCAATGTGTGGCACAAGGCGTACCATTTGCCCGCGAATATGGTGGCCTGCTAGATAACCGCTCGTTCGGTGGCGCACAAGTATCACGTACTTTTTACGCCCGTGGGCAAACAGGCCAACAGTTATTGCTAGGCGCATATTCGGCTTTAAACCGCCAAATAAA
>REAR01000108.1 GCA_004295245.1 Sphingobacteriales bacterium | reverse complement strand
TAAGAAGTAAAGGTGTTGGTATGGCCGCGGCCCGAGTAATCGTTAAACGTAATAATAGTTTTATCAACGCTTTCTCCAATAAAAGTTACATCTGTGTTATTTACGGGCAATTCAATTTTTTCGTTGTAAACACCGTTTTTTATATAAACAGTTACAGGTGCCAGCGGATAGACCCGCATGGCATCAATAGCATCTTGTATAAATTTAAAATCGCCGCTGCCATCTTTAGCTACTGTAAAAACATATTTGTATTGCTGGGGGTTACTGGTTTGCGCTTTTAAAAAAGCAGTCTTCACCAAGCACAACAATAAAAAAAATATCAGTTTTTTATACATACACTAATGTACAGTTAATACAGGTGAATAAATTTAAAGCGACCAGCAGCTTTATTTTGTTGCTGGCTTAACAATATAGTTTGCTAATGCTGGCAGGGTCTTCTTTATTTCGTCTAATACAAGCTGAGCCACCAGCCTTGCGCCTAACTCACTAAAATGCGTATTATCTTCTTTACCTGCAGGATAATTAGGATGCTCACCTAGTTTTAATTGGAGAAACAATAATTTAGAATACTCTACCCCCATTTGTTGGTATAAAGCCTGGCTTTTAACATCCAAATCTATTAAAGCAACCTGCTCTGCTTTGGCCACATTGCGCACCAATTGTGCATACACATCGTGTGTACCCACAATTTGGCCGGTGCTGTCAAATTTGCGGCGTGCAACAGGAGTAAGTAAAACCGGTATTGCTTTTCGTTGGCGGGTTTCTTTTACATACTCAACCAAATTGTTGGTAAATTCTTCTTCTGTGGTATATGTTTTTTTGGTTGGCACTTCATCGTTGTGTCCAAATTGAATCAGCACATAATCTCCTTCTTTGGCAGCATTTGCTATTCTATCCCACAATCCTTCTTGCCGGAAAGATTTGGTACTACGTCCATTCTTTGCCAGGTTTTGTACAGTTACTGTAGAATCCCAGAAATAAACAAAGGGCATACCCCAGCCAGTTTCGGGGTATGCCTTAATTTCTTTAATACTGGCAGTTGAATCTCCGGCAATAAAGATGGTAATTTTTTTTACAGGTGGCGCTATAAACACCATCAATAAAAATGCAGATATACTGATAGAGCGTTTTTTCATAAAAGCAATGAGTTAATATACATTTCAATATTTGTATAAAACTGGTGCAAGTTTATGCTGCTAGCATCTGCAGCGTCGTTCGGATTTAAACCTTGTTTTTTTTCCCATGCATCCGGCATCCCATCGTTATCGGTATCTGCAGGCACAGGTAAACTTTTTAATGCGGGCCATGCATTTATTGTTATTTCATAAGGAGAATGATGCGGATAACCGCCTTGTACATCTATGATGGCTCCGTTGCGCTGTCTAACATTACTTACTATTCTTTCATCCAGCGTATCGCGACGGTAGCTGGCACCTGCGTATTTCATCACCTCTTCATAAGCTTCTTTTGCTGGCTGCACTAAAACAGATAACACGGTGTGGGCTGTTGCCAGCAGTGTGTTTGCTTTGTCTTCTTCAGTACCATTATTACCCATTGTTATGCCGGTAGCATTGTTTTGGGTAATTGTTTCTGACCCATCTACATAGTTTCCGCTCACATACCATTTTCCAAAGGGAATTTTATCGGTACGGCCCGGTGATGCAATGCGATAACGTACATTTTTATTGGTAGAAGGGCCATATTTATAATAGTTGTTAATAAGATTATAATTACCGCCTTCGCCTGCATAAATATGATTGCCACCCCAGTTGTAAATAACATTGTTTACATAATCTACCAGCTCTGTACTTTTTTGACGAATACCGTTGAAGCGAGGCATGCGATTATTGCAATGCGCAAATAAATTATGATGGGCACTAAGATGCGCACCGCCCCAAATGCCGCCATAACCATGATGTTCCCAGTCTGTATCTCCGGTTTCAAAATGATAGGAGTAGTTGAGTGGCTCTGATATTATATTCCATTGCAAGGTGGTGCTGTCTCCGTTATAAACAGAAAGACATTCATCATTGCTCCAGCTAAACGTGCAATGGTCTATTATAATATGTTTTCTGCCAGAGCCACCGAATGCATCTTCTCCGCCGCTGCCATCTACTTGGCCTTGCTGGCGTTGCCATTTATCACCCAGGCGAAAACGCATGTATCGGATAATAATATTATCTCCGCCAAGTTGTACTGATTTATCGGCCATACAAATACCGTCTCCGGGAGCGGTATGGCCGGCAATGGTTGCATTGCCCTTTATACTGATGGAACTGTTTAAATGAATAGTACCCGAAATGGCAAATACTATTATGCGGGGATGGTTGGCTGTAGCCGCTTTTCTGAAACTGCCTTCTCCATCATCGTTTAGATTGGTAACGATGTATACTTTACCGCCACGGCCACCAGAAGCATATTTACCAAAACCTTCAGCACCGGGAAATGCAATGGCAGCCTCCTGAGTTATTTGTAATTTTTGCTGCGCATGACAGCTACTAACAGATAGTAACAGCCCAAGAAAGAGAAGCTGAAAGAAGCACTGCTGTAAAAGTGTGCGACGCAACCGGTGCCGGGTAGCTGTTACTTTGGCTGGTATCATAAAACATTTTTTTAAAAGGGCTGCCCAAAGGGACAGCCCACGCTTGCTATAAAGAAAAAGAACTTTTATTAATACCCTGGGTTTTGTTTTAAAGCTCCCTGATAAGAGGCGAGTGTTACCTGATCGTAAGGGAATAACTCGCTTTTACCGGGTACAAAGAATGATGCAAAACCCTGCCAAAGTGGTTTACTATCTATTGCGCTTGCAGTGGTTAAATTCTGAGCCCAATCGATTCTTGTCCACCCTGTTGTAGGAGAAGGAATTTGGGTTGGGCGCCAGAAAGGCTGTGCGGTAGCAGCAGTATTGGTACCAGCAAAGTATTGGATTTCTTCACCGTTATTTTTCATATAAATATACTGTGGCACATTTGTATAAGCCCCTGTACGATCTCTGATTTGTTGAATTTTAGTTCTTGCTTCAGCAATTTTTGTAGTCAGCAGGTTCCATCGTAATAAATCGTATTTCCGGATACCTTCATGACCAAATTCAAGAAAACGTTCATTTACAATTGCGTTGAAGAAGCCTGTTTTATCAGTTGGCGTGGTACCAATTAAACCGGTATTACCAGCATAAGCTCTTTTGCGTACTTCTTCAAAAGCCGCTATAGCTTGTGGGGTGGGGCTACCATTAATTTCATTTACGGCTTCGGCATACATCAATAACACATCAGCAAAACGAATCATTGCCCAATTGTAGCCAACATTTAAAACAGTGCCGGGTAACAAAGGCACTCTCCAGTCTCTGCGGTATTTGCCGGTATTTAATTCTCCTAAACGGCGTTGACTTTTAATATTGGTTGCATTTGAAACCTGGTAATGTGTAATAGTTATATCTCGGCGTGTATCTACAGAATCGAAAGAATAAAAATAGTTAGGCAGCATTACTATACCACCACCGCCAGCACCATAACGTGATGCATTATTTAGGTTTGGTCCATCATAATTGCCCATACGGCTATCGCTGTTACCATTACCACCGCCAGCGCCTATTTCAAAAATAATTTCACCTTGCGGATCGTATGTGAAAGATGTTACTTTTTTCCATACATCAGAATAACTGGGGTTTAATGTGTGTTGCGTTCTGTTGTTCATTAAAATTTCACATTCGTCTCGAGCGATGGTGTAATATTTAATATGATCTGAGCCACGGACCATCTGCCCATTCTGACGGAGCGAAAAACCGCCTCTTGCCAAAGCAATTCTTGCCCGCAATGCTTTTGCAACACCTTTTGTGATGCGTTCGTTTCTTGGCACTTCAGTTCTCCATGGCAACAGATCTGATGCGGTTGCTAAATCGGCCAGCAATTTATCATACGTAGAATCTCTGTTGGCCTGAGGCACAAAAAGTGAGGGTTGTTTATAAGCCGGAACCATTGGCGCCGGTACGTCGCCCCAATTACGTATCAGCTCATATAAAAATTGAGCTCTTAATGTAAGTGCTTCGCCATACAATCGTTTTAGTTCTTTTTTTTCTGCATCAGTACCATTGATGTATTGTGGCATTGCAGGAATTTGTTCAATGCAAAGATTTGCTTTTTCAACACCACGGTACAATTGGCGGAATGGGTTAGCTATTTCTGAATTGGTTAATAATAACTGGTATCGGCCAACACCCCGGCGGCCATTATCTATATTACCACTTACAATACCTTCATCAGAATCGTACGGATAATACATGCTGATGCGAATACCATAACCGTTATCGCCCTGCAACTCATCGTACACCCCTACTAATGCACTAAAGGCATTTGATACATCAGAAAATGTTTGAGGGATGCTGTATTGTGAAACCGGTTCTACTTCTGTATATTTCTTACATCCAACCACACCTATTACAGTAAGTGCTATTAAAGCAACAATTACTGATTGATTGAATTTATATTTCATACTGTTTTTTTTAAATTTTTAGAAAGTAACGTTTACACCAAACACCCATGTTCTTGAGCGGGGATACGCAGCAAAATCAACTCCGGGTGTTAATGGATCAGAACGACGGGAAGTAACATCCGGATCATACCCACTGTAATTAGTAAGGGTTGCCAGGTTGTTTACAGTACCAAATACCCGCAGTGTGCTGATCCTAATTCTGTTTAATACTTTCTTAGGAAGAGTATAACCCATAGTAAGGTTATTAATACGTAAGTAAGATCCATCTTCCACAGCCCATGAATGCAACCACCAACGTTGTACTCTTACCGGACTCCAGATTTTTGCATTCTCATTTAGTTTTGTTAATGCAACAGGGTCTGTAATGCGGGTTCCGTTTGCATCTATATTGGTCCAACGGTCTTTCATTATATTTAGCATATTCAGGTTGGCAAATGCCCCATCCGTCCATTCTATTTTGTTAGCATTATAAATATCGTTGCCCACTACAAAATTTACAAACACACTAAGATCAAAATTTTTATAGGCAAACTGGTTATTCCATCCACCGGTAAATTTGGGATTGGCATTACCAATAACGGTGCGGTCGCCATCAGCTGTAATAACACCATCACCATTTAAATCTTTCCATTTAAGCATACCAGGCTGTGGAGTACCATACACGCCGTTTGCAGCTTTACCCGGACGAAGTGTATAAACACCGGTTGTGGCATTATAATCAAAGTCGTAAACACTATGTATACCATCTGTTACAAAACCATACATTAAACCGGTGGGTTGGCCCACTTTCACCAGATAATCATTTACGCCATCACTACCCTGCCAACCAGAGTTACGCTCTAATTGTGTTACACCACCCAAACTTTCAACACGGTTTTTATTAAATGAAATATTGAAGTTAGTAGTCCATGTAAAATCTTTCTTACTGATTGGAGTAGCGTTTACCTGAAACTCAACACCACGATTAGAAGTAGCACCAATATTTTGTATTTGGCTGGTATAACCGGTGGTTGGGGGAATAGCCACGGCAAGTAATAGATCTTCAGCGGTGTTTTTATACACGTCTACTGAAAATTGAATTCTATTGTTTAAGAAAGAAAGGTCTAACCCGATATTACGGGTAATATTTTTCTCCCAGCGCAGATCGGGATTGGCTAATGCCGAAGGCGCAAAACCTGGAACAATGCTGTGATTGAATGCATACTGGCCGGTAACACCATATAACTGGCGGTATAATAAATTATCAATACGGTTGTTACCCACAGAACCAAAGCCTACCCTCAACTTCGCATCGCTGACGAACTTCACATTGTCCATAAACTTCTCTTTAGAGAAACGCCATGCTGCAGAACCTGAAGGAAATACCAATGTGCCATTCTCAGAACTGAATTTTGAAGAACGATCGGCACGCAGATTAAAACTCAACAAGTACTTATCATCATACGCATACGTTAAGCGGCTGAAATAGGATGCAATGCGGCTGGGTGGTTGCACAAAAGAAGTAGGTAAGGGTTGTGCAGAACCAGTAGGCGCAGAACCCAAGCCCATATTGGCCAATGCTTTGTCTGCAGAAATATCTGCGGGAAAATAACGGGTTTCAAAAGTATTCTGACTGGAATTTTGCTCAATAATTTCCTGGCCAACCAAGAAGGTGAAGTCGTGGTGCTGTTTAAAATTTGATAATGAATATTGTAATGTATTAGAATTAGTAAGTGTACTATTTTTTTGCTCTCCAATTGAAGCCAAAGGCAAAGAAGCAAAGTTTCGGGCTTGCCCGGTTATTTTACCATAAAACAAATTGGTAGTAACACCCGCATTATCATACCCCATTGTAGAACGAAACACCAGGTTTTTGGTAATGTTATAGTTAAGGTACCCTGTAAAATAAGCCGCCTTCGTAAACTGGCGCCTGTATTCAGCCTGTGTAAGTAATATAGGGTTAGTAGCACCGCTAGAGGCAAGATAGTATGCTTCATCAAAATCATCAATACCGTAGCCAGGGCGAGATAATTCAAAAGGCCTGTAATTAATGGTATGCCGCAGGCGGTTGGTACTTCGTGTACCTGAGTTGGTAGTACCAGCACCCTTTATGGTCTGATCCAGGTAGCGGAACGAAATACCTACTTTTAGTTTATCAGAAATTTTATGATCTAATTTAAAATTTAAAAGACTTCTGTTAAAACCAGACTCCAGTAAAATACCTTCTTCTCTGTTATTAGTAAAGCTTAAATTAAAAGTGGTAGACTGTGTGCCTCCGTTTACAGAAATATTATGATTTTGAAAGGCCGCTCTTCTTCCAAACACTTCTTCCTGCCAGTTAACGGGCAATATGTTTTTGTAATTAGAAAGCGTATCCCAAGTAGTGCCATAGGTTTGTGCGAAGCTGGCACTATCGGTAGTATTACCGCGGCTTCTTTCATATTGCCACAATACAAAATCATAGGGGCTTAAAACGTCCATAGTTTTGGGCAGCTCTCTAAAACCAAAAGAACCACTGTAGGTAACTTGTGTTTTGCCCACTCTACCAACTTTGGTGGTAATAATTACCACCCCGTTTGCTGCACGGGCTCCGTAGATAGCTGTGGTGGATGCATCTTTCAGCACATCTATTGAAGCAATATCTTGCGGAGATAAAACAGAAAGCGCATTTTCAACAGGTACTCCATCTACAATGTATAGCGGTGCATTATCTTGTGTAATAGAACCACCACCTCTTACCCGTATTACAATTTCAGCACCCGGTGCACCTTCTGTAGCAATGGCCTGCACACCTGCCAATCTGCCTTGTATAGCTTCTGCAGCAGAAGAAATAGGAATGTCTTTTAGCTGCTTGGAAGAAACTGAGGAAACAGAACCTGTCAGATCTTTTCTCTTAATAGACGAATAGCCTACCACCACCACATCTTCTAATGCCGCGTTGTCTTTTACCAGTTGTATGCCATTGGCAGTATTGCCGTTTACTACAACCGACTTTGATGCATAACCCGTATAGCTGATTAAGAGCGTAACGGCACCGTTATTTGTAACAGTTAATTTAAAATTTCCATCCGCATCGGTTTGAGTACCCGACTTTGACCCGCGGAGAATAACATTTGCACCAGATAGCGGCGCACCAGCATCATCTGTTACCTTACCAGTTATTTGCCTTGATTGGGCATTTAACAACAGTGCCAGTAACATTAGCTGAAATAAGAGCAGCATGCGTTTCATATAGCAATAGCATTTTAAGTGTGATGAAAACAATCGGAGATATTTTTCTCAAAAATCTCTACCAATACTAAACAGTTAAATCCAGTTGCATTGATAGAGCACACTTGTTTTTTTACGCAATCGTTCCCGGCATCGTTATCGTTTTCAACGAGTTATATTTTCGCAACCCTGCAAGCAGAGATGCAGGTGCTAAAGCAACTACCTTAAGTATTTACCGCTTTATAAACTTAAGCCCAACAGCAGCAAAATCGTTACTTTTAGTGTCTGATTTACAGACAACCATCTAATACTTATACGCTACCATGAAGTTTGAAGCCGTAACCATAAAGGATATTGCCAAGGCCCTCGGCTTGTCTACTTCCACCGTATCTCGTGCCTTGCGGGATAGCTATGAGATTAGCCCCGAAACCAAGAAAATGGTTTTAGAGTATGCCGAAAAGATTAATTACCACCCTAACCCCATTGCACTAAGTTTAAAAGAAAGAAAAAGCCATACCATTGGGGTAATTGTAGGAGAAATAGCCAACAGTTTTTTCTCTCAAACTATTAATGGTATAGAATCTGTTGCCCAACAGAAAGGCTATAATGTTATAATTTCTCAAAGCCATGAAAGTTTTGAAAAAGAAATGCGCAACCTGCATTACTTAACCAGCCGCTCTATAGATGGTTTGCTGGTTTCTGTTTCAGTTGAAACCAACAATTTTGACTACCTCAAAGATTTGCATTCAAAAGGAATGCCCATAGTATTTTTTGACCGCATTGTAAATGAAATAGACACCCACAAAGTAATTGTTGATAATTACAAAGGTGCTTATGAAGCCACCACGCATTTAATTGAAAATAATTGCAGAAATATTGCAGTGCTGGCCAATGTATCTTTTTTATCCATCACGCAAGAACGACTGGCAGGTTATAAAGCAGCGCTGCAAGATGCAGGCATTGCTTATAATGAGCAACTGGTGCAACACTGTAAACCCGGCGCCCATTTAAACGATGAAGTAGTGGCTGCTGTAAAAAATATTATTCGCATGCGGCCCACACCAGATGCTATACTAGGCTTATCAGATAAACTAACCACGGGTTGCCTGCGGGTGTTGCAGGAAGAAAAAGTAAGAATTCCGGAAGATTTATTAATGATGGGCTTTTCTAACGGAGAACTGACTGATTTATTAAACCCTGCACTGTCTATTATTAAACAACCGGCTTTTGAAATGGGCGAACTATCCACACAGCTTTTATTACAGCTAATTGAAAGCAAAAGACCCGTTACTGATTTTGTTACCAAAGTTCTTTTACCAGAACTGGTTATTCGCAATTCTACCAAAAAGAAAAATTTAAAAGTAAAAGCTACTGCTGAGTAATGCGTTGCCGTTGCAGTGTGCGACGCAAGTATGCTGCCACAGCCGCTGATGCCGGCATCCATAATATTTATTTTACCAGCATAGTATTTTCATAGCAACGTCGTTGCCACGCTCGTTTTAACAGTAGTGCTAACAGCAACTGTTAAAAATGAAAGTTCATAAGTAAATTCCATTGGTGCATATTAACCTTGTTAATAATAGCACGTTTATCAAGCGTTTCAGATGATGCCTGTTTTTTATACACATACAACAGTTGCGTTTCCACCCCTTTAAAAAAACCTGCCCACTCATATCTTATATCTAAATTTAATTGTACATAAGAAGGCAAGCCATATTTATTAAGCGCATAATTATTTACTGGTGGCAGGTTATAATAACCCAACCCCAGTTGACTATTAATACGTTGTTTTATAAAACGATAATTAATTTTTGTAGTATATGCATGTACATCGCCTAATCCTTCATTACGTTCTCTTGGTAAAAAAGTAAAGAAGGGTTCTCGCCCCCATTCACGCGGCATTAAATAACGACCTGCTGCAGTGATACGATTATAGTTTAAAGAAGTTTGCCAATGTGTATTTTGCCAGCCGGCTTTCATACCCAATGTAATGGCATGTCCACCTTTTTTATAATAGGCTTTAGCCGGGTTTGTGTTGCCACCGTTATTAACAACGGTTTGATATACGGATTGCAATCCAAATACCCATTTAGATTTTGAAACCCCGGGAAAATTGAAGGAAAGTTCTGAAAGTGTGGTATTAAATACTTTAGGCACAAAAAAATTCCATGCTTTTAATGCCGTATTTTTTGTTAGGGTATAGCTGGCACCTACCGCCCAAACTGCATTGGTATTTACATTACCTGCATAGCCCGATTTAATTCCGTTTTCGTTAACGCCTACTGGATACACACCTATTGACGCTCCAACGCCATACCATTTAACGGTGCTGCGAGGAGAGATGCCGTAAATCCATCCACCTTCTGCAACAATGTTTGCTGCAGGTTGCAAGTGCAACCAAACACCATCAACCACCGTTGGGCGCATCCGGCCATCTTGCAAATTAATAAAGGGTGTATTAATTAATTGCTTACCGGTAGTTACCACAAATTCCTTTTGCTGATATTTGAGATACAACTCCTCCAGCCTGTTAATATCTGTATTATTATGCGGGTTCGTAATATCAAACAAGCCAATTTCATAACGGTTATTTGCCTGTGTTGCAGCATCTGGTTTTGCCAGGTCTGATGAAGCCAGATTGAAAATAAAAAAACCACTGATACCTGCCTGCCACCCTTTGTATAAACCGGTTTCATATTTAATACCTCCACCGGCGGCATGTGCGTAATAATTTGTTAACGCTGCTTCATTATTGGTATGCATAAAAAAATATCGGAAGTGCCCATGCACCTGACCTTTCTTAAATACATGTAACAAACCAGCAGTATCTGTATGTTGTTGTTCTTTCCCTTTCCATAAAATGGGGTTATCCTGCAATTCCTGATGCTGTGCTAAAATAATAGCTGGTAAAAAAAATATGAATATGAAAAAAAGCTGTGGAGGCTTACACTTCTTCATACACAACCGGGTTGCTTTTTTTATTTGCCGTATTATTACTAACTGATTGGCGGGTATTTGTATAGCAAGTGCCACCGGCACACCCTATATTAAAAACACTCATTACAAACAAAAAACCGCCTGCACCCAATAACAGAATATCGCTGGTGGTAATGCCATAAAAAAGGGCCAGAACACTCATTCCTAAACGCAATACACGCATAAAGTTCCAGCCCTTTGTTAATAGTTGTTTCATAGTTTAACCAATTTGTTGTTGCAATACATTCCATGCGCCACCATTATAACAATCAATGCCGGCATTGCTTAAAATAGCTTTTGCCATGCCGCTGCGGTTACCACTTCTGCAGCAGGTAATAATAGTTTTATGTTTGCTTCTTAATTCATTTATGTGTTGATTTACACTATCCAGCGGAATATTAACTGCACCGGTAATATGGCCGCTTTTGTATTCTGCCGGAGTTCTTACATCCACAATCAAGGCGCCGTCGGCCATCATTTTTTTCAGGTCTGCATTAGCAGTACCCCCTAAAAGTTTTTTTAAAAAATCAATCATTGTATTTGTTTTGAAAAAAATAAAAAATGGAAGGCCCTGACGGCCTTCCGCCATCGTCATCATCAACCATTAAACCAAGTTTAGTGCTATAAGAGTGTAGAGGGGCACACATAATCGCTTACTGCAAACAGCTGGCTTTCTTTAATTGCTTTAAAGCCCCCCTTTACATCTACAAGGTTTGTATAGCCCCTTGCACGTAGTATTGAAGTAAATACCATTGAGCGGTAGCCACCGGCACAATGCACATAATATGTTTTTTCTTTATCAAGCTGTGCCATACTATCGTTAATAGTATCCAGCGGTGCATTTTCTGCACCTAAAATATGTTCACTCAGGTACTCGCTGTTTTTTCTTACATCTAAAATGGCGGTTGCGGGTGTTGCTTTTTGTATTGCCGCCAATGCTTCGGCAGTAATGCTGGTAATAGCATCTACTTCTTTACCGGCTTCTTTCCAGGTGTTAATGCCTCCTTTTAAAAATCCAATTACATGATCGTATCCAACACGGCTGAGACGGGTTACCACTTCTTCTTCTGTGCCGGGTTCTGCTATTAATAATATTTCTTGTTTAATATCGGGGATCATCGCACCTACCCAAGGTGCAAATGAACCCTGCAAACCAATATTGATAGAATTAGGAATAAATCCATTGGCAAATACCTGTGCATCTCTTACATCCAGCATCAGAGCCCCTGTTTCATTGGCAGCAGTTTCAAATGCTACTGCAGACAACCCTTGTAATCCTCTTTCCAAAACAGTATCTATACTTTCGTAGCCCTGTATATTCAACATTACGTTTAAAGGAAAATAAGCCGGAGGTGCTACTAACCCAGTTGTTACCTCTTTAATAAATTCTTCTTTGGTCATATCGGCACGCAGCGCATAATTGGTTTTCTTTTGATTACCTAATGTATCGGTGGTTTCTTTACTCATGTTTTTGCCACAGGCACTGCCCGCGCCATGTGCGGGATAAACAATGATATCATCTGCCAGCGGCATTATTTTATTTCTTAAAGAATCAAATAAATAACCGGCCAGCATATCCTGTGTTAAATCTGCTTTTACTTTCTGTGCAAGATCTGGCCTACCTACATCGCCTATAAATAACGTATCGCCGCTAAATAAGCCTACTTCTTTTCCATTCTCATCTTTTAACAGATAACAGGTGCTTTCCATGGTATGGCCGGGGGTGTGCAACACTTTAATAGTAGCAGCGCCTACTTTCAGTTCTTCACCATCTTTGGATGCATAAAAATCAAAAGCTGGTTTTGCATTGGGGCCATAAACAATGGCAGCACCGGTTTTTTTTGAAAGATCCAGGTGGCCGCTTACAAAGTCGGCATGAAAATGTGTTTCTAACACATATTTAATTTGGGCATTATTGCGTTGTGCTTTTTCAATATAGGGTTGCACCTCACGCAGGGGATCTATAATTACGGCCTCCCCCTTGCTTTCTATGTAATAAGCACCTTGTGCAAGGCATCCGGTATAAATTTGTTCTATTTTCATGTATATATTTTTTTGAATGAGCTCTTTCATGTTATTCACCATAAATTTTCATGGCTCACTTCATGATTCTGTTATTTTATGCTTTGTTATACAAATATGCTTTATTGATGATGGTTTATAAATGACTATAGTCACACAATTACCTGAGTAAGTTAAACCTTTGTTAGCGTTGCCATTGGTACTGCAGCTGAAGTGTGCGACGCAAGAATGATGCACAGTGCCCCAATGCCGGTAACAAAAATAATTAACCCTACTAATGCATACTGCCCGATGAAAAGAACAACTCTTTAATAAGTATATAAACACCCATTACCAACACAAACCAGCCGAACCCTTTTTTTAAACTATCTGCAGAAATTTTTTTACTAAAGTAATTGCCTGCAAAAATTCCGGCAATTGCGAGGGCTGTTACAGAAAACAGCAGCCTCCAATTAATAGTGTAATGCCCCAGGTCTCCGGTAAAACCAATTAAAGACTTTGCTGCAATGATAAGCAGCGAGGTACCTATAGCTTGCTTCATGGGTAATTTACTTAATAAAACCAAGGCAGGTATAATCAAAAATCCACCACCGGCACCCACCAAACCTGTTAATACACCCACGATAGCACCTTCTAATAAAATTAATGGGTAATTGAAGATTTGTACTCCGTTGCTGTCTTCTGTTTTATCAGCACTCTTTCGTATCATAGAAACAGCAGCTATCACCATTAATACGGCAAACAGCAGCATCATTAATAACGACTTTGTTATTGCAAGATTACCTACTGTAAAAATATGGTTAGGTATTGCAGGTACAATAAATGCACGGGTAGCATATACGGCAGCAATAGAGGGGATGCCAAAAATAACAGCAGTTTTAATATTTACCTCTCCATTTTTATATTTTGGCAATGTGCCCACCAGACTGGTGGCACCAACAATAAACAATGAATAGGCGGTTGCCATAACCGGGTTTACACCAAACAGGTAAACCAATACCGGTACTGTTAAAATAGAACCGCCACCGCCAATTAAACCCAATGAAACACCAATTACCAGTGAAGCTATGTAACCAACTATTTCCATGTATTAATTTTTTCGGAAGCAAAGATGATTGCAATTATAGGTTCTATCTGTGATGCTGGTCACGCAGATGGTTTTTAAAATAATCTTTACCAGGCCGGGGGCTTTGCGTGACTCTTATCACGTTTATCCTAAACTTCAAACAATAGTTTTGGTTAAAACAACCAATTATGAGCAAGCATTTTCAAGTCCTCATTATCGGCGGTGGTAATGCAGGTATTTCTGTTGCAGCAAAACTACTGCTAAAGAAAGAAGATTTGTTAGTTGGTATTATAGAGCCTTCTGATAAACATTATTATCAACCCGCATGGACGCTTGTTGGCGGGGGCACATTCAATCTTCAGAAAACAGTACGTGCTGAAGCCAGCGTAATACCCAAAGGTGCCTTATGGATAAAAGATGCTGCCAAAACCTTTGAGCCCGAAAACAACCAGGTTACCTGTGCTTGTGGCACTGTGTATACTTACGATTATCTGGTAGTAGCTCCCGGCATACAATTAGACTGGCATAAAGTAAAAGGATTGAAAGAGACTTTGGGAAAAAATGGCGTATGCAGCAATTATGCTTTTGATCAGGCTTCTTATACTTATGAGTGCATTAAAAATATACAGCAGGGAGAAACGGCAATATTTACCAGCCCTTCCACACCGGTTAAATGTGGTGGTGCACCACAAAAAATAATGTATCTGGCTGCAGACTATTTTAAAAGAAAAGGTTTGCTAAATGATGTTAGTGTATCATTTGTATCTGGTGGAGGAATGATTTTTGGTGTAAAAAAATATGCAGATGCTTTATTAAAGTTGGTTAGCAGCTATAATATAAACCTCAACTTTAAATACGATTTGATTGAAATTGATGGTGAAAAAAAACTAGCTACTTTTAAACTGATGGAAAGCGAGGGAGGCAAAACAGTAATAATGCCTTTTAATATGATACATGTTACCCCGCCACAAAGTGCCCCAGATTTTATTAAAGAAAGCAAACTGGCAAATGCCGCCGGCTGGATTGATGTAAACAAAAACACGTTACAGCATACACAATATGCTAACATTTTTGCATTGGGAGATGCCACCAATACACCCAATGCAAAAACAGGTGCCGCCATACGCAAACAGGCACCGGTGCTGGTGGCAAATTTATTGGCACTAATTAATGGCAGCAAGGTATTGCCCGCACAATACAATGGTTATGGCAGTTGCCCACTGGTAGCAGGCTATGGTAAATTAATTTTAGCAGAATTTGATTACAGCAATACCCCTGTAGAAACATTTCCGTTTAACCAGGCAAAGCCACGCTGGAGCATGTGGCTACTAAAAAAGTATGTACTTCCGTGGATGTATTGGAACAAAATATTAAAAGGAACAGCCTGATTACTCAGGCTGCGTTTTCTTATTGTAAGCTTTTATCTACTGCATACTCAATACCCCGCAGTTCTGCCAAGCCACGCAAGCGACCAATGGCAGAATAGCCGGGGTATGTTTTCTTTTTCAAATCATCCAGCATCTGATGACCATGATCTGGACGCATGGGAATTGAAATTTTTCTACGGCGTTGCAATTGCACAATTTCTTTAATTACTGCATACATTTCGGTATCACCTTCCAAATGATCGGCTTCGTAAAAATTACCTGCATCATCCCGCTTGGTGTTGCGCAGGTGTAAAAAGTGTACCCTGTCGCCAAAACGTTTTATCATTTTTACAATATCATTGTCGGCCCTTGCACCATAAGAACCTGTGCAAAAGCATAAGCCGTTAGCTTCAGAGGGTACTGCTTCTAACAAATCCGCAGCATCCTGTTCTGTACTAACTATACGTGGCAATCCTAAAATACTATATGGCGGATCATCTGGATGAATTGCCATTTTTACACCACAAGCTGCTGCCACAGGTACCACCTGTTGCAAAAAATAAAACAAATGCTTTTTTAAAATAGTTGCATCAATACCATCGTAAGTTTTTAATGCAGTTAATATTTGTTCAGGTGTAAAAGCATCATCGCTGCCGGGCAAACCCAGCAACGCATTATTAAAAAGTGCTTTTTTCTTTTCTTCCGGCATCTGCTCATAATGCCTGGTGGCTATGGCCACTTCTGCTGCTGTATAATCTTTTGCAGCATTGGGGCGCTGTAACATAAATAAATCAAAGGCAATAAAAGAGGCTCTTTCAAAATATAAAGCCTTGCTGCCATCGGCCATGGTATAACTTACATCGGTGCGCAGCCAATCCAGTATGGGCATAAAATTATAAGTAACCACTTTTAAACCGCAGGCGGCCACATTGAGCAAACTTTGTTTGTAGTTTTCTATATGCTGTACATAATTACCAGTTTGTTTTTTTATGTCTTCACTAACGGGCAGGCTTTCAATCACAGTCCAGGTCATACCTGCGGCTTCAATAAGTGCTTTGCGTTTATTAATTTCTTCTACGGGCCATACTTCGCCCACTGGTATTTGGTGCAAGGCTGTTACCACACCGGCACAACCGGCCTGGCGTATGTCAGATAAACTAACCACATCCTGCGGGCCATACCACCGCATTGTTTGATGCATTAACATTGCTAATTGTTTTACTATTAATAAGGGCAACAAAAGTACTACTAAAAACAACTGCACTATACTGTACCTTCTTACCGTTGCTGTTTTTTTATTAGGTGTTACCAGCTTTGGAGATTTGGGCAACATCCTTGCGTCGCACATGTTAGCTGCAACGCTATGAGGAACGAGTAGCGGTTGCACGCCATCCCACCTCCAACAGTGCTTCAACTTTAGCATAGGGTATGGGGCAAACAGTTTAAGGCTTACACCTTAAAACTAAAGTTTCTTCTTTTTTCTTTGGCTGAAGTGTGCGACGCAACGATGCTGCTATGAAAAACCGCTGCTGGTAACCAAAAAGTGTATTACATTTTTTTACTGCTTTGAAAAATTGCTACTAACGGTTGTTGTAGAAGGATTTGATAAAAATACAGCGCAACTATGGCTTGAGTTATATAACTTTCCAAAACCAATTAAATAAGCTGCTGTACAGTATATAATAAAATAAATGCCTATAGCTATATAGCTGTATGGTGCTTGGTTTTAATTGTATTAGTGTTTCCTCCTTTTTTTAAAACTTATACGCTGCCTGTAAGACAAACGCTAAAAAACACAAGCATGAAATCGCTTTCAATAACCACTATTTTTTTGTTCGCCTGCTTTACAGCCCTTGCTGAAAATGGATATGAACTATGGCTGCGCTATAAAAAAATTGATAACACTATTTTGCTGAATCAGTATAAAAAGCAAATTGCAGCACCCGCAGTTTTAGGCACTACGCCAATAATGATAACTATAAAAAACGAATTGGAAAATGGCCTACGTGGTTTACTGGCTACAACATATACTATAAATGCTACAACAAGCCCAAAAACAACATTGTTTGCTGGCACAGCAACTGCATTGGATCTGGGTCAAATTTCGAATGAAAAAATAATGCTTCAGGGCTTGGGTACTGAAGGGTTTATTATTTCCACCACATTGTTGGGGCAGGGAAAAATAGTAATAACCGCCAATACTGATAAAGGTGTACTGTATGGCGTCTTTCACTTTTTAAGATTATTGCAAACGCAACAGGATATTACTACACTGAATATCTATTCGGTGCCTAAACTAAAATTACGCCTGTTAAACCACTGGGATAATTTAAACCGAACAGTGGAAAGAGGCTACGCCGGTTTTAGTATTTGGGATTGGCATAAACTACCCGGATATATTGACAAAAGATACATTGATTATGCAAGAGCCAACGCATCCATCGGTATTAATGGAACGGTGTTAACCAACGTAAATGCAAATGCAACTATTCTTTCAGCTCCTTATTTGCAAAAAGTAAAAGCACTTGCTGATAATTTTCGACCGTATGGAATAAAAGTTTATTTAACCGCAAGGTTTAGTGCCCCCATAGAAATTGGCGGATTAAAAACAGCCGACCCGCTAAACACAGAAGTGCAAGACTGGTGGAAACAAAAGGCTAAAGAAATTTATGCGTTGATTCCCGACTTTGGAGGCTTTCTTGTAAAGGCAAACAGCGAAGGACAACCCGGCCCACAAGATTATAAATGTACACATGCTGATGGTGCTAATATGCTGGCCGCAGCAGTAGCTCCTTATAAGGGTATTGTAATCTGGCGGGCATTTGTGTATGCAGCAGAAAACCCGGTTGACAGACACAAGCAAGCTTACGATGACTTTACTCCGTTGGATGGAAAATTTTTACCCAATGTTATGGTTCAGGTAAAGAATGGTGCTATTGATTTTATGCCGAGAGAACCTTTCCACCCATTGTTTGGCGCTATGCAAAAAACTCCATTAATGATGGAGTTTCAAATTACACAAGAGTACACAGGGCAAGCCACCAATCTTGTTTATTTAGCCCCATTGTTTAAAGAAGTATTAAACAGCGATACCTATAGCAAAGGAAATGGCAGCACCGTTGCCAAAGTAATTGATGGCAGTTTGGATAAACATACACTAAATGGCATGGCCGGCGTAAGCAATATTGGTAATGATATAAATTGGTGTGGCCACCCCTTTGCGCAAGCTAATTGGTATGCGTACGGCAGGTTGTGTTGGGATTATGATTTAAAAAGCGAAATAATTGCCGATGAATGGCTAAGAATGACTTTTTCAAATAATAAAAAATTTGTTGCCAGTGCCACTGGGTTAATGTTACAAAGCCGCGATAATATGGTACAGTTCTCTAACCCGCTGGGCTTACATCATATTATGGGTACCGGGCATCATTACGGGCCTGCGCCCTGGGTTAGTAACCAATCGAGGCCTGAATGGAATCCGGTGT
This sequence comes from Sphingobacteriales bacterium, assembly GCA_004295245.1. Lineage (GTDB taxonomy): Bacteria > Bacteroidota > Bacteroidia > Chitinophagales > Chitinophagaceae > JACMLD01. The sequence goes on along the minus strand of REAR01000108.1, from coordinate 25 downwards.
ATTATCACAAAGCAGATAGTATGGG
>REAR01000107.1 GCA_004295245.1 Sphingobacteriales bacterium | reverse complement strand
GTGATGATAAATGGTGCATTTCTTTAGGTTTTTTGCAATCATATTTCCTTATCTTCAGTTACTAAACTTTGCAGTATGGAATCGGTTCAAACAGCTACACCGCCCGTAAAAACCAATGCCCGTCATTTTAAGTTTTACGATAAACAGGATACCCTTTTTCTTACCAAAATACGCCGGTTTGAAACCAAGTTAGGCGAACGGGTACATGTAATAAAAGATAAAACACAACTGGAACAATCTATAGAAGCCTGTACCGCTAAATATGTGTTGCTGGGGGTGCCAGAGGATATTGGCGTAAGAGCCAATAGCGGAACGGGTGGGGCGGACTCTGTTTGGATTCCTTTTTTATCTGCCTTCTTAAATACGCAAAGCAATGATTTTTTAGGGGGCGATGAAATTTTACTGTTGGGTCATTTTGATTTTGGTGATATTAAATACCTGATTGAACAGAATGCGCATGACAATATAGAAAAAACAGAAGCTTACCGGCATGCTGTAAATATGATTGATGAGGAAGTAGAAAATATGATTAAGCTGCTTACGGCCTGCAACAAAATACCAATTGTAATTGGCGGCGGTCATAACAATGCCTACCCGCTTATTAAAGGCGCCGCAAAAGGATTGTATAAGGCCGGCGTTATTCCGCTGGCACAAATTAATGCAGTTAATTTAGATGCTCATACAGATTACCGCCCTGCAGAAGGCCGGCATAGTGGCAATGCTTTTCGCTATGCTGAAGATGATGGGTATTTAGAAAAGTATTGTGTAATTGGGGTGCACGAAAATTATATTCCTCAGAATGTATGGATGGATATTGTAAACAACCCTTTTGTAGATATTATTACGTACGAAGATATTTTTTTACATGAGAAGCGGAATTTTATTCAGGCTGTGGCACATGCCGCTGGTTTTACAGAAGAAACATTTACAGGTATTGAACTGGATCTGGATGCAATACAAAATACACTCAGCAGTGCAGAAACACCATCGGGCATCAGCGTTTTAAATGCACGACAGTATATTAATTTTACTGCTACAGATTGCAAAGTAGCATACCTGCATATTTGCGAAGGTGCTACACAATTAACAGATGGACGCCGCAACGAAACAGCGGGCAAACTCATCAGCTACCTGGTTAGCGATTTTATTAAGGCCAATAGTTACGGGAAGTAATTTTTTTTGGCTCGCCTGGTTACAACTTTGTTTTGCGCCACTGCGCAGGGGCCGTGGTTTTTATTTTCTTAAAAATCCGGTTGAAGTTAGATAAGTTGGTAAAGCCACATTCATAAGAAATAGCGGCAATGGTTTTGTCTTCTGCTAATAACCGGCAGGCATGTTGTATGCGTATTTCATTTAAAAAGCTGATATACGTTTTGCGGGTGCGGGTTTTAAAGTATTTACAAAATGCCTCTGTGGTAAGATTTGCTAATGCAGCCACTTCTGCTAATTGAATAGGGCGGTTATATTCTTTAAATGTAAATGCTATTACTTTATTCAGCCGGTTGCCATCATAGGCTTTTATGTTTTTTTGTGTAAGGGTGGTGGCCAACGGCTGTACTTCTTTCTTTTGAGAAAGCTGTTCTATTATTTCAAGAAATATTAATAAGCGCCTTATGCCGGTAGCGGCAGCCAATTGTTCCAGTTGGTCGGTTAAAACTTTTTTCTTTGTCCCTATAATTTTGCAACCCCCACTGCTATTTTTTAAAAAGCTGAGTGCTGTTTTCATTTCTGGCAATAACCAAAACGAAGGATGCACGGTGTGTTCGTCAAAAAACAGCGTAATAGTATGTGCCTGTATTTTTTTACGCTTAAAATATTTTTCATCGTTTCTAAAAACATGTGGCTGGTTACTGCCAATAACAAACACATCGCCGCTGTGAAAACGGCCCACATAATCGCCAGCCACCAATGTGCCGCTGCTTTCTTTTACCAATGTTAATTGAATTTCTGGGTGCTGGTGCAAGTGGTTATACAAATAGGGTTGTTGGTCTACCTGCACCCGAAAAGCTTCTTGCAGGTTTTTAGGAATACTGAAAGGGACAATGCGCATACATACTAAATTAGTATAATTAATTTTAATGATAGTAATTTATTGGCTAAAATAGTATCAGTTTAGGCCAATGCCTGCAACACATTGCCTTGGTTGCCGGGTTACATTTGTAAAAAATAAACCTATGCAATTTCAATGGACTGGTGTGTTTCCGGCATTAACTACCAAGCTAACCACCACAGAAGAATTAGACCTGCCTTTGTTTGCAGCTAACCTAAAAGCCCAAATGGCCGCAGGGGTTAATGGTATTATTATTGGCGGATCTTTGGGAGAAGCCAGCACCCTTACCAACGATGAAAAAGAAACATTGGTAAAATTTGCTTTGAGTGAAGTGCAGGGAAAAATTCCGGTGCTGGTAAATATTGCAGAAGGTGCCACCCGTGTAGCCACTAAGCTGGCAGAAGATGCTACCAAATGGGGCGCTGCCGGTTTTATGTTGTTACCACCCATGCGGTATAAAAGCGACGACCGCGAAACCAACGAATACTTTAAGGCCGTTGCAAAATCAACCAACCTGCCTATAATGATTTATAACAACCCGGTTGATTATAAAATTGAAGTTACACTGGATATGTTTGAAGAGTTGCTGCAATTTAGCAATATACAAGCTGTTAAAGAAAGCACACGGGATGTTACAAATGTTACCCGACTGCGCAACCGGTTTGGCAACCGTATAAAAATTTTATGTGGTGTAGATACTTTGGCTATGGAAGAGTTGCTGATGGGTGCTGATGGTTGGGTGGCTGGTTTGGTATGTGCTTTTCCGGCAGAAACGGTAGCCATTTACCGGTTGGTGAAAGCTGGCCGCATTGCAGAGGCTACTGCTATTTATCGATGGTTTATGCCTTTGTTAGAATTAGACATTCATGCCAAACTGGTACAATATATAAAACTGGCCGAACAACAAACCGGCATTGGCAGCGAGTATGTGCGGGCACCCCGATTAATATTAGCGGGTGCTGAAAGAGAAAAAGTATTGAAGATAATTAACGATGGCATTGCCTGCCGGCCAACATTGCCCAACTATTTAAGTTTATAAAATAGTTTACCAGCATCGGTACGCTACTCAACATCGTTGCGTCGCACTCTTGTGCTGTAGTGCATTTTTCAACGGTGCTTTGTTTAAAGCAACAGTACAAACAAAGCCACTAACTTAGCAGTATTATGTTTACGATTTAAAATTTTAAAAAAGTATGCAAGCAGATATAGCAATAGATAAAATAGAGGAGATAGTCGCACAATCCTGGCAGGCATTTTTACAATACCGCCAAATGCCTTTAAGCAAAAGAGCCGCTTTTATGCGTGCCATTGCACAAGCGTTAGAAGATTGCGGCGATGCTCTTATTTTTACTGCCATGCGTGAAACCAATTTGCCCGAAGCAAGATTACGGGGCGAAAGGGCACGCACTATTTACCAGTTAACTTCTTATGCTGCAGCCTGCGAAAAAGGGGAGTGGCTGGAAGCAAGAATAGATACGGCCAACCCTGCTAAAACACCACCCAAACCAGATATCAGAAAGATGTTAGTGCCCTTAGGCCCTGTGGTTGTTTTTGGCGCTTCTAATTTTCCCTTTGCGTATTCTACGGCGGGTGGAGATACCGCTACGGCTTTTGCTGCGGGTTGCAGTGTAATTGTAAAAGCACACCCTGCACACCCCGATACGTCTGCCATTGCTGCGGCTGCTATTAGTGCCGCTGCCGTAAAATGTAATTTACCCGCAGCAGTATTTACACATGTTTACGGCGCTTCTTTTGAAGTGGGTAAAGCATTGGTAACACATCCAAAAATAAAAGCGGTTGGGTTTACCGGTTCTTATACTGGCGGTAAACAATTATTTGATTGGGCTAACCAACGCAAAGAACCCATTCCGGTTTTTGCAGAAATGAGTAGTATTAATCCGGTTTTTTTAATGCCCGAAAAATTACAACAAGAAGCTGCATCGGTGGCGCAACAATATGCCGGCTCTATTACATTGGGCGTTGGCCAATTTTGTACCAACCCGGGGTTATTAATTGGTATTGAAAGCGAAGGCTTGCAAACTTTTATTGATGATTTAGGAAAAGCCATACAACAAATAGCACCAGCTGCAATGTTACATGCTGGTATTGTAAAAGCATATAAAGAAAAGAGAGGCGCAGCTTTGTTGCAGGAAGAGGTACATTTAATTGCAGAGTCTGCCGGTGCGGTAAAAGATAATGAAGCATTGCCAACAGTAGCCACTGTTACTGCTGATGCATTTTTAAAAAATCCGTTTTTGCACCAGGAAGTGTTTGGCCCTTACTCTTTAGTCATTCGTTGTAAGGATATGAATGAAATGGTTACAGTTGCACAACATATAGAAGGCCAACTAACCACTACCTTAATGGCAACAGAAAATGATATTACCGCCAATGAACCTTTAGTGGAAGCAGTAAAAAATATTTGTGGCCGCTTTGTATTAAATGGTGTGCCAACAGGTGTTGAGGTATGTTTAAGTATGCATCACGGGGGACCTTTCCCCAGTACCACCGATAGCCGGTTTAGCAGCGTGGGTGCTGATGCTATTAAGCGTTTTGCAAGACCGCTGTGTTTTCAGAACTGGCCCAACCGTTTGTTGCCGGATGAATTGAAAAATGAAAACCCTTTAAACATTTGGCGTATGGTGGATAATGAATTGACGAAAGCTATTGTTAGCTAAGGAAGTAATAATATGTAGTAGCTGAGCAATGCGTTGCTGTTAACGGGTGCGACGCAACAATGTTTAATAGCAGCATTACTGCTTGTATTAAAATAAAAAAAAAGTTCTTTGAAGTTTATACAATAACTAATTTGTCTTCTTGCCTGTGTTGCTGCACAAACCATGCTGTAATAATTGTAGTAACTATAAACCACGCAAGTATAAGGTACGCAATACTGCTGTGCCATTGGTTAGTACCAAACCAATCGCCGGTATAAAAAATAATGCCGGCGCCAAACAGGTTCTTAAGCAGCTCCCAAATAAGGGCATAGCGGTTACGGTCCATCAGTTCTGTGTAGGCATACACAGCAAGAAAGACAAAAAGTCCATACCAATAAATATAGCTGCTGTTGAGTGCATTGATGCGGGCAATATTGCCAAAGAGATAACTTACAAACAAGAGCAAGGCAATTAATTGCACCCAGCACCAAACATGCAGTGCTAAAGATGCTTTGGTATCGTACTTTTCAAAATGATAGACATCTGTAATTTTATAGAGGGGATATTTTTCGGCAACATCTGCAGGCCGCCAACCGGTAGGCATTAGCCAGATGCGGAATTTATCTTTTATGTTATGGGTTCTTATAGCATCCTTAATTAAAAGCCACAGGTGTTGAAAATTTATTTTAATGGGGTTCCAGGTTTGTACGGGGCGGGTAATGCCGTAAACGGGTGGTTTATCGGGCAGCTCTTGTTGAAAAGTGCCAAAGAGTTTATCCCAAAAAATAAAAATCTGTGAATAGTTTTTGTCAAGATACTCTGGGTTAATAGCATGGTGTACCCGATGATGCGATGGCGTTACTATAATATTTTCCAAGAAACCCATTTTATGGATGTGGCGGGTGTGGTACCAAAACTGTGCAAACAAATGTAGTGGCGCTACAACGGCCACCACCAGTGGGGGCACACCTAATAATGCCGCGGGCAATAAAAAAATGGCAAATATTTTTACAATGCCCGCAATGCTTTGTCTCAGGGCGCAGGCTAAATTAAATTCTTCGCTGCTGTGGTGTATGATGTGGTTGTTCCAAAAAAAATTGTACTCATGTGCAATGCGGTGTGTCCAGTATCCGGCAAAATCTAAAGCAATAAAAGCAATAATATAAACAGTAACAGAAGATTGAATATGTGTAAGTGCTATTTTATTAACCAACCAATCGTAACTGATGATGGCAATGCTGAGGCCCAGCACATCTTTGGTAACATTGGTAATGCCAGAGCTGAGGCTGGAGATCATGTCCATATTCCGCACCGTATCAAATCCTTTTTTTACCCCGTACCATTTTTCAAATAAAACCAATACCAGAAAAGCCGGCATGGCAATAAGCAGTATTTTACCGTAAGTTTCCATAAATAACAAGCATTCACCAAATGTAATAAATTACAGCATGAGAAAATTAATTGTTATGTTGGCTGTGGTTTTATTGAGCGCAGCCAATACACCATTGTTTGCACAAGCCACCGGGCAACAGAAGCTGTCTGCATGGAAAAAGCAGCAAGCTTTACTGCAGCAATCTCCCTATAAAAATTTACAGTGGCGGCTTACCGGCCCCGATAACCGCAGTGGCCGCAGTACTGATGTGGCCGGTGTTAGCAGCGATGTTAATTTGTACTACGCTGCTTTTGCCACCGGTGGTTTATGGAAAACAACAGATGGAGGTAATAACTGGCAATCGTTGTTTGATAAAGAGGCTACATTATCTATTGGCAATATTGCTATTGCACCTTCCGACGTAAATACTGTATACGTAGGTACCGGGGAAGCTAATATTTTCAGGGCTTCGCTGCCGGGTATTGGTATGTATAAAACAACCAACGGTGGAAAAAATTTTCAGCATATTGGTTTAGAAAATACCGGCACCATTGCACGCATTATTGTGCATCCTAAAAATGCCAATGTGGTGTATGCTGCAGCCAGTGGTAATGAGTGGACGTATAATAGAGACCGCGGCGTTTATATGACTACTGATGGGGGCAAATCATGGAAACAGATTTTATTTGAAAGTGAAAAAAGTGGTTGTATTGATTTGGTGATGGACCCCACAGACCCCAATACTTTATATGCCAGTATGTGGAACCGCATTCGTAAAAGATGGAGCGACCCTATGCCGGAAGATGGCGATTATATTTATAAAACCACCGATGGTGGCAAAACATGGAAGCAAATTGTAAAGGGCTTGCCAACTACTAAAATGACCGGACGTATTGGTTTGGCAGTAAGTCAATCCAACCCCAATACACTTTATGCTTTTGTAGATGACCATACTATTAAACGTGCACCCAAACCCGGCGAAACTGATAGCTACGAGCGGCAGGTACAAAAAGTAGTTATAGGCGGTGCCATTTATCGCAGCAGTAATAAAGGAGAAAGCTGGGAGAAAATGGGAGAGGTGCATGATTTCTTTAAACCATTCTCTGGCACTTATGGCTGGGTGTTCAGCCAGATAAGAGTGCATCCTAAAAACGAAAACCGCATCTATGCTTTTGGAGTATCTAAAGCTATAAGCGAAGATGCCGGTAAAACATGGAAGGAGTGGGAGCCATCTGATACCACCAGCGATTGGACACATGGCGACAACCACGCCATGTGGATTGACCCTGTTAACCCCGATAGAATGATAGTGGGTAATGATGGGGGTATTACATTAACACATAATGGTGGCGTTAAATGGAAAAATTTCTTTGATAAAATTCCAACCACGCAGTTTTATACCGTAACCTACGATATGGAAACGCCTTTTAATATTTATGGCGCCGTGCAAGATGAAGGCACCATGGGTGGCAACGAAACCAATACATTTGGTACTGCTCAAACAGAAAAGAAAAAGGAATGGCGCATGGCACCTGGCGGAGAGGGTACGCAAATACAGGTAGATCCGCAAAATGCCAATATTGTTTATTCATCAACCTACTACGGCCGTTTAATGAAGACCGATATGAACAAGGGCCGCAGAGATGGCGTGAAGCGGTTTACCTTATTTGATGTAGGTCGTATCGATTCTTTGCGCGGCGAGTGGCTGGCAGGCACCATCCTTTCTAAGTTTGATAATAAAACTATTTATCATGGCCTGCAGCATTTGTATAAATCAACCGATGGGGGCGATAGCTGGCAGCGCATCAGCAACGATCTGTCGTATAACAACAAATCTAAGATGGGCGTTTATCCTTATCTTATTTATCATCAGGCCATCACTGCTATTGCAGAAGGCAATCAACCCGGTATTGTATATGCCGGCACCGATGATGGCCGCATTTGGCTTACAATGAATGATGGTACTGCATGGAAAGAAATTACAAAAGGATTACCTGCCAATAAACATGTCATTAAAATTACGCCATCAAAATACCAAGCATCGCGTTTGTATGTGGCATTAAACGATCGCAGAGAAGATAATAATGCAGTATATCTTTTTGTATCCGATAATTATGGCGCCACTTGGAAAACTATTGCAGGCAATTTACCAGCATCGCCTGCCAATGTAATTATAGAAGACACTGAGAAAGAAAATATACTGTATTGTGGAACCGACTTTGGTGCTTACATCACTAAGGATGCTGGCAAAACATGGCAGGCTATTAATGGCACCATGCCTGCATCGGTTTCTGTAAACGATATGTTTATACACCCAAGAGATAAAAAATTAGTAATTGGTACTTATGGCCGTGGCGTATATGTGCTGGATGATTTGAATAAGTTGCAATAGTTTTTGTAACCGGCATTCGTAATGCTATTTAGCATTCTTGCGTCGCACACTTCAGCTGCATCTCACATACCAGCAAAAAAATGCTGGTAATAATTTTAATTAAGCATGCTTACAAACCCTATTATAAAAAAATATCCCAACACAGGCACGCAACGTTTTGGCGGTTGGGTTTTTCATTGTGTGGATGCACACACCTGCGGCAACCCGGTAAGGTTGGTAGCAGAAGGCGGTCCTGCACTGGCAGGCGCTACTATGAGTGAGAAGCGCCAGCACTTTTTAAAAGAGTACGATTGGATACGCAAAGGCCTGATGTTTGAACCCCGCGGGCACGATATGATGAGTGGAAGTATTTTATATCCGCCCCACAACCCCGCTAATGATGTAGCAGTATTGTTTATTGAAACCAGCGGCTGTTTACCCATGTGCGGTCATGGTACCATTGGCACCATTACCATTGCTATTGAAGAAGGGTTGATACAACCTAAAACACCGGGCATCGTAAAAATGGAAGCACCTGCCGGCCTGGTTAATATTGTTTACCAGATGGAAAATGGTAAATGCAAAAGTGTAAAGCTTACCAACGTGCCTGCTTATTTAGATAAAGCGGAGCTTACTGTTAATTGTCCTGATTTGGGGGAGCTGGTAGTTGATGTTTCTTATGGTGGAAATTTTTATGCCATTGTAGATGTGCAGAAAAATTTTAAAGGACTGGAACATTACGAAGCCGACAAATTAATTGTATGGGCCAGAGAGTTGCGTAAAAACATAAATGCAAAATATGAATTTGTGCATCCAGAGAATGATACCATAAACGGATGCAGCCATGTATTATGGACGGGCACTATTTTAGATAAAGCTTCTACTGCCCGCAACGCTGTTTTTTATGGAGACAAAGCAATAGACCGCAGCCCTTGTGGCACCGGCACCAGTGCAAGAATGGCGCAATGGTATGCAAAAGGAAAATTAAAGAATGGAGATTTGTTTGTGCATGAAAGTATTATTGGCAGCAAATTTATTGGCACCATAGAAGAAGAAACTATGGTTGGTGGAAAGCCATCCATAAGACCCGGTATTGAAGGCTGGGCAAAAATTTATGGATACAATACTATTTCGATAGATAAAGAAGATGATCCGTATGCGTATGGGTTTCAGGTGCTGTAACCCTAACCTCTAACCAAGAGTGGTTAAAAGCCGAATAGTGAACAATACGTACAAGTGTGCGACGCAACAAAAGTTTAATAGAATTACTAAAGCTGGTAACATGAAAAATATTTTATTACTGCTTGTTTGTCTTTTACAGTTAAACATGTTTGCGCAAAACAGGTTACAAAAAATGGAACCGGTAAATTTTTCGCAGGTTACTATTACCGACGCTTTTTGGAAACCCAAGATTGATAAAGTGGCTACAAAGACCTTAGCTGCTTGTATTTATCAAACAGAAGTAGCCACACCCCGCCTGCGCAATTTTGAAAAAGTAGCCCGTGCAAAAGGAGAGGAGCATGAAGGTATTTTTTATGACGACAGTGATGTGTTTAAAGCATTGGAAGCAATGGCTTATTCTTTAAAAACACATCCCAGCGAAGCAATGGAAAAAAAATGCGATGAATGGATTGATAAAGTAGCGGCGGCACAACAACCCGATGGGTATTTAAATACATGGTATACGCTAAAAGGTTTGAAAGACCGATACACCGATATGAGCATGCATGAAGATTACAATGCGGGTCATATGATTGAAGCAGGCGTTGCGTATTATAATGCTACAGGCAAAAGAAAATTATTAGATGTATGTATTAAATGGGCCGATCATTTTGACGCACTGTTTGGACCCGGTAAACAACATTGGGTTACCGGCCACCAGGAACTGGAACTGGCATTGGTAAAACTGTATAAGATTACGAAGAATGATAAATATTTAAAACTGGCAGATTGGTTGCTGAGTGAACGGGGTAAAAAATTAGCAAAGGGATATACCTGGACCGACTGGAGAGATACTGCTTATGCACAGGATGTATTGCCCGTGAAAGAACAGAAAGAAATAACTGGGCATGCCGTACGTGCCATGTATATGTACACCGGTGCTGCGGATGTGGCGGCGCAAACCGGCGATGAAGGTTATATTAAAGCAATGAAAACGGTGTGGGAAGATGTGGTGTATAGAAACATGTATATAACCGGTGGCATTGGCAGTGCGGGAAGTAATGAAGGCTTTTCAGTAGATTATGATTTGCCCAATGAGCAGGCATATTGCGAAACCTGCGCCAGTGTGGGTATGGTTTTTTGGAACCAGCGCATGAATTTATTAACGGGTGAAGCAAAGTATATTGATGTGTTGGAAAAAAGTTTATACAATGGGGCCTTGGATGGATTGAGTTTAACAGGAGATCGGTTTTTTTATGGTAACCCTTTAGCAAGCCGCGGACAACACCAACGCAGGGAATGGTTTGGTACGGCCTGTTGTCCGGCTAATATTGCCCGGCTGGTAGCATCTTTAGGAGATTATATTTATGCAAAAAGTAACAACGCTGTATATATTAATTTATTTGTGGCTAGTGAGACGGCTGTGATGTTAAATAAAATACAGGTGGGGTTAAAGATGGAAACCAATTATCCCTGGTCTTCTGGCGTGTCTGTAAAAATTGATCTGGCAAAACCAACTGTATTTGAATTGAAAATACGAAAGCCCAACTGGGTGGATGCAGCTGAAAACAGTTTATACAAAACCATTGCAGCAGCTGACAGTACTATTATTTATTATGTAAATGGCCAACCCGTGCCGGTAAGCTTTACAGATGGATACATAAGTATTAACAGAAAATGGAAGAAAGGAGATGTGGTAAGTTTTGCCTATACCTTACAACCATTGTTAGTGCAAGCTAAAAAAGAAATTAAACAAAATGACAGCCGTGTGGCGATCCAATACGGTCCATTGGTTTATTGCGTAGAAGGTGCCGATAATAATGGCAAAGCATGGAATATTGTATTGCCCGCCAACACGCCGTTTGAAACCATGGCTTATAAAGTGCAGGATGAAACGGTGACAGCCATAACAGCTAGAGTTCCTGTAGTCTCGGTAGCGGCAGATGGGTTGTCATTAAATACAACTACAAAAAAAATTATTGCCATTCCCTATTACACATGGGCCAATCGCGGCAAAAATGAAATGCAGGTTTGGCTGCCCACTACTATTAAAGACATTAAACTGAATTATTAATTACTGCATATGAAAAAAACAATACTGCTTGCACTGCTTTTTATAAATGCTGTTGTTTTAATGGCACAAACGCCTAAAATATGGAGTAAAGAAAAAGCCAATGCCTGGTATGCAAAACAAGAATGGTTGGTGGGCGCCAATTTTTTACCAAGCACCGCCATTAACCAATTAGAAATGTGGCAGGCCGCCAGTTTTGATTCTGCCACCATTGACACCGAACTGGGCTGGGCTGAAAAAATTGGAATGAATGTGATGCGGGTATACTTGCACGACCTTGCATGGAAAGCAGATGCAAATGGCTTTAAAAAAAGAATGCGTGTTTTTTTACGCATTGCTAACCGACACCACATAAAAATTTTATTTACATTTTTTGACGATTGCTGGAACCCCGATGCTGCCATTGGTAAACAACCTGAGCCCAAACCCGGCATTCATAACAGTGGTTGGGTGCGCAGTCCAAACATGATGGTGCATAATGATGCCACACAATGGGGCTACCTGCAACAATATGTAACAGATATTTTAAACAGTTTTAAAAACGATGGCCGTATTCTAATGTGGGACTTATACAATGAACCCGGCAACAGTGGCTACAATAATGGTTCTTTGCCATTACTTAAAAAAGTATTTGAGTGGGCATGGGCCGTGCGTCCATCGCAACCGCTTACCTGCGCCACTTGGTATAATAATGATACGCTCAATCAATACCAGTTAATGCATTCAGATATTATTACTATTCACAATTATAATGATGCAGATAACCTTGAAAAAGAGTTGCAGGAAAAAATAAAACTGGGCCGCCCCATTATTTGCAGCGAGTATATGGCACGTGCCCGAAGCAGCAAATTTCAAACACACCTGCCCATTTTAAAAAAATATAAAGCAGGCGCCATTAACTGGGGTTTGGTTGCAGGTAAAAGCAATACCATTTACCAATGGGATACGCCAATGCCCGATGGCAGCGAACCCAAATTGTGGTTTCATGATGTGTTTAGAAAAGATGGAACGTTTTACAGCCACGAAGAAATTGCTTTTATAAAACATATCACAGACCGTCGTAGAAAATAGTTTTGGTAGCCGGCAGCAGTGCTGCTAGCAACCCCTGTTGCGTCGCACCCTTCAGCTGAAGAGTGCGACGCAACAGGGGTTGATTTGATCCCGAAGGTTCGGGACAAATGCTGATAACAAAAAAATAAAAGCGTAAAGAGAAAGCAGATGAAAAAAATAACAGCAATCTGTGGTGTATTGTTTTTATGGGCTGCAGGCTGGGCCCAATCTTACGTGCCGGAGAAAAACAATAAAGCAATTATGGTACCCAATGTGGCACCGGTAAAAGCCTATGCGTTTAATTTAAGTAACGTGAGGTTGTTAAACAGTCCGTTTAAAAAAGCCATGCAATTAGACAGTGCGTATTTAATGTTGCTGAAGCCAGACCGGTTATTGTATCGTTTTTATAAAAATGCGGGTCTGCCAGTTAAAGATTCTATATATGGCGGTTGGGAAAGCGAAGGCTTGTCGGGCCATACAATGGGGCATTATCTTTCTGCAATTTCCATGATGTATGTGGCAACAGGCAATAATGAATTTAAAAAGAGAAGCGATTATATTGTAAACGAACTGGAGCGTTGTGAGCAGGCACGCAAAACCGGTTATATTGGTGCCATACCCAATGAAGACAGTATTTTTGATAAAGTGGCCAAAGGAGAAATAAAATCGGGCGGGTTTGATTTAAACGGCGGTTGGAGCCCCTGGTATACCGTGCATAAAGTAATGGCAGGTTTATGCGATGCGTATTTGTATACCAATAATAAAAGGGCATTGCAGTTAGTTACCCGTATGGCAGATTGGACGTATAATACCGTTAATCATTTACCTGATAGCCTGCGTTTAAAAATGCTGAACTGTGAATACGGTGGTATGAATGATGTGCTGGCCAATATTTATGCAATCACCGGTAATAAAAAGTATTTAAACCTTTCTTATAAGTTTTACGATGAGTTTGTGATGGGGCAACTGGCAAAACAAAAAGATCCGCTGCCGGGTAAGCACAGTAATACCAATGTGCCAAAAGCTATTGGCAGTGCCCGCCAATACGAACTAACAGGAAATAAAAGTGACAGTACTATTGCTGCATTTTTTTGGCATACAATGGTAAATCATCACAGTTATGTAATTGGTGGTAACAGTAACTATGAGTATTGCGGCAAGCCCGATTCGCTGAGTGAACGTTTAAGCGATGCCACCTGCGAAACCTGCAACACCTACAATATGCTAAAGCTGACAAGGCATTTGTTTGCTTACAAGCCCTCTGCTGAGTATATGGATTATTATGAGCGGGCTTTGTACAATCATATCCTCGCTTCTCAAAACCCTGAGAATGGCATGATGACTTATTTTGTGCCCCTGCGCATGGGTACACAAAAACAATTCAGCGATTCTTTTCATACGTTTACCTGCTGCGTGGGCAGCGGCATAGAAAATCATAGCAAGTGGCAGCTTGTACGTAAATTTGTTTATCCCTTCTGTACTAAAATGGAAAGAAGCTGGTTTGATTATTTCACAGCAAACAAGTTTCCCGGCCAGCGATACGATACGTTTCTTAATACAAACGGCAACTAAAACACCTTATACCCTTCGTATTCGTAAACCATTTTGGGCCACACAGGGCATTAACCTGCGTTTAAATAATAAAGTCATTAGCTATCAAACTGATGAAGCGGGTTATTTAGTAATAAAACAAAAATTTAGCGTGGGTGATGTGCTGGAAATTACGGTGCCCATGAACTTATATACAGAGGCCATGCCAGATAACCCCAACCGTGTGGCTTTTAAATACGGGCCATTGGTATTGGCGGGTCAGTTAGGAAAAGCAAAGCCCGACCCGGTATATGGCGTACCCGTTTTATTAACCAGTAACCGCAATGTAAATAATTGGGTGCTGCCTGCTGCGCAGCCACTGCAATTTCAGATGAAGGGTGTGGGGCAACCTTTTGATGTTTCTTTAATTCCTTTTTACCAAACCTTCAATCAGTACTACAGTGTTTACTGGGATTATTTTACCAATGAAGAATGGGCAAAGCTGAAAGATGAATACGAAGCAGATAAAAAACGCCAGCAGCAAATAGAAGAACGCACCATAGATAATTTCAGAATAGGAGAGATGCAGCCGGAAAGAGACCATCAGTTAAAAGCAACAGAGCGTAGTTATGTAAGCGATGCGTTTGACAGAATGGGAAGAGAAGCCCGTAAAGACAATTACTTTTCTTTTGTAATGAAGGTTGAACAGGATACACCCGTAACACTGTTGTTTACCTATATTGGCGATGATAAAGATCGCAAGTTTGATATTAAAGCAGATGGTGTTATTATTGCCACTGTTGAATGGAATGGTGGCAAGACAGGTAAGTTTTACGATGTGGAGTATGCATTGCCAACCAGTCTCCTGCATGGGAAAAAACAACTCACTATCAGCATAGAAGCTAATTATGGCAAAACTGCAGGGCGTGTTTTTGGGGTAAGAATAATTAAAAAAAACTAAGAAACAGTACTATATTTTATGGCAAAGGCAATTATTATTGGTGGTGGCATTATTGGTTTAAGCAGTGCTTATTATCTTCAGCAGCAGGGCTGGCAGGTAACCGTTTTGGATAAAGGCGATTTCAGCGATAACTGTTCTTATGGCAATTGTGGCTATATCTGTCCCAGTCATTTTATACCACTGGCTACACCGGGTGTGGTAAAACAAGGCTTAAAATGGATGTGGAATTCAAAAAGCCCTTTTTATGTGCAACCCAAACTTGATTTTAATTTAATTGACTGGGGCATGAAGTTTATGCGCATAGCAACACCAAAGCATGTAAACGACGCCGCTATTCCTTTACGGGATATTGCTATGCTCAGCCAGAAAGAATATGTTAGCTGGTTGCAACAACCCGGTTTTAATTTTGCATACGAGCACAAAGGTCTGCTTGAAATTTTTCAGACAGATGCTGGCGAAGCACACGCCCACCACACTATAGAAAAAGCCCATGAAATTGGGTTAACTGATACTGTATTGCTGAGTAAAGAACAGTTGCAGTCATTAGAACCGCATACACCTTTAAATGCCCGCGGCGCAATATTATTTAATTGCGATGCACATTGCTACCCCAATAAGTTAATGCAAAACCTATTGCAATATTTACCTGCTGCAGGTGTGCAGCTAAAGCCAAATGAAGAAGTGGTGCAGATAGAAAAAAAAGGGAATCGTATCAATAAAGTCATAACAACCATTTCTGCTTTTGAGGCAGATGCAGTTGTATTAGCCACCGGTTCTTGGAGCCGGCAGGTGGCCGCATTAATGGATGTTAAGGTTGCTATGATGCCCGGCCGTGGATATTCTTATACACTCGAAAATTCTCCGTATAAAGTAAACTATCCTGCGGTGCTGATAGAAGGCCGTGCCGCTATTACCCCAATGGATGGTAATAAAATTCGCTTTGGCGGCACTATGGAAATTACTTCTCATAAAACACCACCCCGCAGCAATAGAGTGCAAGGTATTTTAGATGCTGTTAAAAGGTATTATCCTGAGTTTGATATACCCATGCCAACAATGGATAAGATATGGTATGGCTATCGCCCGGTATCGGCAGATGGCTTGCCTTATATTGGCCGCTCAAAAAAAATTGATAACCTGGTGATAGCCACCGGCCACTCAATGTTGGGTTTAAGTTTAGGTGCAGGCACCGGCAAGCTGGTGAGCGAAATTTTACAGGGCAAGCCCACTAGTATGAATATAGCTCCGTTTAATCCCGATCGGTTTAATTAGGTAATCAGCAACAGTCCCGAAAGTTCGGGATTCATGGCGTCATCCTTGCGTTGCACATTTTTGCATTTGAGATTTGATATTGCTGATTTGAAATTTAAAATCTCAAATCAGCAATCCTACTGTTGAAGTGTGCGACGCAACGGCTGCTGAAGAGTGTTTCAATAGCTGGCAAAAAAAATCTTTCTTCTGGTTAAAAAGAAAGATTTACCCGCCGGTTTATGCAACCGGGCAATATTATTTTAGTAGAATGCCTTGCTTATTATTTCCAGGCAAAATAACTAACTACTGCAATAACTGCATACAATGCAATAACAATAATTGCAATCTTAGCGGTACTGTGATGTGTAATGTCAAATTTCATAGCAAACCATTTTTACGTTAAAAAATAAAGAAGTGTACGGAAAAGGGCGTGATCAAAGGGAGTAAACGGATTGCTTTTCTGCGGATTGGATGGAGGGGTTTGCCTAACTAATGGGGCTTTTATTCGTCTGTTGATTACAAAGTAAATAAAAATTGCAGAAATTTAAAACTTTGAGGGCAGGATTTTTTTAAATAACGCAGCCATTTGTCATTTATTGCTATTTTCAGGCAATCAATTAACTGTTTATGGAAAGACAATTAACAAGCTGGTACAGCCCGTCTTTAAATAAGGAAATGCCAATAGCATCTTACGGCCACTATGGTTTTGCATTATTACTGATACCTACTGCTGCGGCAGACTACCTTGAATATGAACGATTTCAGCTAATAGATAGTCTGGCGCCTTTTATTGAAGCGGGCCGTATAAAGGTGTTTTCAATTGATAGCATTAATAATGAAAGCTGGATGAATAATAATATGCACCCCCGAGATAAAGCGGTGCGCCACCAACAATGGAACAGTTATGTTTATAATGAAGTAGTGCCGTTTATACGCAACAATACCAGCAACGATACTTTGATTTATACCTGTGGCGCAAGTTTTGGCGCATTGCATAGTGCTAACCTGTTTTTTAAACGTCCGGATATTATAAATGGCTGCCTGGCCATGAGTGGTGTGTATGATTTAAGTGAGTATACCAAGGGTTACTTTGATGATGATGTGTATTTTAATAGCCCCATGCATTATTTGCCCAATCTTACGGATGACACTATACTGCAACAGATAAGGGCCAGCCATCATATACATATTGTAACCGGCAGTGGTGCTTATGAAGACCCCGATGCCAACCGCAAGTTTGGTGGGGTGCTTTACAATAAAGGTATTTGGTACGAATTAGATATTTGGGGCACAGAATGGAAACACGACTGGCCTACATGGAGGGCTATGTTACCTCACTATTTAGGGGCGAAGTTTATGTAATTGCAAGCCGTTCTTTGGAACGGTTTTTTTTTGAGTTGCCAATAGTACGACAAGCAGCTATTTATACTAAAAACCAACTGGTTTTACAGGTATGATGTATTTATTTAGAGAGAAGATTTGATGATGCAGTGCTAAAACAATTTTTATTCTTGAGCAAGATCATTGATATTAAGTATAGCTATTGTTTACTTAAATGCATTTGTAAAATGTGTTAATGGTATTTATGTACAACTATTTTTATTTTTAATGTATAAACCAAAATTAAAGGTGTAGCAAGCATAGGTAAAAAACATAAAGATCGTTTTTTAAAGAAAAAATAATGCGTTCCCGGGCTTTGGTTATACTTTGGTTAGCGGCATTGTTTGCAGCCGTAGTTGCGCTTTTTTGGCGCAATGAGTTGGTGTATAATTTACCCACCCCTGTACCATCTCAATACACAAAGGTGGAAGCAGGAAATCGCATCTACATAACTGCTTTTGAAACGCCAGAAAATACAAAGCCGCTTTTTATACATTTTTTTAACCCTGATTGTCCTTGCTCAAGATTTAATATGAATCATTTTAAATCTATTGTAAAAGAATACAACACTCAGGTAGATTTTGCAATGGTGGTATTAAGTGCTGATACCTACACTGCGGCACAAATAAAACGAAAGTATGATTTGGATATGCCCGTGTATTTCGACTCAGCAATGGCGGCTGCCTGTGGTGTGTATTCAACCCCACAAGCAGTTATTTTAAATACAGACCATCAGTTAGTGTACAGAGGAAATTATAATAAAAGCCGCTATTGCACAGATAAGAAAACAGAATATGCCCGACTTGCCTTAAGTGGCTTATTACAAAATAAAACCTATGCTTTTAACCAGTTTGCTTTAAAAGCGTATGGCTGCCAACTACCTAAATGCACTAAATAATGGAAACCCAAACATTTGAAAACAGTGCGGCTGAATTGAAAGCTCAAACCCAAGCCTTTCAGCTGCAAGTAAAAAAGCGCTCAGACCGATTGATGAATTATTTTCTCATTGGTTTTTTTATTGGCGGTTTTTTGTTTGCATTCTTTTATGATACCTGGAGCATTGCTATTGGTGTAGGCAGTTTATCGCTGTTGGCTTATTACTCCGTAAAAATTGCGTTGCCAAAATCTAATTTGTACCAGTATGTATTAAGTGTGGTGCTGGCTGTATTTATGGCGCAGTATATTTATCAGATGCATGGCCTGTTTGAAATGCATTTTTTTGCTTTTATTGGCAGTGCCGTGTTAATAACCTATCAGGATTGGAAACTGCAAATTCCTTTAGTATTGGTGGTAGTGGTGCACCATGGTGTGTTGGGGTATATGCAAAACCTTGGAGTAGATGAAGTGTATTTTACCCAATTGGATACATTAGAATTGCAAACTTTTATTATACATATTTTACTTGCGGCTATTATATTTTTTATTTGTGGCTTATGGGCTTACCAATTAAAGAAATATAGTCAAATACAAATTCATCAGTCAATACAAATGGGGCACCTGCAGAAAGAAGCTGTTTTAAATGAAGAACGGAGACTGAATGCAGAAGCATTGGAGAAAGCGTACCAGCATGCAGAAAAAGCAAGACAGGAGGCAGAGCAGGCCAATCAGGCCAAGAGTATTTTTTTAGCAACCATGAGCCATGAAATAAGAACACCCATGAACGGGGTGATTGGAATGGCATCGCTTTTATCTGAAACTGCATTAAATGATAAACAGCGGGAGTTTACCAATACAATTACCACCTGTGGCGAAAGCTTGTTGAATGTGATAAACGATATACTCGATTTTTCAAAAATAGAATCGGGGAATATGGAATTGGAAAAAGATGATTTTGATTTAAGAGTTTGTATTGAAGATATATTGGACATATTTGGCACCAAGGCCGCACACACAGGTATTGATCTGGTTTACCAGATTGACCCGGATGTGCCGGCACAAATAGTGGGCGATGGCTTAAGGCTGCGCCAAATACTTACCAACCTTGTTAGCAATGCTATGAAGTTTACCCAAAAAGGAGAAGTTTTTGTGGCAGTACACTCAAAACAAGTGACAGCTAATGGAGATATTGATTTAGAGTTTGAAGTGAGAGATACTGGTATTGGCATACCGGCAGATAAAATAAACCGCTTGTTTAAATCATTCTCGCAAGTAGATTCTTCTACCACCCGTAAATACGGGGGCACGGGTCTTGGGTTGGCCATTTCTGAAAAGTTAGTAAAGTTGATGCAGGGAACTATTTATGTTACCAGTGAAGAAGGCAAAGGATCTGTTTTTGCATTTACCATAAAAACACAAAAAAGCAACCGCCAATTACAGGCATACACCCAATACAATATGGCCGACCAGGAAGGTAAAAGAATATTAGTGGTAGATGATAATGTAACCAACAGAGCTATTTTAAAAAGTCAGTTAGAGCAATGGAAACTGATACCAGTGCTGGCAGAGTCTGGGCAAGAGGCAATGGAGATTTTAGAAAATGATGCTGCTTTTAACCTTGTGCTTTCTGATATGCAAATGCCTTTTATGGACGGGGTTGAGTTAGCCCAAAAAATAAATCAGTTATTGCCCAAAATGCCGGTGATATTGCTAAGCTCCATCGGTAACGATTTTGCCAAAGAGCATCATAAACTTTTTAAATCTATTTTAACCAAACCCATTAAGCAACACGTGTTGAGTAAGCATTTGCTCAGTGGCTTACAACCCAACGGTTATTCGCTATCAGAAGAAATAACAATACAAGAAAAATTACCCGGCAATTTTGCAGAAGCTTATCCGCTGCACATACTTATTGCTGAAGACAATCTTATCAATCAACAGGTAATTTTACATATTCTTAAAAAACTGGGCTACGAGCCAACCATGGTTGAGAATGGACAGGAAGCCTTGGATGCTGCCATAAAAAATACGTTTGACATTGTATTGATGGATATGCAAATGCCGGAGATGGATGGATTGGAAGCAACCAAAGCAATAAGAAAGCAAGACATCCGCCAGCCGATTATTATAGCACTTACCGCCAATACCATGCAGGGCGACCAGGAAGAATGCCTGACCGCTGGCATGAATGATTACATTAGTAAACCTGTTAAGCTGGATGAATTAGTAGCTAAATTGGAAAAATGGTGCATGAATAAGCCAAGAGAGATTAATGCAGCCTGATGAGCAGGTTTAAATTAACACCAAGAACGAAATTAGCCTGAAAAGATCGATCACAAATGCATATAGCCCTAAGAAAAGTAGCAAGCACAGAATAGACAGCCACCATTTTATTTCAAATAAACACTTCATAAAAAGAAGCAATAAAAAAATAACTGCCATAAAAATAATGACTATTATTATTGCATTTACTATGGTGTTGCCGGCTACCAAATAAATTAATTCGTTTGTTATACTCCCAAAAACAAAAAGCAAAATAACTAGCATGGTATTAATCTCTAAGGAGGCCATACCCAGATCGTAAGCTTTAAACCGATGCCCCTTTTTAAATAATTTCACTATCAGGTTAATAATCCACAATGCCGGAATGGTTAAGGGTATTAAAAACAACGTAACCAGCTTGCCATAGTTAGTAAGTTTTTGGTTGTATGCTGTGGCAATCACTTCTTTTGTTACCCCGGTATGCATCATTTTTTGTTCAACCATGTAGCGTTTCAAGTCACTTCCAATACCAGAATTGATTTGTCCGTTAAACGGTGTGTTCATAAAACCATAAAAATTATTTCTTAATAAAAAATAGATGAGGGTAGCAATTAGAAACAGAGAGCTTAACTTAAAATGTTTTACCGTAATACCATTAATAACATCTTTGGTTATCTGGCCGGGTTTTGTTAACAGGGTCTTTATGGTTCTGATAACCTTACTATCCAGGTGGGTGAAGTAATGAAAAAATTCTTCAAACAGGTGTTTTAATGTTCTGTGCTCGGGATTGATTTTTTTTTGCCCGCAATTATGACAGAAATTGCCCTGCAGGCCACTATTACAATTTTTACAGTACACGGGCATTGGGTTGGTTGGTTCAAAAATATTGTTATTGTAATAAACAAAAAAATATGACGGGGCTGGCTTTTGCTGCTATTGTTTTTTAGCTGAAGGGTGCGACGCAACGGCTGCTGCCCAAGGCGACGCAGCTGGTTTAAAAAAAAATTATAATTCCGTCATATTGGTTTTCCCTATATTTTTGCGTTTTAATGAGCCTTTCTACCAAACACCTGCTGGGTATAAAAGACCTTCAGCCCTCGGATATACAGTTGATACTGGATACTGCTGTTCAGTTTAAAGAAGTATTACAACGCCCTATTAAAAAAGTTCCCACTTTAAGAGATGTTACGATTGTGAACCTGTTTTACGAAAACAGTACCCGCACCCGTATGAGTTTTGAGCTGGCTGAAAAACGCCTGAGTGCCGATACTATTAATTTTGCTGCCAGCGGCTCTTCTGTTTCTAAAGGAGAAACACTGTTAGATACGGTAAATAATATTTTAAGCATGAAGGTGGATATGGTGGTAATGCGCCATAGTGCCAGTGGAGCACCCCATTTTTTGGCAAAACATATTCCTGCTGCTATTGTAAATGCCGGAGATGGCATTAACGAGCATCCTACACAGGCATTGTTAGATGCTTTTTCTATCAGAGAAAAATTAGGCAGCTTGCAAGGAAAAAAGGTGGCCATTATTGGAGACATTATGCACAGCCGTGTGGCACTTAGCAATATTTACCTGCTTAAAAAAATGGGGGCAGAAATTATGGTGGCGGGTCCGCCCACATTAATACCCGTGCATTTAAAAGAAGCATTTGATGTGCAGGTTACCTACAATATAAAAGAGGCCTTGCAGTGGTGCGATGTGGCCAATGTGCTGCGCATTCAATTAGAACGCCAGAACCAGGTATTGTTTTCATCGTTGCGGGAGTATAACCTTGCCTATGGTGTAAAAAGTAGTTTATTAGAATCGCTCAATAAAGATATTGTGATTATGCACCCGGGCCCTATTAACCGCGGTGTGGAAATTGACAGCGATGTAGCCAATGGCAAACACTCTATTATTTTGCAACAGGTAGAAAACGGCGTGGCCGTGCGCATGGCCGTATTGTATTTACTGGCTGGTGGCAAAACCTTACAAAACTAATACCCGTTAAATAAAAACTACCAGCAGCCGTATTTGTATATATAAAATGCTTTTCTTTGAACCCGGCACAGGTTACCTGATTAAATAAATTATTATGCAACGCATTGCCCTGTTTCCCGGCACCTTCGATCCCATCACAATTGGCCATCTTGATATTATCAACCGGTCTATGTCAATGTTTGATAAAGTGTATATTGGTGTTGGCCGCAACGCTAACAAAGTGCCCATGTTTACAGAAGAGCAACGCACCTCCTGGATTAAAGAAATTTACCAGCACAACCCCAATATAGATGCTGTAGTGTATGATGGCTTAACGGTTGAATGCTGCAAAAGTGTAAATGCCAATTTTATTATTAGAGGCATCCGCTACGTAAACGATTTTGAATACGAAAAAGCCATTGCAGATATGAACCGCAGTTTAGAACCCGGCATTGAAACCGTTTTCTTAACCTGCCTGCCCCAATATACGTCTGTAGCATCTACCCTGGTAAGAGATGTATTACGCAACAAAGGAGATGTAAAACAATTTTTGCCCGATGTGGTGGCAAGAGATTTAAGATTATAATTTTTTTGTAGGATACCAGCGGCAACGCTCCGGTGTTGCATCTTTGCCACGCTCGGTTCAACGGCAATACCACTATTCATCAATTTTAATGCTACACAACTATGTCTATCTGGTTTAAAAAAGATATAACACTGGAAGAATTAAAAGCGCTGGGTAATAATACCCTGAGCGAACATTTGGGTATGGAGTGGACAGCCATTGGCGATGATTCTCTGCAAATGCGTATGCCGGTAGATCATCGTACAAAACAACCTTATGGATTATTGCATGGGGGTGCGTCAGTGGCACTGGCAGAAACATTGGGCAGTGTAGGTGCCGCATTGGTGGTGGATGCCTCAAAATTTTACTGTGTGGGGTTAGAAATAAACGCCAACCACGTACGTAGTGCCCGCAACGGGTATGTTACCGGCATTGCCAAGCCACAACATATTGGTGCCAGCACACAGGTATGGGAAATAAAAATTTACGATGATAGAGAAAAGCTGGTTTGCACATCAAGAATTACCGTGGCTGTTTTAAAACACCCTACGGCTTAATACAAAGCCAGCACATCTTTAATAGATGGAAAGGTGTTAGACATAATTGCTGCAAAGCCGGTTTTGGCAATCCATTTTACTTCATGTATATCTTCTGCTGTTTGTGGCACCAATTGCGGACTGCCGGGCACCTTCATTTTATACCAATGGCTTTCTTTTAAAATAGCTTTGCCACTTTCGTTATAGGTGTGGTATGTAGTTAGTAATAAGGGCCCCAGTTGTATATTGGTTAAACCACATTCTTCTTCCACTTCTCTTACGGCGCATTGTTCAATGGTTTCGCCTTCGTCTAATTTGCCTTTGGGTAAATCCCATTTGCCTCTTCTGAAAATTATTAATATTTCGTTGTGGCCGTTTTCAACCAGTCCACCGCCTGCTTGTATAATCGTAAACTTTCTCCAGAATGCTTTCTTTAATTCATCAAGGTTGGGGTGATAAAAAATGCCGGCATGCACTTTATCCAGTTGCATTTCGTGTAACATGCTTTTAACGGTATGCGTATTCAGTTCATCAATATACACGGCATCATCGTGGTGGCGGTAGGGCTCCAGCTCTTCAGTAATAGCATCGCAAAGAAACAGCGGCTTATTGTTAAAGTATATTTTTATGTGCATGCGGGGTGGTTTGCTGCAAGATAACTAAAGCTGAGTAAAGCTATAAAGCACAAGTGTGCGACGCAACGCCTGCTGCTATGATTCCGAACGTTCGGGACAGAATCCTGGTTAACATATCTATTAGCGCAAAATTAGCCCACGCTTTTTTTGTGAGTAAAACGCATTATTTTCACGCCATAAATTAATGCCATGCAAGCCAAACCTGCTATACTGATTATTTATACCGGCGGCACTGTGGGTATGGTGCACAATGAAGAAGGAGTGCTGCGGCCTTTTGGCTTTAACGATTTGTTGCAGCAGTTGCCGGAAATTAATAAGCTGGGTTTTCATTTGGGCTTTCATGCGTTTGCGCCGCCAATTGACTCATCGAATATGACACCGGAGATATGGGTGGAGATTGCTACACTTATTTATAAAGAATACAATAATTATGATGGCTTTGTAATACTGCATGGATCAGATACGATGTCGTTCACTGCATCTGCTTTAAGTTTTATGCTGGAGCACTTAGGCAAACCGGTAATACTAACCGGCTCTCAGTTGCCAATTAGTGTAATAAGAACGGATGCGAAAGAAAATATTATTACCGCTATAGAAATTGCAGCCGCCTGCGAAAACGGCAAAGCCGTAGTGCCGGAAGTTTGTATTTATTTTGATTACCTCTTGTTTAGGGGCAACCGTTCTAAAAAATACAATGCTGAAAAATTTGAAGCGTTTTATTCAATGAACTATCCGCCGCTGGTAGAAGCAGGCATCAGTTTAAAATACAAGCAGGAGTATATTGCTAAATACCCGGATGCGGCGCTGCAACTGCATACCGCTTTAGATACATCGGTAGGGGTGTTGAAATTATTTCCGGGTATAACACCGGCCACTGTAAATGCAGTATTAACAGCGCCGGGTATTAAAGCCGTAGTACTTGAAACATTTGGCAGCGGCAATGCCAATACAGCCAGTTGGTTTATTACAGCCATTAAACAGGCTATTGAAAACGGAATTATAGTTTTAGATATCTCTCAATGCGACGGTGGTGCGGTAGAATTAGGACGCTATGAAACCAGCGAATACTTGGAAGCAGCGGGTGTTATCAGCGGTTTTGATATGACCTTTGAAGCCGCCGTTACCAAACTGATGTTTTTATTAGGCAGCGGACAATCTACCGAAGCAATAAAAAAACAGTTACAGGTATCGCTGCGGGGAGAATTAACCAACCAATAATTTTAAATGATGCCCATTATAAAACTAGAAAACGAGGTATTGAATGTTGCAGTGCATACAAAAGGTGCCGAGTTGCAATCTGTTTTTAATAAACAAACAGGATTGCAATATATGTGGAGCGGCGATGCAGCGTATTGGGGCAAGTTTTCGCCGGTATTATTTCCGATAGTTGGCACCTTAAAAAGCGATACCTATTTCTATAATAATAAATCGTACCAGCTACCGCGGCATGGCTTTGCAAGAGATATGGAGTTTGAAGTGGTACACCAAGAACAGGCGGCAGCCAGTTTTTCTATTACAGCTACTGATGCAACGCTGGCACAGTATCCATTTCAGTTTCAGTTGCTGCTGCATTATAGCTTGGTACAAAATAAGCTGCAGTTAGTATATGAAGTGCGTAACAATGGCAGCACGGAAATGTTTTTTTCTATTGGTGCACACCCGGCATTTGCAATACCGCTGCATACAACTACTGCTTATAACGATTACCATCTTAAATTTAATAAAGAAGAAACAGCAGGCCGCTGGCCTATTTCAAAAGAGGGATTAATTGAAGCATCACCCACACCGCTATTGCAACAAACGAATATACTGCCTTTGCAAAAAGAGTTATTTTATAAAGATGCTATTGTATTGAAGGGGTTACAATCAGATAGTATTTGTCTTTGTTCTGATAAAACCCCCAATGGCTGGCAGTTTGAGTATGCTGATTTTCCTTTCATGGGTATTTGGGCGGCTAAAGATGCTGATTTTATATGTATAGAACCCTGGTGTGGTATTGCAGACAGTGTAAATACTTCTCAGCAACTTACAGAAAAAGAAGGCATCAATATTTTAGCAGCAGGTGAGGTATTTGAGCGTAGTTGGAGTTTAAGCACCTGGTGACAGTAATGACTTCATTTCTTTATAAGTATAGCGATACACCCCCGGTGTATTTTTTTTTGCCGCAACCAACATGGCATTGCCCACTTCGGTATAATGGATGGGTTTAAATTTTGTGAGTGCCCCTACAAATAAAAAACCGATGCCACTAATTATTACCTGCGCAATTTTTTCAAGCGTACGTTTTTCATTTTTTCTGTTGCCTAATAATTGAGAAGGCTGAAAAATATGAATGCTGCTGAGTTTGCTTTCTATTATTCTTTCTTCAGCCATGCCTTTTAACTGTATATAAAAATTGCCACTTTTTGTGTTGGCACCTATGGCAGAAACCAGCAGGCAGGTGCTGTAATTATTGGCATAGGCTGTTGCAGCAACCATGGCGGGTATATCAATATCAATAAATTTATACAATGCTTTATTGCCTTTAACATTGGCATTGGTGGTACCCATGCAAGAAAACAATACATCTCCTTGTCCTACAGCTTCGGTAAGTTGTGCGGCATCTTCAAAGTTTACAATGCGTTCATCCAGTTTTGCATGCGTTAAACCTGTTGGCCTGCGGCTAATGGTACGCACCGTTTTATAGGTAGCATCATTTAGCAATTGTTGCACAACATAATTGCCAATTAAACCCGTGGCGCCAATAACAAGGGCTGTTTTTTGCATAAAAAGATTTGTATATAAAATTAAAACCTTTGCCGGGCCTGTATATATTTTATTTACGGGCGGCAAATAACATTTATCTTAGAAACTGAAAACAGGAATAGGTATTTATGAATTTTCAGCAAAACGTTTCGCTTAAAAAATACAATACATTTGGCATTGATGTAATTGCCCAAAAATTTTGTGCATTCAGTTCTGTGGCCATGCTGGAAGAATGTTTGTCTATCAGCAACCCGGCTTTAATACTGGGAGGCGGTTCAAATATTTTGTTTACGCAAAATGTGCAGGGGCTTGTTTTACACAATACCATTAAGGGCATTCAGTTGGTGGCAGAAGATGAAGATTATTATTATATAAAAGCAGCAGCCGGCGAAAACTGGCATCAGTTTGTGCTGCACTGTATTGCTAATGAGTATGCCGGCATAGAAAATTTGTCGCTCATACCGGGCAACGTAGGCGCTTCTCCTATGCAAAATATTGGCGCTTATGGGGTAGAAATAAAAGATGTATTTCATCAGTTAGAAGCATTTCATATAAACGATAAAGTAATAATACAGTTTAATGCGTCCGACTGCGAATTTGGCTACCGCGAAAGCATTTTTAAAAGCAAGTACCGCAATCAATTTATTATTTTAAATGTCACATACAAACTACGCAAACAACCTGTGTATGCGGTTAGTTATGGCGCCATTGAGCAGGAACTGCAAAAAATGCAAGTGCAGCAGTTAAGTATAAAAGCCATATCAGCAGCTGTTATTGCCATTCGTTCTTCTAAGTTGCCCAACCCAAATGATATAGGCAATGCTGGTAGCTTTTTTAAAAACCCGGTGGTAACAACTCAATTATATGAAACAATAAAAGCTAAACACGCCAATGTGGTGGCGTACGCTGCCGGTAACGCACATTATAAATTGGCTGCAGGTTGGTTAATAGAACAAGCCGGTTGGAAAGGATACCGTGCCGGTGATGCAGGCTGCCATGCACAACAGGCATTGGTTTTGGTAAATTATGGTACTGCCAGCGGTAACCAAATACTGGCACTAAGCGAAACCATTATACAAGATGTGTACAACAAATTTGGTGTGTTGCTGCAGCGAGAAGTAAATATTATGTAACCAGCAGCAACGCTCCGGTTGCACATTCTTGCGGCGCTCCGTTTAACAGTAGTGCAACATGGTGCTTTTTTAAAGTGTCAATACAAAAGCTGTAAACTAAAATATTTTTACGCATAGCAAAAATTGTTTCTTATAATGCCATACAAATTTTAACAACAAAATTTACGCTTCTAATTGCTAACTACTTTAATATTGTACTAATTAAAATAACCTTTATGAAAAAATTACTACTCTTTGTAGCTTTTATTACAGCAATACAAACACTGGCAACCGCACAGTCTGCAAAATCTGTTTATGCAGAATTAGGAGGCCCGGGCCTTGCATCATTTAATTTTGATACCCGTTTTACTGGCAAAGAAGACGGTATTGGTGGCCGCATTGGTTTTGGTGGTTTTGCCATTGATGGCTCTGGAATTCTTTTTGTGCCCATAGGTATTAACTATCTGATGGGTAAAGACCAAAAAAATTATTTTGAACTAGGCGCCGGTGTTACCCCTGTTTTTGCTACAGGGGATATTACGAGTGACGGTAGTTTTAATACCACGTTTGGGCATTTATTAATTGGCTATCGGTTACAGCCAAAAGATGGCGGCTTTACATTTCGTGCATTTATAAACCCCATTTTTGGGCAAGGTACTTTTGTACCTTATTACGGGGGCGTTTCTTTTGGTTATAAGTTTTAAGATTTTATTTAATAACATGCCACAGCTATTTAGGCTGTGGCATTGTCATGTATACGGTTAAGTAACTGCCGCGTAGCATAAACACAAAATACTTTTATGAAGAAAACACTATTACAGTTTTTAGTGGCAACATTGGTTACCACTACCGCACAGGCACAAACCAACACAGGCAAGGTAAGTAATACCAATTTTTTTGTTGAGTTGGGGGGCATTGGTGGCCCTTATTCTTTTACTGTAGACAAACGGTTAAACCCTAATAGAATTGATGGTATTGGTTTACGGGGTGGGTTTAGTGGTTTGTATAATGATGAGGAACGCATATTTTCAATACCGCTGCAGGTAAATTGGCTGATGGGAAAAAACAACAGCTTTTTTGAAGCAGGGGCGGGCCTTACTTATTTTCATTACGATGGATACGGTTATACCGAGGGTGGTAATTATATATGCGATTCTAACGGTTGCCGCTCTGTGGGTGGTAAAGAATATGCCGGTCATTTTGTATTACCCATTTCAAAAAAGAACTCATTTTTTGGAACGCTTAACTTTGGCTACCGCCGGGTGCCACAGGGCCAGGGCTTTACCTGGAAAGTAGCCTTAACCCCCCTTTTTAATGAAAACGGTTTTTGGCCATTATTTGGTGGCTTTGCAATTGGTTATAAATTTTAAGTGGCGCTATTTTTATAAAAGGATTTCTTTTCAACAAAGCGTTGCCGTTGAACCGAGCGTGGCAACGATGTTTAACCAGGGCGATGCTGCTGGTACCAAAATAAAAAAAGCAGCAGTTATACACTGCTGCTTTTTTTATAATCCAACTATTGTATTATTTCTTTTGTGTAGTATCTACAGTAGCTTGTGGTTGCTGTGCAGCCGGGCTATCTTTTACATCTACCATTTCAATTTCAAATAATAAAGCTTCGCCGGGTTTAAACGGAGAGCCTTGTGGTGGATTTTGTCCGTAAGCCAAAGTGCCGGGTATATACAAAACACCTTTGCCACCTTTCTTAAATAGTTTCAAACCTTCATCCCAACCGGCAATTGCATTGCGGGTGCCTAATTGAAAAGTATAGGGCTGGCGGCCAGCATCGTGACTGTTTTCAAATATTTTTTCATCAGAAATTTTCTTACCAACATAATGTACGGTAATTACTTTTCCAGAATCTGCCTGTGCACCGGTGCCGGGGTCTTGTACCACCACATAAGTGCCGGTGCCGGTTTTTTGTGCAGTAATTTTTTTACTGGCTAACCATGCTTCCAATTCTTTGCTTTCTTTAGCAAGTGTGCCTTTTTGTTTTTCAAATTCTGCAGCTTGTGCTTTAGCCATTTCGCCCTGGCGGTCTGTATTGGCAGCAGCTTCATCAGCAAAAACATCGGTAACTTTTATAGTCCATACCAGGCGGTCGCCGCTTTTCATAAACGGAGGCATAGAACCCGGAGGATATTTTTTCATTAAAGTATCTACTAACTGCACAACAATTAAACTATCTCCTTTATGCAAATCGGTAAACAATTCAGATACATCATATGCATCGGGCTGGCCCTTTGTTACTGGCGCATAAGCAGGCATATTGCCATAAGAGCTTACCAGCAAAGAATCGTTTAATTTTTGAGTGTAGTGTATTTTAAGAATAGAGCCCTCTTTAGCAGCAGCTGTGCTGGCTTTTGTAACATACTTGTACATTAAGCCGCTCTTTGTTTTTTTGTAGTTGGTGCCGCCACATGCTGTCATAGCAGTAATTGCGACTAAAGCCAAAACCAATTGTGTGAGTTTTTTCATATCGTTTTTTAAAGTGTTTATTGAAACAAAGTTTGATTTTCTTTTAATGCCTGCTTAAACAATTCTACATTTTTTTGCAGGGTTTCCAGGCTTCTGCCACCCGATGCATTAAAATGGCCGCCGCCATTAAAATATTTTCGGGCAAAGGTATTTACATCTACATTGCCTTTGCTGCGAAAGCTCCATTTTCTTTCTTCATCGCGGTCAATTACAATAGCTGCCATTTTTATACCCTGTATGGTTAGCGGATAATTAACCAGCCCTTCAGTATCGCCGGTTTTTATATCGTAGCGCAACAGGTCGGCCTTGGTTACGGCAATAATTGCAGTATTGTATTCATATAAAACCTCCATACGGTTGGTAAGCACATGGCCAATAAAACGCAGGCGGTTTTCTAAAAAGTTATCATAAATATGATCGTGCACCTGCGTATGGTTAAACCCTGCTACTTCTTTCAGGTGCGCCGCCATTTTATGCACAGCTGCAGTAGCCGCCGGAAAACGAAACGAACCCGTATCTCCAATTAACCCGGCATATAAGCTTTCTGCCATGCCAAGGGTTATTAAATGGCCATTACCCGTCTCTGTAATAAAATCATACACCATTTCACAAGTAGAGCTTTTAGCAGGGTTACTAATACCATACGTAAAAGCGGTTTCCTCGGGTTGCTGGTGGTGGTCTATTAATATTTTTACACAGTTTAATTGTTGCAATGTGGCTGCCATATGCTTGGTGCGGGGCAGGGTATTAAAGTCTAAACAAAAAAGCCAGCTTGCTTTTTGCAAAGCCGCTTCTGCCAGATCTTTACGGTATTCATAATCAATTACCATTTTGCAACCCTCCATCCAGTTTAAAAAACCAGGCCAATTGGTGGGAGAAATAACCGTCACCTCGTGCCCCAATTGCTGCAGCAGGCCAGCCAATGCCAAAGAAGAACCCATGGCATCCGGGTCGGGTTTCTGGTGCATGGTTATCACCACATTCTGGGGGGTAGACAATAATGGGTAGAGTGCTGTAATTGACTTCATAAAATGGTGGCGAAGGTAATTAAAACCCGTTAATAACAATAAGGGTGTTTGGTGGTAAATGCCTCTTTTTTGAAGGCTAATTAAAGCCTTTAAAGCTGGCATTCCTCAGTAAACTTCCCTATCTTCGCGGCGCAAAAAAGAAACAGAAATATGAGTAACAGAACGTTTACAATGATTAAGCCCGATGCCATGAAGAACGGACATGCCGGAGCTATTCTAGACAGAATTATTAAAGAAGGTTTCCGCGTGGTGGCTTTAAAGCAAACCAAACTGAGCGCAGAAAAAGCAGGCGAGTTTTATGCGGTGCATAAAGAGCGTCCGTTTTACGGAGAGCTGGTAGAATTTATGAGCAGCGGCGTTATTGTTGCAGCTATTTTAGAAAAAGAGAATGCAGTAGCCGCTTTCAGAGAATTGATAGGCGCCACCAATCCTGCACAAGCAGCAGAAGGCACCATCCGTAAATTATATGCCACTTCTTTAGGAGAAAACGCAGTACACGGCAGCGATAGCGATGCCAATGCACAAATAGAAGGTAGTTTCTTCTTTAGCGGATTGGAGCAATTTTAAATAATAACGCATCAACCTATACTAAAAGACTGCACCCGGTGCGGTCTTTTTTATTTTGGGTAGCCAGCCACACCGCTCCGGTTAAGCATTGTTGCGGCGCTCCGTTCAACTAATATACACCCGGCATCAAAATACACCCGGCAACTGTTATCTTCACACTGCTTAAATAAGTCAATATGAAAAAATGCTTTCTTTTAGCCATCGTTATTACCAGTTGTATTTTTAGTTTTGC
>REAR01000106.1 GCA_004295245.1 Sphingobacteriales bacterium | reverse complement strand
AGTGGATAGTTATAGTGCAGGACCAGAAGGCGAAGGCCCCCTGGCCAATATACCTGCGTGGGTGGCAAAAGAATTAGAAACGAATACGATGCCCGGTTACGCCGGCTCATCGTGGTATTTTTTGCGTTATATGGATCCGCATAACGATGCTGCATTTTGCGATCGTACAGTGAGTGATTACTGGAACCAGGTGGCACCGAACATGCGGTGGGGCATTTATTGTATAGCCGTTTATGGACGAAGGCTTTGTACGATTTAGGCCATATTGGTTTTGATGAACCCTATAAGCGATTGGTGAATCAGGGAATGATACAGGGCAGCAGCCGGTTTGTGTATAGAATTAATGGCACCAATAAGTTTGTGTCAAAAAACATACTGGCAGAAGAAGAAAGTTTTGAAGGAAAGCCAATAGATAAATTACATGTTGATGTGAACTTTGTGGATGGTGTTGAATTGGATATAGCAGCTTTTAAGCAGTGGCGCAACGGTGAATATGCCCATGCTGAATTTATTTTAGAAGACGGCAAATATATCTGCGGTGTTGAAACAGAAAAGATGAGTAAATCAAAATTCAATACGGTTAACCCAGATATGTTAGTGGAAAAATTTGGCGCTGATACTTTTCGCATGTATGAAATGTTTTTAGGCCCCGTGCAGGATAGCAAACCTTGGGACACTAAGGGTATAGAAGGCGTGCACCGCTTTATAAAAAAATTATGGCGCCTGTTTTACGATGATCTAAAAGGGCAGGTGTGGACCAATGATAAAGCCAGCGATGCAGAATGGAAAGCTTTATATAAAACCATTAAAAAAGCAGAAGAAGATACGGAGCGTTTTTCTTTTAATACCGGTGTAAGTAATTTTATGATTGGCGTAAATGATTTAACCGACCTGAAATGCCATAAAAAAGAAGTGCTGGAAAAATTATTAATTGCCATTACACCCTATGCGCCGCATGTAACAGAAGAACTGTGGCATTTATTGGGCAATGCCGGCAGTATATTAGATGCTGCTTACCCGGTTATAGAAAATAAATACCTGGTAGAAACAAGCAAAGCTTACCCGGTTGCTATTAATGGTAAAACCCGTGCTGAGTTAACATTGGCTTTAGATACTACACAAGAGCAGGTAGAAGCTTTGGTATTGCAAGATGCCACCGTATTAAAATGGCTGGAAGGGAAAGCACCCAAGAAGATTATTTATGTAAAGAATAAAATGATAAATGTGGTGGTGTAGTTATAATAAAAATAAACTTAAAGAAGAGCGCAGCCTTACCGCTGCGCTCTTCTTTTTGGGATGCCCCACCATCATTATTTAGGTTTTACCAATCGTATTAAAGCACTGCTGTTTTCGTTGGCAAATAAGCGGGCTTCATACTTTTTATTGCCAACAATAGCTACCATATAAGAAGTATTGGGGGGTATAGAGCCCAGGTTTTCTGCCACCATTACCAGTTCATTATCTTCTTCCAAATCTGCGGCATTCAATTTTATTGTTTGTGCCTCACCTGATAATAATATATGCTCTCTTACTAATTTGCCGTTTAAGAAAATGGCAATGGAATCGCCATCAATGGCAGCATTATCATAAAACTGCAACTCAATACTATTGGCTGTAATGGGTATTACCGTTTGCAAATCTTTGGTGCGTTTATTAAATTTTTCAATGTTACTGTTACTGCCGGCAATTACTGGTGCTGGCGCAGTAATAACAGGTGCTGCAACCGGTGGACTGGGTTTGGTAATAATAGCCGGTGCAGTAACCACCACTTCTTCTGGTATTGGTTTGGTAGCACCTGTAAGTGTGGCAATGCTATCAATAATATAAGGGTCGTTGGCGCCAACGGTGTAGTTGTCTATTACAAAATCCCAGTCATCGCTAAAAATGGGGTTGTTTATTTTTTGCAGGTGCAAATTAACGCGGTTGCTATTGCGGTCTGTTTTTACGGTGCTGCTGCCATCTAATAGCATTTCATCATCACCGGGGCAATTAAAATCGGCCACATTTAAATAGGCTGTAGCAGGTAAATTACCATTCAGTATTTTGTTTTGCTTTTCTTCCAGCAGCACATCATCCCACCACACCACATCATTGGTGGCACCATCAAAATAGCCTTTAATGCTATAACTTTTGTAATTGTTTTTAGAAGTATAATAATAGGCTTTACCCACCAGGCTATCACCGCTTTTAACAATCTTTAATTCAACATTGCTGTTTTTAATTTTTCCTCGCCACGCACCGGTAATGGTTTGCGCGGTGGCGGTTTGTGCGGCAACAATAAAAAGACAGGTAATTGCAGTGTATACGGCTTTCAAATTAAAACGTTTAACAGGCAAACGCAAGTATAAGGCCAATAGTGTAGCGTTAACTGTTTTTAACGTTTTTGGGGCCGGGCATTAGTACTGGTGGCAGTCCCGAACCTTCGGGATTGCGTCGCACACTTCAACGGCAAACCAATAGTCAAAATTAAAAATGTGGGTTTAGGGTTTATTTTTTTTCTTTTGATTAAACTTTCAACAAAGCACTTTTGCTGAAGTGTGCGACGCAAGGGTGCCGCTATGAAATACTCCTGCTGGTAACAATAAAAAAAAGCCCCGTTTATTTATGGGGCTTTTTTTTATAAACTTTCTTTATTTTTTTGCAAGGCTATTTTGTATAACACATAACCCATTGCTATAAAAAATACCAGCCCTAGTAAATAGTAGCCGGCATTACCCATGCTACCTGTAAGACCGTGTTCTAAATTAACAGCATTTAAAAATTTTTCTCCACCGGCAGTGCCACTTAAAAATGCAATAATCACACCCGCCACGGCACCACCCGCCACAAGGCCTGTTGCAAACAGGCTGCCCTTGCTTAACTCTTCTTCCTCGGCACTTAAACTTTGTTTATTTTTTTTCTGTTTCCATTCTACAATACCGCGTATGGCGCCGCCAATAAATATGGGCAGTGTGGTAGATAATGGCAGGTATGCACCTACTGCAAAGCTTAATGATTTTATACCACAAAGTTCCATTACAATGGCTACAAAAACACCTACAAAGACGTATTGCCAATCCAGGTTTTGAGATAGTATGCCTTTTATAAGAGTAGCCATTAAGGTAGCTTGTGGCGCAGGATATTTTTCAGTGCCAATAGCATGATTAATACCCTGGCTTACCATTTCGGCACTGGGCTTATCTAAAAATTTAATGGTTAAGCCAATTACAATTGAAGAAACAATGGCACCTACAAATAAGGCTATTTGCTGGTTGCGGGGTGTGGCACCTACTATATAACCACTTTTTAAATCTTGTGAGGTAGCCCCTGCATTAGCTGCTGCAATACAAATCATACTGCCCACTACCAACACCATGGGTTCATAGGCTTTGCCGCTCCAACCCACACTTAAAAAAATTAAACTGGTGCCCATAACAGTGGCAATGGTCATACCACTGATGGGGTTGTTGGAAGAACCAATAAGCCCCACAATTCTTGAAGAAACAGTTACAAACAAAGCACCAAATAAAACCACCAATATGCCAATTAATAAACGCTGGCCAATACCATCTCCCGGCATATTGGGTAATAAAGCAATAATAGCAATCAGCGCAATACTACCAATGCCTACTACTTTAAGACTTAAATCTTTTTCTGTTCTTAACGTACTCGTTGCTCCATCGGCAGATTTATTTTTTAAAGAAGCCAGACTGCCTTTTACAGATTTAATGATGGTAGGAATGGTTTTTATTAATGTAATAATACCACCTGCCGCAACGGCGCCGGCACCTATTTGTCTTATAAAAGCATAGTAAATAGCTGCAGAATAATCATTAAAAGTATGTGTGGCTGCGTTCCAGCCACCTTTGCCACCGTCTTTTGTGATATCTGCCAGGTAACCCAGCTTTACCAGTTGTGTGGCAATAATATCTGAAGGTACCAGTGTAGCTAGTAAGGGAATAAAAACTAACCAGCTTAATACACCACCTGCTACCAATACACCGGCAATGCGTGGCCCAATAATATACCCTACACCTAAATACTCTGGTGTAATCTCTCCACTTACTTTAGCAGAAGGGAAAAATTTATTGATTTGTTTGGTGGCCATATACGGCACTTCTGCAATTACGTGCAACACCTTTTGCAATAATGCATATAAAAAAGCTACTCCCAAACCCCAGAAAGCAGTACGTGCAAAGTCGCCGCCTTTTTCTCCTGCTTTTAATACATCTCCGCAAGCAGTTCCTTCTGGGTAGGGTAAATTATTATGTTCGTTTACAATTAATGCTTTTCGTAAGGGTATCATTAATAAGGTACCCAATAAGCCACCCACAATAGCCAATACTAAAATGGTAAGGTATTCAAAGTATTTGCTGCTGTCTGGAGAAGAGAGAAATAAGAATCCGGGTAATGTAAAGGCTACACCAGCTGCAATGCTTTCACCGGCGCTACCAGTGGTTTGAATAATGTTGTTTTCTAAAATGGTGGTTTTAAAAAAACGCCTTCCTAAGGTAATAGCTATAACAGCAATAGGGATGGAAGCTGAAACCGTTAACCCGGCTTTTAAAGCAAGGTATACAGTGGCGGCGCCAAAAATAACGCCAAACAAACTACCTAATAAAATTGACTTTACGGTTAGCTCAGCCATTTGCTGTTCTGGCTTAACAAATGGTTGAAATTTGTTTTCAGACATAATCGGGGTTTTGTAAAAGAAAGTTAGTGAAAATAAAAGAGGCTGTCTTAAAAGTAAGGATTTTGAAAATTGCCGCTAAGCCACACAAAGTCATAAATTACTGTAACCCAACTTTTCTTACTTGGCGTCTTTGTGGCAAAAAACCATTTGAGACAGGCTCTGATAATGTAATCAGGCATTGCTTGCCTGCATCATTTTTTGAAGCTTACGTGTTAGTAAGAATAAGAAAAGCGCTGCAATAAAAGACATAAACACAAACAACATAAAGAAATCGTACAGGTTGCTCATTTTGTATCCCATAAAATTGGTAACCTTACCACCTTCGGGGTACAAAGCACTTAAAGAACCTGCCAGCTTATTACCAAATGCATTTGCTGTAAACCAG
The DNA here is from genome assembly GCA_004295245.1 of Sphingobacteriales bacterium. Classification (GTDB taxonomy): domain Bacteria; phylum Bacteroidota; class Bacteroidia; order Chitinophagales; family Chitinophagaceae; genus JACMLD01. The sequence continues at coordinate 25,923 of REAR01000106.1, read as the reverse complement.
ATGGCCATTAAAAGAGAGGCAAATTTTATGGGGGCCAGTTTGTTTACCAATGATAAACCAATAGGCGATAAGCAAAGCTCGCCAGAGGTATGTAATGCATATAGCAGAACCAGCCATATCATACTTACTTTAACACCCGGCTGCAGGTCATTAACGCCATAGGCAATCCATAAATAACCGGCGCCTAATAAAAGTAGGCCTAAGGCCATTTTTGTTGGTGCTGCCGGATCGTTTTTACCCAGCTTTAGCCACAACCAGGCAAAGAAGGGCGCAAATAAAATTATAAAAGTAGAATTGAGTGATTGAAACCAACTGGTAGGAATTTCTTTGAGTGATACAGTACTCATGCCATTGCTGTACAGGTAAATATTACCAGCAATAATACCAATGCCCGAAAAAAGCAGTAAAATATTTACCGTTTTTCTAAGACCATCGTTGTACTCACCTGCAAGGTTTTTAGAAGCTTTTTTAAACAATGTATAGATATAGTAAACCAATGCAGCAGATAAAGCGGTAATGAGCCAGGCAGGAATATTCCATCCCATAGAGCGATCGGTTTGTCGCTCAGCAAAAAAAGTAAGTGAGGCGCCGGTTTGCTCAAAGGCGCTCCAGAAAAAGATTACAAAAAAGCAAACAAGCACTATAACGGCTACTCTCTTTTTTTCGTTAGCTGTTAAAGATTTATCAGTATAAATAATAACAGGTATAATAACAAAACAGGCTATCAGCAGGTAAAACAAGTAACTCACTTTGGCAGCATCAATATAAATTAATGCAATGCTAAGTGCTGAAAAAAGTGCTAACCCCACCACTGTAATAACTGGCGAGGTGGCACCCTTGGGACTATGTGCCGGTACCAGCCCCAATACATTACCTTCTGGATCCAGCACATATTTTTTATGAAAAACAAATTGAATGATTACGCTTATTACCATGCCAACAGCACCTACCAAAAAGGCCCATTTAAAATCTGCTATATTACCGGTGTTACCCACCAGCCCGCAAATAAACGGACCAATAGCCCCCCCTAAATTAATGCCCATATAGAAAATGGTATAGGCCGGATCTTTTCTTTTATCGTTGGCGGGGTATAATTGCCCTACCATATTAGAAATATTAGGTTTAAAAAAACCATTTCCACCAATCATCATACCAAGGCCACAATATAAAAGAATGTTAGAGAGGCCGGGGTTAGACTGATAGAACGTAGCACAGAAAAAAAGAACTACTTCTGCAATAGCCATTACAATACCACCTGCAATAATAGAGCGTTGGTTGCCCCAATACCTATCAGCCACGTAGCCCCCCACCAGGCCCGATAGATAGATCAGGCTTATATAACTTCCATACAGGTTAGAGGCAAAATCATCTTTAAATAGCAAGGCCTGTGTCATAAACAAAATCAGTATGGCACGCATGCCATAATAATTAAAGCGTTCCCACATTTCTGTGGCAAACAATATGTATAAGCCTTTTGGATGTCCTTTAACCGGAAGCTGACTCATGATATTTTTTTTGTGTTACACAATCATTAGTTATTTGGGCAAAATACAGAGAAATAATGAATGGCAATCAAACATCTTTATAAATTTGCCCGGCATTAATTTATATTTACAAGATCTTGTTGGGCATCATTTCTAACCTTTTATCCGGTAAAAACTAACTGATGAATATTCTTCTATTAGGCTCAGGTGGCAGAGAACATGCAATAGCATGGAAGCTCTCTCAAAGCAATCAATGTACACAATTGTTTATAGCACCCGGTAATGCCGGCACTTCTGAATGTGGTAAGAATATTAATCTTTCTCTTGCCAACGATTTTGCTGAGGTAAAGAAATTTTGTGTGGATACTGCCATTGATATGGTGGTGGTAGGTCCGGAAGACCCCTTGGTAAAAGGCATTGTAGATTTTTTTGCAGCAGATGTTAGCACCGCCGCAATTCCTGTTATTGGGCCTTCTGCTTATGGGGCACAGCTTGAAGGCAGCAAGGCTTTTGCCAAAGCATTTATGCAACGCCACAATATTCCTACCGCTGCATACAAAGAGTTTAGCACAGAAACATACCAGGAAGGCGTTCAATATATTGCCAAACACACACTGCCCATTGTATTAAAAGCAGATGGTTTAGCAGCCGGTAAAGGAGTGCTTATTTGCACCAACCATGTTGAAGCCTTGGCAGAATTTGAATTGATGATACAACAAAGCAAATTTGGGGAAGCTAGTAAGAAAGTAGTTGTAGAAGAATTTTTAAGTGGTATAGAAATGAGCGTATTTGCTTTAACCGATGGAAAAAATTATGTGCTTTTGCCCGATGCAAAAGATTATAAAAGAATAGGTGTGGCAGATACCGGCTTAAATACCGGCGGCATGGGAGCCGTTAGCCCGGTGCCATTTGCTGATGATGATTTTATGAACAAAGTAGAAGAGCAGGTAATAAAACCCACCATCAATGGCATTTACAAAGAACAGATTAATTATACCGGATTTGTGTTTTTTGGATTAATTAAAGTAGGCGAAAACCCTTTTGTAATTGAATACAATTGCCGCATGGGCGACCCCGAAACAGAAGTGGTAATGCCCCGTTTAAAAAATGATTTGGTAACAGTTTTAAAAGCAGCAGCAGCAAAAAAATTAGACACAATTACGGTGGAGTGTGATGAACGCTATGCATGCACTGTGGTAGCCGTTAGTGGTGGTTACCCCGGCGATTTTGAAAAAGGTTTTGAAATAACGGGCCTTGATTATAAAACACCAGATAGCCTCATTTTTCATGCAGGTACTAAAAAAGCCTACGACGCCGTGCTTACCAATGGTGGCCGGGTGCTTTGTGTAACTTCTTACGGAGATTCTGTAGGAGAAGCCGTAGATAAATCAAAAGAAGTATTAAAGCAAATTAGTTTTGAAGACATGTATTACAGAAACGATATTGGATATGAGTTTTTGTAACCAGCCTTAGTAACTCCGGTTAAACATCGTTGCGTCGCACACTTGTGCTAAAGAATATAAGTCGGTAAGACCGAAAGTCCGGAAGAGGCTTACTTTATTTTAAAAAATCATTTCTAATTTTCGGTCATGCTAACTTACTGATTTACTGTACAAGTGTGCGACGCAAGAATGTTGCCCCCTGCACTACTGCCGGTAACGAAAAAAACATTAAAGCGGCACGCTTTTGATTTTCTTTTGTTGTTGCCGTTGTTCAAAATAATAAATACCCTTTGTTATAAAATGGCTCATGGCGGCACCCACCAGCACATCACTGGCCCAATGCCTGTTTTGGTAAATACGCGATAGGCCTGTAAGCCCTGCAAGGGTATAGCTAAGTGCGGGCACCCATTTACTATGTTTATATTCTAATGCCAATGCTGTTGCCACACTAAATGCAGCGCTGGTATGGCCCGATGGAAAAGAGGTAAACTGCCGGCCACCAGTAAACGGCGCTTTATATGAAAATGAATTATTGGTATATGCAGGGCGCTGCCGCCGCACTACTGCTTTGGTGCTTGCATAAAAAAGCGCTGTAATAGTGAGTGCTTTGCCAGCTGCTAAAGAAGCATGCTCTAGTTTTTTATTTTTTGTAAGCTTGCTGGTAACATACATACCTGCCATTAAAAAAACAGGGTAGTAAGTGCCTGTTGGTTCAATTAATGCAGCAACCTCATTAGTAAAAGGTTGGCGGTTGCGTTGTACAAATTGTTTTATTTCATAATCACCTGCCATTAAAACAGCAGTGCTGCCGGCAATAATAGCCAAGCGTTTTCTGTCTTTTTTTGAAAAATGCATTGGTTGTATAGCCGTATATTTTAAGGCACTAAAATAAGAAGCCAGGTAAGGTTTATTGAGCTTATAATAAGGGCTGTCTGTTTGCCCCGGTAAACTATCTGTTATTGTTTGTGCAGTGCTAGCATAAAAGGCACCCAGTAAAATAATGAGTAAATATTTTTTGGTGTGCAAAAATTGCATGGCTGTTGTTATTGCAGTGTTTAAACAAATGCGTTATACAAAGCAATACTAAGTTGTTTTTTTTGGTTGCTATTAAAAGCATAGAACTATTTTTGTGGCAAATATTTTATATGTCTTTGCATTATAGCGATTACCTGCAACTGGATAAAATACTGAATGCCCAACTGCCAGAAAGCGAAAAATTGCAACAACCGGCACACGATGAAACCTTATTTATTATTATTCATCAAACCTATGAATTATGGTTTAAGCAACTGATGCATGAGATAAACTCTGTGTTATACATTATGAAGCAACCGGCATTGAACGATAACTCGCCAGAGCTGCAAACCGTGGTGCACCGTTTAAACCGTTGTGTAACTATTTTAAAAGTGCTGGTACAGCAGATAGACATCATGGAAACTATGACGCCGATGGATTTCCTCGACTTCAGAGATATGTTGCGGCCCGCCTCTGGCTTCCAGAGTATACAATTTAAAATAGTAGAAGCGGCCTTAGGTTTAAAATATGATCAACGCTACGGACAACAATATTATATTTCTCAGTTACGGCCACAAGAGGTAACAGCCGTAAAGCAGGCAGAAGCACAGCAATCTTTATTAGAGTTGGTAAACGAATGGTTAGAACGTATGCCCTTTTTTAATGAGCCTACTAACTGGGCAGCTTTTGAAGGAGAAGCTGTAACGGGTAAGCATGTTTATTGGAGCACTTATCAGGCGGCTTTTGAAAAAAGTTTGGCAGAAGCTGAAAAAAATAATTCAGGCATTTTTGATACTGTGTTTTATAATACAGCAAATAATGACAGAATAATTTCTGCTGCAGCAAGCCGCGCAGCTTTATTTATTATGCTATACCGTGGTTACCCTATGTTGCAATTGCCTTTTCAATTATTAAACTGTTTGTTAGAAATAGACGAGCAACTAAGTACCTGGCGTTACAGGCATATGAATATGGTGCACCGCACCATTGGCACCCGCATTGGCACAGGCGGCAGTACCGGCAAAGATTATTTAAAAGCAGCTTTAGACAAACACTATATTTTTAAAGAAATAGCACAGCTTACCAGTTTTTTAATAGAAAGAAAAAAGCTGCCCCGGCTTAGTAAAACCATGGAGCAGCGTTTGGGTTTTGTTGCGTATTAATTAAACCGGTCTTCTTTTGTAAACTTCTTGTAAGGGTTCTTAAAAAATGAAAGTATGGTATTGTTAAACTCGTCTTTATAAACAATAGGCGTACTGTGGCCAGAGCCGGGCAAAATCCATAAATACGATTGCGCAATATTTTTGTATATCAGCATGGTGTGTTCTTCTTTAATCACATCATGGTCGCCACCAATAACAAGTGTGGGGCATTTTATTTTTTGCACATCGGTTAAAGGTATATGTGGTTCATCCAGCAGCAGGTGCATTACTTTCCATTGGGCTTGTTCCATAGCGTTGCGGTTAGGCTTGTTTAGTGAATTATAAAAGGGACGCACCATATCCAATACTTCATTGTAAACAGCACTGCTATCTGGCCACAGGTTGGCACCGGTTACTGCCAGTTTTTTTACTTTCTGCGGGTGGCGTATAGCCATCAGCAATCCTTCAATACCACCATCGCTCCAGCCTACCACAAAGGCGCTGTCTATTTTTAATTCGGTAAGTAACGCTGCGTAATCATCTGCCATCATTTCATAATTGAGAGAATCCTTTGCATCTTTTGATTTTCCTTGTGCACGGCTATCAGCAATAATCACCTGGTAGTTTTTTTCAAAAAAAGGCACCTGGTTGCTAAAATCTGCACCTTGGCCACCGTTACCATGTATAAACAAAAGGGGCTGGCCGCTGCCATACACTTCATAATACATTTTAAAGCCGCGTATATCAGCGTATTTACCCACCGCTTTATTGTTACCGTAGGGTATTTTAGTATTTTGGGCTACTGCTATATGTAAGCATCCAAAAAGTATAAAAGAAAAAAGTAGTAGTTTCATGTACTTGTTTTTTTAAATTGGTTTAAATGGTGTCACTCAAATATAAAAAGAATAGTGGACCAGCAGTTGTAAAACTATGGGGCTTTGGTTGCGTCGCACACTTGTGCTGCATAACTTAGTATCAGCAAAGCAGCAATCTGTTGTAGAGCATGCACCAAAAGCTGGAGTAGGGTATTAATTATAGGTTGTAACTAATATAAATAGCCCAAAATTTACAGTGCTTTAATAAAAGGCAACAGCTGTGCCTGTACTTTCACAAAAACGGGGTCAATGCATCCGGCTCTTTTACGGAAAAGAGGCACCCTGCCATCAAAAGCGATGCAAAAACAGCCCCGGAAACAGCTTTCAGACCCCTTAAAATAATTACCAGTCTTTATGCAATACCCCATTTAGCCCGGCGTTTATCCGTGGAGTGCGTGGGGAAAAAAACCTTGATGCACAAGGATTTGGCTTTGTTTATTCGAATAATTTCCTCCAATTTTGCAGACATTAAATCCAATTTTCAAAAACTGACACTGAAAACATGGGACTCTTTAATTTTTTTACACAAGAAATAGCTATAGACCTGGGTACCGCCAATACCCTTATCATACATAACGACGAGGTTGTGGTGAACGAACCATCTATTGTTGCCCTAAACCGCAACAACCCTAAAGAAGTGCTGGCCGTGGGTAAAAAAGCCCTGATGATGCACGAAAAGACGCATGAAAGCATCCGCACGGTTCGTCCCCTGAAAGATGGCGTAATTGCCGACTTTAACGCAGCAGAGCTGATGATACGGGAGATGATTAAAATGATCTATCCCAAGAAACCCCTGTTTCCGCCCAGCTGGAGGATGATGATTTGCATTCCCTCTTCTATTACCGAAGTAGAAAAACGTGCGGTAAGAGACAGCGCAGAACAGGCCGGCGCTAAAGAAGTTTACCTGATACACGAACCCATGGCTGCTGCACTTGGTATTGGTATAGACGTGGAAGAACCCGTGGGCAATATGATTATTGATATTGGTGGTGGTACCACCGGTATTACAGTAATTGCCTTGGCAGGTATTGTGTGCGACCAAAGTATACGTATTGCCGGAGACGAGTTTACGGCCGATATTATGGAAGCCCTGCGCCGCTACCACAGTTTGCTGATTGGGGAGCGTACAGCAGAACAGATAAAAATACAAATTGGTGCTGCCATGAAAGATTTGGACAACCCGCCAGATGATATACCGGTTAACGGCCGCGACCTGGTTACCGGTATACCCAAGCAAATTATGGTAAGCTACCAGGAAATTGCCGAAGCGAAGAAGCTATTTTAAAAGCGCTGGAAACCACCCCACCCGAACTGGCTGGTGATATTTACCGCCGTGGTTTGTATTTAACCGGTGGTGGTGCCCTGCTGCGCGGCCTGGATAAACGCCTGAGCCAAAAAATAAAGCTGCCGGTGCACGTGGCCGATGACCCGCTGAAAAGTGTGGTACGCGGCACAGGTCTGGCTTTAAAGAGCTACGACCGCTATCCGTTTGTAATGCGTTAATAGAATTGAGCACGTAAGCAGAAATAACAAAACGCAAACAATTGCCCAAGCAAATTTGCCTGAAGTTTGTTATTTACTAGAAAGCAAATAAAAAAACTCTTGTGCGTAACATCTTTCTCTTCATCAGAAGGTTTTCTAATTTCCTCCTCTTTCTGGTGTTGCAGATAATTGCCATTACTTTTTTGGTGCGCTATAATAAAAGCCATGAAGCTGCCTTTATGGGCGTGGCCGGTGAGGTTACGGGTAAAATAAACCAACGCTATACCAACGTTAACAACTACTTTGGTTTAAAAGAAACCAACGATGCGCTGGTAAAAGAAAATATCCATCTCAGAAATCTGCTTAAAGAAAATTATCAGTCGCCCGATACTACGCAACGTTTTGTGATAGACTCTATACGGGTTGATTCTTTACTACGAATACAGAAGTTTAAGTACTATGATGCGCCGGTGGCTGGTAACTTTATGAGTGCACAGAATAATTATATAACCATCCATCGGGGTGCCAATCAGGGTGTAAAAAAAGACTGGGGTGTAATTAGTGCTCAGGGTATTGTGGGCCGTGTGGTAAATGTGGGGCCTAATTTTTCTGTAGTAATGAGTGCCCTGCACCGCCAGTTTAGCGTAAATGCCATGCTTAAAAAAGGTGGCGAACGTGGCAGTGTGTATTGGGATGGTGAAAGCCCGCTGTTTTTATACCTGAAAGACATACCCAAAAGTGCACAGGTGCAAAAAGGCGATACTGTATTAACCAGTACTGTTTCTGATATTTACCCGCCTGGTATTATGGTGGGTACCATTGCAGAAATTATAAATGAAAAAAGCAGCAACTTTTATAAACTGAAATTAAAAACAGCTACGGCATTTTCTAATATTCAGTACGTAACTGTAATAGAAGATTTGCAAAAAGAAGAACGCAGCCAGGTAGAAAAGGAGGTGAAGAAAAACTAATGAGCCCTTTACTAAAAAATATTACCCGTTTTGTATTGTTTATACTGGTGCAGGTTTTTGTATTGCATCAGGTGCGGCCATTGCACCAGTTTGTGGTGCCTTATTTATACTTCTTATACATTTTATGGCTGCCGTTTAATATGAAACGGGGCATGTTAATGGCTGTATCATTTTTATTTGGCCTTACCCTGGATTATTTTTTAAAAACTCCCGGCTTGCATGCAGCCCCTTGTGTGCTGATAGCCTATATACGTCCGTTTTTGGTAAACCAGTTAATTAGCCAGGAGGGTGCTGAGCAGAACTATGCCTCTCCTTCTGTTAAAAGTATGGGCTGGGCGCCTTATACTACGCTGGTGGTAATTACAACTTTACTGCATCACTGCTATCTTGTTTTTTTAGAATGGATGCAGTTTGATAATTTCTGGTTTTTTGCCGGTAAAGTACTGGGCACATCTGCAGTAAGTTTATTGCTGATATTTATTACCGAGTTGTTGTTTTTCAGGAAGGAGAAGTTTAGAACGAATACTGCGTAACTGTTTTAAAAAATTCTTACTGTTTGTTCTGTAGCTGAAGTGTGCCCCGAAAACTAATCACAAATCCGTTCGGGGTTTACAACGAGCAACGGCTGCCGGGTATAGATACAATGCTGGTTTCATAAAAAAGAAGGAGACTTAATTATATGTCTGTTTTTAATCAAAGTAGGAGCACTGTAATACGCCTGATATTTATTGGACTGTTTGTGGTTATACTGGCACAGTTAATTAATCTGCAACTGATATCGGGCAAATACAAACAGGCTGCAATGGATAATGCGGTTTATCCAAAGGTTATGTACCCTAACCGGGGTATTATTTACGACCGAAAGAATAGGGCTATTTTAAATAACTCTATTATGTACGATCTGGTGGTAGTACCCAGCCAGGCCCGTAAAGAGGTGGATACATTGGCACTCTGCCGCATTTTAGAAATTGATACTGCTGAATACCGGAAGCGGATGGTAGAATCTATTTTTAAAAACAGTTCTGTACGCCCCAGTGTGTTTGAAGATTTATTATCGGCAGAAATGTATGCCAAGCTGGATGAAAACTTGTGGAAGTTTCCGGGTTTTGATTTGGTGCCTAGACCGGTAAGAGTCTATCCTTTTAAGGCGGGTGCTAACTTGCTGGGTTATATTGGCGAGGCAGACTCAGGTGTAATTAAACGATCAAAAGGTTTTTACCGCATGGGCGACTATGTGGGTTTAAGTGGCATGGAAGCCTATTATGAAAAAATACTGATGGGCCAGCGGGGTGTTAATTATATGATTAAGGATAACAAAAATCGCCTGGTGGGTAGTTGGGAAAATGGTGTGTATGATACAGCTGCTATTGCTGGCCGCGATTTAAAAACATATTTAGATGTAGAAGTGCAGCAACTTGCAGAAAAACTATTGCAAAATAAAGTGGGGGCTATTGTGGCCATTGAGCCTAAAACCGGTGGCATTATCGCAATGGCGTCGGGCCCTGTGTTTGATCCTAATTTGCTTACCGGATCTGAAAGGCAAAAGAATTTTAATAAACTGTTTTTAGATGTTAGCAGCCCTTTGTTAAACCGTGCTATAAAAGGCCAATACCCGCCGGGCTCTACTTTTAAACCATTGGGAGGTCTGGTGGCGTTAGATGAAGGCATTATAACGCCGTCTTTTGGCTATGGTTGTGGCGGCCGCTATGGCGCCTGCGGTATTGGTAAACCCGCTTGCACACATAGCAATGCCGGCCATGCGGCCAATTTACGTTTGGCAACAGCCAATTCCTGCAACTCTTATTTTACACATGTTTACCGGATGGCGGTAGACAATCCAAAATATGGATCGGTAAAGAAAGGGTATGAACGCTGGAGAGAATACATGACAGCTTTTGGGCTGGGGCACAGAATTGGCGTTGATTTACCCAGCGAGGATAAGGGTAATATACCCGACACGGTATTGTATAATAAAGTGTACCGTGGGGCATGGAGCAGCTGTACTAATTTAACCTTAGGTATTGGGCAGGATATGATGCTGGCCACACCGGTACAATTAGCTAATGCAACCTGTATTATAGCTAACAAAGGGTACTACTATACACCACATTTTGTAGAGAAAATTAATGGAGAAACTAAAGAAGATACGATACTGAATACATTTCGTAAAAAACACAATGTGCTTACGCAAATTTCAGATACGGCTTATGAAGCTATTATTAGTGGTATGGAGGATGTGGTGGATATTGGTACGGCCCGTATTGCCCGTATTGATGGTATTAGCATGTGTGCCAAAACCGGTACCGCCCAAAACTTTAAAGTAATTGACGGCAAGCGTACGGAGTTAAATGAAAACTCGATGTTTATTTGTTTTGCACCCAGAGAAAACCCCAAAATAGCCATTGCAATAGTTGTTGAAAATGCTGGGTATGGTGCCACATGGGCAGGCCGTATGGCTTCTTTATTGGTTGAAAAATTTATTACAGACTCCTTAACCACAGAACGTAAGAAACTGGCCGATGAAATTGCCAACAAAAACCTGATGCCGGGTTATCTGGTAAGAGAACAGTACAAACAAGATTCTATAAGAGCTTACAATTGGTTTAAACTTACAAAAGATACAAGTGTAATAAAACGTTTTCAAAGAAGAAACACACCGGCTGCGCCTCCCACACCTGCAGATGGCAAAACACGGGTTATAAAAAATACGCCACCTGCCATACAGAACAGAACCACATTTAAAATTAAAAGAACCGCCACCACTATATGAGCCAGCACAACCCCGCTATATCAAAAGGCATAGATTGGTTACTGGTGTGGCTATACATAATACTGGTGAGTATTGGTGTTGCAGCCATTTTTGCCACCACTTACCGCGAAGGTGATAGCATTGTGCAGGGTTTCCTTTCTTTAAAAACCGATTACAGTAAGCAAGCACTCTTTTTTATAATTGCCGGTGTATTGGCAATATTTATATTATTAACAGATAGTAAACTTTTTACCGCCACCGCCAATATTTCTTATGCCTTTGGTATGGTTTTACTGTTACTTGTTTTTCCGTTTCATACAGAGGTAATGGGTACCAAATCTATTATACGGTTTGGCAGTTCTTTTCAGTTGCAACCGGCAGAATTGTGTAAGGTGTTTGTAAACCTTGCGCTGGCCAAATACCTATCTCGTATAGAAACAGATTTTAATAAACCCAAAGCGCAGTTAATTGCAATTGCCATTGCATTGGTGCCCGCAATAATTACAATAGCGCAAAGCGAAACCGGGCTGGCATTGGTTTATTTTTCTTTTTTTCTGGTAATGTATAGAGAGGGGTTGCCAGCCATGTACCTGATTATTGGTTTTTCATTTGCAGCGCTTGTAGTGGCAACATTGCTAATTAACCCAAATACATTGGCCGTAATTCTTACCGTATTAGCAATAGGCGCTATTTACTTTTTAAAAAGATTAATAAAACGTAAACGTGAAATTCTATTTCTGATTATAGGCATTTGGGGGGTATGCGTAGGTATTCAGCGTTTTGCAGTGCCCTATATTTTTGATCAGGTATTAAAACCTTATCAGGTAAAACGTATTTACGATACTATTGGTAAAGAGTATGTACCAAAAGATGCAGCAGCAGCAGCTGATATAGCTAAACAAACAGCTGGCAAAAAGAAAGAAGATGGTAACTACAACGTACGCCAAAGTAAAATTGCCATTGGCAGTGGTGGCTTTTTAGGCAAAGGCTTATTAAGCGGCACACAAACCCGCTACGATTTTGTACCCGAACAACGCACCGATTTTATTTTTTGCACCATCGGAGAAGGGTTTGGTTTTATAGGCAGTTCTATTTTATTAGGCATCTATTTTCTCATGCTCATGCGCATTGTTACCATTGCAGAGCGACAACGAAGCGTTTTCAGCCGTTGCTATGCATATGGGGTAGCATCCGTGTTTTTCTTTCATATAGCTATCAATATTTGTATGACCATCGGTCTGGCTCCGGTAATTGGTATTCCCTTACCATTTATCAGTTATGGCGGCACTGCACTGTTAACCTTCACCATGTTACTGTTCATACTCATCCGTTTAGATGCCGACCGCCAAATGGTATTACGGTAAAATTTATACAGCATTATTTTTTTGTAATCAGCAGCAGTGCTTGTAGCAACATCCTTGCGTCGCACCCTTCAGCGACAGCAGTAAGTTGGGCTGGTAAACTTTCTATTTTGTTATCCGTTCTATTTACATCAATTTTGAAGCATGACAATAATACCCCTTAGCGAAGGCTCATTTACCATAGATAAAACCAAGCAATTTGTTCCGTTTGATGAAGCAGCCCACAACCTGCAAGACCGCCCCACCGGCAGCCTGCTGGTAGAAATACAACCCTTTGTAGTTATTACTAGCGAAGATGTATTGTTGCTGGATACTGGTCTTGGTTTTTACAACCGCGATGGCGTATTACAAATACACCAAAACCTGATGGATAAAGGCATCAACCCCGGAGAAGTAACCAAAGTGTTATTAACGCACTTGCATAAAGACCATTCCGGTGGCCTTAGCAAAGAAGATAAAATTACAGGGCAAAAAACACTCAGCTTCCCCAATGCTACTTACTACGTGCATAAAGAAGAATTAGACTTTGCCCTTGCAACCGGCAAACCATCTTACACCCCCGATGAATTTATTTTACTTAAAAGCGATTTGCCCCGCATTAAATTATTAGAAGGAGAAACAGGCGTAATAGATGGTTACATACGCTACCAGCTAACCCATGCGCATAGCAAATTTCATCAGGTTTTTTGGATGGTAGATGGCGGAGAAACCGTATTTTTTGGCGGCGATGATGCACCACAGCAACAACAAATGAAAAGCCGCTTTGTAGCCAAGTACGACTTTGATGGAAAAAAGTGTATGGAACTGCGCCAGCAATGGTTACAAGAAGGCACTGCCGCCGGCTGGACATTTTTATTCTATCACGATATAAAGACCCCCGTCTTTAAATATTAGTCATTCACTCATTTTTAATTAACGGCAGGTATCATAAATAAAAAAGGCAGGCGTTTTAAACTATGGGGCTAAACCCCCTTCAAACACACACATTAATAACCCAAAACTGCTAACCTATGGCGGTTATTTTGCAAGATGCCGAACTGTTGCTTCAATTCAGAGACCCGATTACTAAAGAAAGGGGTTTTACTGCTATTATTAAAAAATACCAGGAGAAACTATATTGGCATATCCGCCGCATGGTTATAGACCATGAGGATGCGAATGATGTGCTGCAAAATGTATTTGTACGGGTATGGAAAGGCTTGGAGAATTTTAGAGAAGATAGCCAGTTATACACCTGGCTGTACCGGATAGCTACTAATGAATGCCTTACTTTTTTGGATCAGAAAAAACGCAAGGCCTCCGTGTCTTTAAGCGATGTGGAAAGTGGATTGAGTAACCAGATAAAAGCCGACAAGCATTTTGATGCTAATAAGTTGGAGTGGAAACTGCAGGTAGCTATACAGCAATTGCCTGAAAAGCAGCGTATTGTTTTTAACCTGCGATATTATGATGAAATGCCTTACGAAGAAATGAGCCGGGTGCTGGAAACTAGTGAAGGCGCATTAAAAGCAAGCTACCATCATGCAGTAAAAAAAATAGAAGATTTTATACTAAATCATTAAACTTTGGTTAACAAAAAACGTCTCAAAACTGTAAATGACAACAAGAGCCACCATATTAAATGAATTGAAAGAGTTAAGCCCCGTGGTTGCGGGTATTAACCCTCAAACCCCTTACCAGGTGCCTGTTGGTTATTTTGAGCAATTGAGTGCACAGGTTTTAAATGCTGTTAAAGAAGATATTGTGAGCGATGTTCTTTCAAAAGAAAATGTATTTAATGTGCCTGCTGGTTATTTTGAAGAATTATCTGGTGTGGTAATGAACCGTATTAAAGCAACGGAAGCCAAAGATTCAGCAGAAGAATTGCAACACCTATCTCCGCTATTAAGCAGTTTGTCTAAAACACAACCTTATAGTTTGCCAAAGGGCTATTTTGAAGAATTGGGGGGCAATGTGGTGGCCGGGGTACAGGCTATTGAGTTTGTGAACGAAGAGCTGGAAAACCTGTCTCCCTTAATGAGTGAATTAAAACAGGTGAATGTATTTACAGTGCCAGCAACTTATTTTAATGAATTGCCTGTTGCTGTTTTAAATAAGGTAAAACAGCCGGCAAAAGTAATTAGCATCAGCTTTACACGTAAAGTAATGCGTTTGGCTGCCGCTGCTTGTGTGGCAGGCCTTATTGGTTTTGCAGGTTGGATTTATTTTGCAAACAACAATACAACAACACCACAAAATGATGTGGTTGCTGCAGCCACAGAATTACAGGAAACAGAAAAAACTATTTTAAATACGGCTTCAGATGAAGCAATTGAAAATTTTATTGAAGGAAATACTACACCGGTTACCGATGAAAGTGCAATAGCATTAGCTGATATTACGGCAGAAAATACGCAGGATTTATTTGCTGATGTTACGGATGCACAACTACAAGAATATCTTGAGGAGACGGGTGTAAACACACAAATCATGAATAATTAAAATGAAGGCCATGAAACGATATTTACTTTTAGTACTGTTTTTTTTAGGTACCGGCCTGGGCTTGTTGGCGCAGGATGATAAACCTAAAAATGAAGATGCTAACCGCCTGGAAGCATTAAAAGTTGCTTTTCTAACACGTAAACTAAATCTTACCACAGAAGAAGCACAGCGCTTTTGGCCCGTGTATAACCGCTATATGATGGAGATTAAACAGGCCCGCAGAGAAAATAAAGGCGATGAACTGGCTTATGAAGAAAGAGTGGTAAACATACGCAAGAAGTTTAAAGGTGAGTTTGGAGGTACTTTAAATGCAGAGCGGGTAAACCAGTTTTTTAAAGCAGATAAAGAATTTGGCAGCTATATACAACGCGAATTACAGGAACGCCGCATTCAACGGCAAAACCAGGTTCGCAAAGGAGTGCGCCAGTAAAGAAATTTAATTTGGTGTTTTTCATAGGTTAGCAACGGCCGGCTCTGTCAAGAGCAGGCCATTTTTTTTGATGCCATAAGCAATGCAGATGAAACGAGCGTGGCAAGGATGCTGATGGGTGAACCAATGCTGGCTACAAAATATCGCTTTCTTTAATTAAGCCGTGCTTAAGTGCATATACCACTACGCCGGCAGTATTTTTGGCTTGCATTTTTTCCATAATTTTTATGCGGTAACCTTCTACAGTTCTTTTGCTGAGGAAGAGTGTTTCTCCTATTTGCTGTGCAGTGTGCTGACGGCAGATGAGTTTTATGATTTCAATTTCTCTGGTTGTAAAACTAATTACTTCTGTTTTACGATAAGGGTTGAAGCGACTGGTGGCAATAAGCGTGGCTAGTTTTGCTGTAGTGTGTTTGCAATAAAATATTTTATCGTGGTAAACACTTTCTATAGCATCCAGTATTTCCTGCTTATCGGCATTTTTAAGCAAGTATCCTTTAGCACCTGCTTCTAACATATCTACAATAAGATTTTCTTCATCATACATAGAGAGGGCTATGATTTTGCATTGCGGATTGCTGGCCTTTAACTGACGGGTAGCTTCAATACCATCCATACGGGGCATTTTAATATCGGTAAGTACTATATCTGGCTGGTGCTGTTGCACCAAGTTTAGTAATTCTTTGCCATCTTCTGCCTGCCCTAATAAGGTTAGATAGGGTTGTTTGGAGAGCATAAGAGCTAAGCCATCTCTAAAAATTTCATGGTCATCTGCTATTACTAAACTGATTGGTTGTGGCATTTTATTGGTTAGCGTCTAAGGGAATTTTAATAAAGTGAACCGTTCCTTTACCTGGCTCAGATTCTATTACCATGTGCCCATTTAAAATTTCTATGCGGCTTTCCAGACTTTTTAAACCCAGCCCGGCAGGATTGGCTTTTGCCTTTATTACATCAAACCCCTTGCCATCATCTTTGGTTAGTACCAATAAAGCTTTGTCTTCTTTACCCATGCCTATTTTTAATTGTTTTGCTGCGGCATGTTTAATAGCATTATTCACAATTTCCTGTATCATTCTAAACACATGTATTTCTTTATCTTTTGCAAGTGAGGGTGTTTCTATACACTGAACTTCAATGGCCATGGCATTTTTAGAGTTCATTTGCGTGGCAAATTCTTTGAGTGCCTCTGCAAGGCCTTTACGCTCCAGAGTATTAGGCAGCAGGTTATTAGAAATCTGACGCAATCCTTTTATAATCTCATCTATATGTTTGCCTGCTTTAGCAATAATTTCTTTGTCGGCGGTATTATCTACATCAATGCTGTTTATATTCAGTTTAACGGAAGAGAGTAAGGGGCCAAGACTATCATGCAGATCGGTGGCAATACGTTTGCGCTCGTTTTCTTGTATGGTTATTTCTGCATGGATGCGTTCTTTTTGCATTTTAAGATACTGCCGGTGATAGTACACCACAGCGCTTAAAAAAAATATAAGAATGACGCCAATGAATACAGACACCAATAATGTAATGGATAGTATTTGTGCATCAATTGTCATTGCCTTAACAGAGGTATTATAAATTAAATATCAAACTTTCTTTTGAGAGGTATTAACCATGCGCCAATACCCAATATTAAATTAATTGCTGCATTAATATAGCTGTACAAGTCTATTACTATACTTGCAAAAGTAGACGCTTGCATAACACTAATTGCATAAACCCCTTCATAAATTATTTTATAAACAAACAAAACAATAAAGCCAATGCATATAATAAATCGGGCATTACTTAAAAGATTTCTTTCCTGGGTAATTAGCATGCTTATTTGCCGGATGCTTAATATAACTATTACAAAGCAGGCAATTACGCGGTAATACGGGCTGAATAGTAAAATTTTTTGCAATACAAGGTGCTCAGTTATCCAGCCGGCTACTAATATAAAAGCTAATAATGTGCTGGTGGTTTTGTTAATTACCTTCCAGTTGTAAAATAACAGTAACAAAAGCAACCCTTCTGCTAAAACATAAATATTAGAGCAAACGGCATTTGATACATTAAAATAACTGAACAATATTTTACTGATAATTTCTGCCGCCACGCCAGTTGCCAGTAACCAAAAAAGTGGCTGATACGCAGTTTCTATTTGTTTACGGCGTATCAGTAAAATAATAAAAGGTATTACAATGGTCAGGCTTAGTAAAAAAGTGATATCCAGCATAAAATTATTGCCTATAAATTAATATTCAGAACAGCGGGTGGGGCAACGCTGCCCATCTTCCATACCTTGGCCACCGCCTTCTTGTGCATAGGCGCTTGATATGCCGGGTATTTTAAGTGCTTTGTCTTTATTGCCGGGCACCAGCACAGTATTAATATCATTGCCTTTGCTATTTGCAGGCACCAATACCATTACCACTTCTCCATTTGCTTTTCGGCCAAAATATATTCTTACAAAAGCAGCATCGGGGGCATCCAGTAATGCAATTATAGCATCGCGGTTAAACATTTCTGCCACGGGCATATTAAACTTACCGTTTAAAAAAGCCGAATCTTTAACAAGGCTTGCTAATTCTTTTTTACCGGCTTCAAATGAATTGCGATACGCTTTAACAGAGTCGTAGGGTATTACATGTTCTGCTGCCTTTTTAGGGTCAAAAGGTATTTTGCTGTTTTTATTGTTACAACCAGCCAATAGGGCCAGTACTACCAATACAGTTATAAAGGGTTTAATAACTTGTTTCATAAAAAATGTTTTAAAGTAATAAAATGCATACGAAAAGTACTGCTAATTTAATGAACGGCTAGCCGTACATATGCCTGAAATAAATAGGTATTTATACCTATCAAATCCAGTAGCTGTGCTATAGGTTACAGTTTCAGAATAACTCAATTTTGAGTTTCAACCCCAACAACACCCGGGTGTAAACCCTAAACCGTAAAATGTAGCAGGTTGTTTCTGTGAGGTAGCTAACCAGGTATCATTAACTATTAAACCTTTTTGTATGTTGCCATTCTTTGGCCCCAACTTTTTTGTACGCTCTGTACAAAAAAGGGCCTCCTGTATTATTTATAAACCTCCATAAGTGGACTTTTTTTCACAGTCCGGATCCCTTCACTATATACAAACCTTATCTATAAAAAAAATAAAAACCTATCAATGGAAACAATTGAAAAATTATCTGCAAAAGATATAGAACTGTTGCAGGTATCAAGAAAAATGCTGTTAGTAAACAGCGTATTTAACCCAGCATTGGCACTGGCACATAAAAACAACACTTATTGGGAAGAAGTAACCTGTGTTGGGTTTAACCCAGCCATTTCTCGGTTAGAAGCTGTGGTAAGTATTAAAAGGGCCAGCGGTTATAGCGGAGATCTTTGTTCTAACGGCTCAACAGAGTTTGTGCGTTTTTTTATTGATTGGAACAACAATGGTATTTATCAGAACCTGGGGCTTGCTTCTTTTAAAGCACACGATATTTCTGATAACCCACCCGGTCCTCAACACCCGCTGAAATACATGGTGTACATGAAGCTGAATGATAAACAATATCGCAAGCTTTGTAAAGTACCGGTTTTACCTAAAATAAGAGCAGTATTGTCCTGGAATGTTCCTTCGTCTTCTGTTAACCCGTTTGCGCCGGTTACTTTTGGTAATGCCATAGAGGCCCGCATACAATTAAGGCCACGTTTTTTGTTTGATCATTTTGTGAACGTTGATAAATTATTGCTAAAGGAAAGTATTTCAACTGCTTTCTTTAATAATAAGCAATCAGTAGCAGAAACAGAACCCGACGCTGTACCATGGGCTCAGCTACAGGAGCAGTATAAAAAGTTAGAGGTGGCCGATCATCGTTTTTTGTACAATGCCATTCATCCGCTAATAAACGAAACAAAAAGTTTTAGCACTTTGGCAGCACAAAAAGATATTGGCTTATTAAAGCAATTGAATATTGATATTGCCAAAGTAGCCGATATACTTTTTGCCCAGAAGTATGATGTAACCTATGAAGAGCTTACCTGCGTGGGCCTTAATACCAGTGCCGATATGCTGGGGGCTGTAATAAAAATTAAACGCCCCGGCGGCTTTAGTGGTGGCTTGTGCGATGCAGGCAGTTACGAGCATGTGGCGTTTTGGGCCGATTGGAACAACAACGGCAGCTTTGATCAATACCTGGGCACCGCCTCTGTTAAAGTACACGATATACCCGGCGTAAAAAAAGACAATGAATTGTACTATGCCGTTTCATTACCGGTTGATGTAAACAAGCATTTAAAAACCTGTAATATTCCAAACATAGTACGCATCCGTGCGGTATTGTCATGGTCTTCTGCACCATCCACCACCAACCCAAATGCGCCGGTGCATTGGGGCAATAGCCAGGATGTGCTGGTGCAAATACGCCCCGGCAAAGCAGGTGTAAATTTATTGCCTTTAATAGAAGCAGTAAGCAGTGTTACTTTAGATACTATTGATGTAAACCCTGTTAGCACCGCGTATGGCTTAGGTAACAGCAATACTATTTTAGGCCCCGATAGTTTTAATACTTTTGGTGGTGTGGTTTACATTACCGGAGAATTTTTAAACAGCGGTCCATCAAGAAATGTAAAGTATAAGCTACAGTTTGATGATGGTAGCGGCTGGCAGTCTATGATGGCATCCCAAACATACCTTAAAGAGTTTCCTACTTTTCCCACCTCTTATGCGTATGAAACGCAAACACCGGCAGATGGTTGGTTTGAATACATAGCCGATGGAGCAACAGTGGGTGTGGTAAACAAAACCCTTGCCAGCTGGAGCACCGGCACCCGCCACGGCATTCATAAACTAAGAATGTTGTATACCATTGATAAAGTAAACATCTTTACCTATGAGTTTACTGCCATACGCCTAAACAATACCGATTTTTATAAGAGCCCTACTGCCAACAACGTAGTAGACCCCTCTTCTACTTTTGATTTGGTAATTGATGGTGGCGATTGTCATAGTTACGATACCGCCAGCCCAATTATTAATGGCCATTTAAGAGTATTGCATGAGGCATTTGGTTTTTGGACGCTTGCGCTGGAACCTGCCACACATACCCATGGCATTATACCAGGCCCGGCAACCTATCGCCCGGTTACCAGTTTGGCAGATGCTGGTGATGGCAATTATGCATGGACGCTGGATACCACCGGCCTTGATAAATGCGGCTACACTATTACACTGCGTGGTTACGATAGAACCATTGTAAACGGTAGCCTCTCTGGCCGCCATGCCGATGCAAAATCGGTTGGGTTTGCAGTACTGTAATTAGTAATTGCATAAAAAAGCAAAAAGGTCATTACAATTTGTAATGACCTTTTTTATGTTACCAGCACCCGTTCTTAGAGCAACATCGTTGCGTCGCACACTTCAGCAGTTTAAATTTTGTGGTACTGATTTGAAATTTAAAATCTCAAATTAGAAATATGTGGTTGAAGTGTGCGACGCAACGATGCTTAATAGTACCACTACCGCCGGTAACATAAATATTTATTAAACCATTTGCAGGATGGATACTTACTGTTATTTTTAGTGCATGGAATTTTTTAATGCGGTAATAGATACAGCACTATTACCCAAAGTAGAAGAAACACCGTTGCAGCCGGTAGCACCAGCGTATTTACAGGTATTACGCTGGAACTGGCGTATTGCCGCCGTTATTAGCCTTGCTGCTATTGCAGCAGCATGGTATTTTGTTCCGTTTTTACACTCGCAGCAATGGGCAATGTTTTTAGGTATAGGTTGGTTTATTATTACGGCATTCAGGTGGCTGTGGGTGGCACAATCGTTTAAGAAAAAAGCGTATGCCATGCGCCAACACGATATTATTTACCGCAGCGGATGGATTATACAGGAAACACAGGTTTGTCCTTTTAACCGCATACAACATTGCAGTGTTAGCAGTGGTTTATTTGAACGCAGGTATGGGTTGGCATCACTCTCTTTATACACTGCAGGTACCAATGAGGCCGATTTTACTATAAACGGATTAGATGAAGCCACGGCAGTAACCATAAGAGATTTTATTTTACAAAAAATTGCCCCGGCCAATAATGAATAACAATAAACTTTGGCAGGAGCCGCAACGACAAAGTGCGGCTGCTTTAATTATTATACTGTATAAAGCAGTATGGCAAATGCTGCGCACCATTTGGCCAATATTGTTGTTATGGGTATGGCGTAAATCGGCCACTGGCGATACGGAGCGGTATCAATGGATGGCGTTGGGTATATCGGTACTGGTGTTGGTGCCAGCAGTGCTGCGTTTTATTTTCTTTAGGTTTTATATACAAAACGGACAGCTGATTATTAAACAGGGCGCCATTAATAAAAAAATAATTACGCTGCCATTAGATAAAATACAAGCTGTGCATATAGAGCAAAGTTTTTTATTACGCCTGTTTAATGCCGCTAAAATTAGTTTTGATACACCGGGTTCTGAAAAAATGGAAGCAAGGATAGATGCTATTAGTATGGAAAAGGCGGCCGCCTTACGGGCTTTTATTTTAGATCAGTCGGCCCCGGCAACTGTAACTGGTGAACCGCAAGAAACAACAGTGCCCATACCAGAGCGGGTGGTGCTACAACCGGGCTTAAAAGATTTGCTGAAGCTGAGTATTACCAATAATCATTTTGAAGCATTGGGCTTACTATTTGGTTTTGCTTTGTCTTTATACGATAATGTACGGGATATTGTAAGCAATCAGTTAACGCAATGGTTTGAACAACTACCAGATGAAATGGCGCAAAGCTCTGCAGTATTTATTATCTCCTTATTATTATTGCTGGCAATAGTGGCGGTCTTTATTTCAACAGTGCGCATTTTTTTACAGTATTTCAATTATAAAGTAACTGAAGCTGGCAAAGGTTGGAAAATAGGAGGAGGCCTTATAAGCACACAGCAACGCTTAGTGCCATTTACAAAAATTCAGTTTTTAAGCTGGCGGGCCAATTGGTTGCGCAAAAAAATTAATTTCTTCATTTTGCACCTAAATGCAGCCGGCGCAGAAGATGTAAAGAAAAAAATGCAGGTAAGTATACCCATCACTTCTGCATCTATTTTGCCTGTAATAGCCAGACCTTATTACCAAATGCCAGATACGCAGCTTACTTCTTACGGCATACAAAAAGCATTTGTGTATAGAAGAATATTAATGGTTGCTATACCAGTTACTGTAGCTGTATGTGTGCTGTTATACTTTGCATTAACTGAATTTTTTTGGCTGGGCTTATTGCTGTTGCCTTATTTTATTTTTAATTATTGGTTGGTGTATAAAAAATTTGAGTTTAAGCTAACCGCCGAAGCATTGCAAATTAATAAGGGCAAATTTGGAGTACATACCATTTTACTAAAGTGGATTAAAGTGCAGCAGGTGCAGGTACAGCAATCTTTATATCAGCAACAGCATCAATTGGCTACTTTATATTTTATAACAGCCGCAGGTAATGTAGTGCTGCCCTATATTACATTACAAGAAGCCTTAGCCATTAAGAATTATGTGTTGTATAAAGTGGAAAGCAGTAATGAAGGTTGGTTATAATAACTGGCTCTAAATTGGTTTAACTCCTTATTGGTAATAAGTAAATGCCCCTAGTAAACTAATAAAAAATACTTATTCTTCTTTGAAAGAGGGTTGTTGATATATGAGTTTTTAAAGCAGCTCGTTTATTTAGATGTAAAATAAACCCTGGTTTGCCCAAGCATGCCAGCCGACAAAAACCAAATAATTCAAACCCTATGTTATGAGCAACGTTTTGTTCAAACATATTAACATCTACTTAGCGGTTAATGAAAGTACCATTAACCAATATTTCAATCAGCACGATCCGGCGCCGCAATATAAGCGTCAGCTTAGTCAGGAGTTTGAAGGCTATATTATGAACTACGTAATAGCCGCCAAACGATACACAACACTTGAATTTAAAATTACCATTAACAGTGAAGAGGAACGTAAATACACTGAGCCGCTGATACATGCTATTAGAAGGCATTTTTCTATACGCAAAACTTTAAAGGCAGCCGAGTTTAAGCGTTTTAAAAAACGCTCTTATGCTTTGCTATTTGTAGCATTAAGTATTGGTCTTATTTGCCATTGGATATTACCCAGCTTTTTGCCAGAGGGTGAGGGGCATGGCTTTATGTCGGCAGTTACAAATAGTTTAGATGTATTAAGTTGGGTAACCTTGTGGCGGCCCATTGATAAACTAGTGTTTCAGTGGAATCCTTTTTTAAAAGAGATTTCAATTTTGGATAAACTGATAAATGCAGAAATTGTAATAATAGATAACGTTAAGAAGATGCAACTTGAAAATGCAGCTTAATTATGTTTCGTACCCTAACCATTATCTTATGCCTGTTGATAGGGAAGTTGCTTGTTGCTCAAAAACAAGGCGGCTTTGAAAACTATCATATCTCCAACCAAACTGGCTGGAATGCCTTTATGCCTGTACTGCATTACGAAACTAAGCAAAGTTTATACCTGGAAGCACGTTATAATTACGATGACTTAGAAACCTTTTCCGTTTTAGCTGGTAAAACTTTTTCATTTGATAAAGAAAAGAATTACACCATTACACCCATGTTGGGTGCTGCTTTTGGTAATTTGCAAGGCGCTACCTTGGGCGTAAATATGAATGCCACTGTACACCGGTTTAATTTTGGCACACAGTCTCAATATACCTACGCTTTTAATGATCACTCCTCCAGTTTTATTTTTACCTGGGCCGAAGCAAGCTATCAGGTTGGAAAAACTTTTTATGGCGGTATTACTATGCAGCACACAAAATTATATCAATCCCGCAGTGAGTATGACCCCGGTTTTATGCTGGGCTTTACGCATAAAAATGTTTCTATTCCCCTCTACATCTTTAAACCCTTTAAACAAGAGCGTTTTGTTGTATTGGGTATTATTTGGGAGTGGGAGTAAAGTGCCATTTATGAATGTTACTAATACATTCTACTTACAACTGCTAAGAGTATCTACTCTAATTACAAATTAAGCTTCCCATAAATAGAATAGGTTTCTAATTGGTATCGTTTTCGTGATGTATTCTTTTTTTAAATCCAATAACTGAATCATCATGAAAAACCTGAGCCTACTAGCGTTATTCTTTATTACTACTAACGCGTTTGCACAAGTTGGGGTAGGAACCACTTCTCCGAATTCTACACTGGATGTAAGGGGGTCGCTCTCTACCAATTACAGGGCTTTTACTGCTAATACTTCTGCAGGAACTGATAATAACCTTGTTTTTACAGGTACCTCTGCAACTACTTTAACATTACCAGATGCTACTACATTGACTGGTCGTGCTTACTGGATTAAGAATAATAGTTCTAATGCTTCTACATTAACAATTGCCACTACATCTTCTCAAACCATTGATGGAGTAACCACCTGGGCTTTATCTGAAAGATACAAAGCATTAAAGGTAGTTAGTAATGGTACTAACTGGGATATTGCAACTGAAAGCCTGCCAGGTAGTAGTGCTGGCTCTGCATGGGTTTATGGTGGTAATAACGTGCCTTCATTACAGCGAATAGGCACTACCAGCAACTATGATTTTCCGATTTATACTAACAATACAGAAAAAATGAGAGTAAGCGCAACGGGTAACGTGGGTATTGGCACTACTTCGTTTAATGGAAGTAATCCGGAAAAATTATTAGTAGATGCAGGTTCAACTTCATCTTACAATGTAATTAGCGGTAAGGGTACTATTAATAATTATTTGCAATTAAATATTCAAAACAATTCAAGTGGTTCTAATGCCAGTGCTGATGTGGTTGCCACAGCCAATAATGGCAATGAAACTGTTAATTATGTTGATATGGGTATTAATTCAAGCACCTACAGCAATGGTTCATTTACTATTACTGCAGCTAATGATGCTTATTTGTACACTACTGGTAATGATTTTGCCATTGGTAATGCAACAAATAATAAAGTACTTAAATTTTTTACCGGAGGTACGCTGGCAGCTAATGAAAGAATGCGTGTAAGCCATGATGGAAATGTAGCTATTGGTGCAACCTCTTTCGATGGAAGTAATCCAGAAAAGCTACTTGTAAACGCCGGCACAACCTCATCTAGCAATTTAATACGGGGTACCGGAAGTATGAATGCTGTTTTGTTTAATAGTATTAGAAATACTTCTACAGGTACAAATGCGGGGGCCGACACAAGAGTAATTAATGACAATAACAATTACCTGACCATGGGAATTAATGCATCTACATATTCCGGCTCTGCTATCTTCAGCGGTGCTGCAGATGCATTATTATATTCAAATGCCAATGATTTTGTTATTGGTAATACAGTTTCTAATAAAAACCTACGCTTCTTTACTGGTGGCACTGCTACCACTAATGAAAGAATGCGCATAAACAGCAGTGGTAATGTTGGTATTGGAGCCACTTCTTTTAATGGTACGGCGCCAGAAAAATTATTAGTAGATGCAGGT
>REAR01000040.1 GCA_004295245.1 Sphingobacteriales bacterium | reverse complement strand
TTGTGCCCTTTGCGGTTAAATTGCTGAATAGAATTACAGAACGCACAAGTGAGTGACACAACGATGTTCAATTTATATTCAAAAGCTGACTACAAAAAATAACGGTTATGAAAAAACAGTTTCTTTTATTGCTAGCAGGGTTATTTGCAATTTCTCTTTTTGCAAATGCACAAACTAATAATAAGCACCGGGTGCTGGTGTTAACCGATATTGAAGCCGACCCTGATGATACACAGTCGCTCATTCGGTTTTTATTGTATTCAAACCAATGGGATGTGGAAGGGTTGATAGCCACCACATCTATTCATCAGCAGGCAAGAGTGGCGCAGGAGAGTATTTTAAAAGTACTGGAAGCATATAAAAAAGTGCAACCCAATTTACTAAAGCATGAAGCTGGTTACCCGGCTTATGAAATGCTGAAGACAAAAGTTAAAAAAGGTTTAGCCGTGTATGGTATGCAGGGTGTGGGAGAAGGAAAAGATTCAGAGGGGTCTGAATGGATCATAAAAGCATTGGAAAAAAAGGATGATCGTCCGCTTTGGATACCGGTGTGGGGTGGGCCAAATACATTAGCACAGGCGTTGTATAAAATAAAAAAAACAAAACCGGCTGCTGAGGCAGAGCGGTTGTATAAAAAGTTACGGGTGTACACTATTTCCGATCAGGATGACAGCGGCCCGTGGATACGAAAAAATTTTCCTTCTATTTTTTTTGTGGTAACACCTGGTTATAACTATGCTAAAGCCACGTGGTTGGGTATTGCATTTCCTATGCCCGGCTCCAGCACAGAAGTTACTTCTAACGATTGGCTGGCAAAAAACATACAGCAGGGTCATGGCCCTTTAGGTGCTGCTTATCCGGATGTTGCTTATGGTATGGAAGGGGATTCTCCGGCATTTTTAAATTTAATCAGTAATGGGTTGAATGATGCTGAGCATCCCAACTATGGCGGCTGGGGTGGCCGGTATGAATTGTACCTGCCAGAATTTGAAGATAGCAATACCGGAATGTTTAAAAGAGAAAACTGGCCAAAAGATGAACCCGAAACAAGGCCCATCTGGACGAACGCAAATGATTCATTACAGTCAGCTATTGATAAAAAAATGTATGGAGGCAACCGGGAAACTATTTGGCGGTGGCGCACCGATTTTCAAAATGATTTTGCCGCACGCATGTTATGGACTGTGAAAAATTACAGCGAATGCAATCATGCGCCTTTAGTAAAGCTGGCGCACAGCAATCAGTTAACTGTAAAATCTGGTGAAACTATCCGACTCAGTGCGGCAGGCACTACCGACCCCGATGGCGATTCAATGAGTTATTTGTGGTTTGCGTATAAAGAAGCCGGTACGTATAAAGGCACTGTAAGTTTTCGTCCCTATGCACCTAATATGTACGAAATTCCATTTACAGCACCAATGGTAAGCAGCCAGCAAACCATTCATTTAATTTTAAAAGTAACCGATAAAGGAGCACCAGCTTTAACCAGTTATAAAAGAGTAATTGTAACAGTAAAGCCGTAATTTTTTTGGGACAAGCGGCAGTGTTACTATTGAGCTGCTGTTGCGTCGCACACTTGTACTAAATGAATTCTATTGAGCAATGTAACCGCAAAGTGTGCAAAGGGAATACAGCGCAGAGGCCGCAAAGGCTTTGTGTTCTTTGCTAATACCTTGGCGGTCTTTGCGGTTAAAAAAATAAAAAATGTCATACAAAAAATACATATTGGCAATTGATCAGGGCACCAGCTCCACAAAGTCATTGATATTTGATGAGCAGGGATTGGCAATTGCCAAAGGTGCTGAAAATTTACATACACATTATTTGGCAAACGGCTTTGTAGAACAAGAGCCGGAAGTAATTTATCAGAATGTACTGGCATCTGTGCAAAAATGTTTGCAACAGTTTATAGAAAAAGGGTTCCAGCAAAGCGATATTGCATGTATTGGTATTTCCAATCAACGGGAAACATTTGTAGTGTGGGATGAAAACGGTAAGCCTTTGTATAATGCGGTTGTGTGGCAATGCAAAAGAAGTGTACAAGTTTGCGAAGAGTTGAAACAATTAGGCATGAGATCGATTGTGCAACAGAAAACAGGCTTGGTAATTGATCCTTATTTTTCTGCCACTAAATTAATCTGGTTGAATCAACAACATGAGTTAGTTAGAAATGCTATTAAAAATAAGAAGGCCTTTTTTGGAACCATTGATACCTGGCTTTTATATAAGCTAACCAATGGGTCTGTTTATGCAACAGACTACACCAATGCTTCAAGAACCTTATTGTTTAACCTGCACACCCTTCAGTGGGATGCTGATTTAATTGATGCATTTGGTTTAACAGGTATACAACTCCCATCTTTAAAACCATCTGCTGCTAATTTTGGCAGTACCACATTAAATGATCTTCTACCAGCAGCAATACCTGTTACGGCTATGATTGGCGATTCGCATGCTGCTGCTTTTGGAGAAGGGTGCTTTGCTGCAGGTACGGCCAAAGCTACATTGGGTACAGGGTGCAGCATATTAATGAATATTGGCAGCAAGCCGGTTGCTTCTGCCAATGGCATGGTAACTACTATTTGCTGGAGCATGGAAGGAAGAGTGGATTATGCACTGGAAGGTTTGATAGTTAGTTGTGGTGCTGCTATTGAATGGTTAAAAAACGAATTGAATTTGTTTATAAACAGTAATGAGACGGAGGCAATGGCTACTGCTGTTACCGATAATGGCGGTGTGTATTTAATTCCGGCTTTTAGTGGCTTAGGCTCTCCGCATTGGCAAATGGATCGGAAAGCTTCTATTCATGGATTAAGTTTTGGGAGCAATAAGAAGCATATAGTAAGAGCTGGATTAGAAGCAATCGCCTATCAGGTAAAAGACGTGGTGGTTGCTATGGAAAAAGATGCAGAACTCTTTTTGAAAGAATTAAATATAGATGGGGGAATGACTGCCAATCAATGGTTAATGCAACAGATTACAGATCTGGTAGAAAAAAAAGTGAATACTATTGGCATGACCGATGTGTCTGCATTGGGTGCAGGCTTATTAGCCGGTTTACAATTAGGTTTTTTTGAAAGCATTACCCAGTTGCAGCAGTTACTTAATAAGAATGTACAATACCATCCAACAACGGGTGCTGCAATTTTAAAAGGCTACGATGGCTGGTTAAAACTGGTGCAGGCTTAAGCAAGAATACTATTAAGGTCTAGCTGCCGGTAATCATCAATAAAATGGATGATATTATTATAGGCAGCAAACTCATGCTGCTGATGTACAGTTTTTAAAACCACGCTTTTCATGCCAGCATTGGCGGCACTTTCCACACCTTTCAATGCATCTTCAAATACAATACATTCTTGTGGCAATACATTTAATGCGGCCGCACATTTAAGATAGGTTTCAGGATGTGGTTTGCTTTTCTCCACATCATCTGCGCTAACAATTACCGGAAAGTAGTGATGCAGTGAAAGATTATCCAGCACAAAATTAATATTGTACATAATAGCGGCAGAGCCAATGGCCATTTTTATTTGCTGTTGATGCGCTGCAATCAAAAAATCATCCAGCCCGGCTATTAGTTTTAAGAGTGGTTTATAGGCTTGCTGGTAGGCTTCTTCTTTTGCATAGCTCATAGCGTCTTTTTGTTCTTTGGTAAAGCGACCGGGAAAAATACGTTCTAACAACTCGCTATTTTTTCCATAGCATTCTTCTTTTATTCTTCTTTTACCCGTTCTATAGAAAGGTTGGCGCCAAGGGTATTTAATATTTGGTGCCATGCAGTTATATGATACTGCATGTCGTCTATCATGGTGCCGTTTAAATCGAACAGAAAAGCTTTTATTGTCATAACTAAGTATTATAAAAACAATTGCAGCCGTTACTGGCTGCAATTGTTACACAAAGATATATTGTTGAAGGGTGCGACGCAACTACTGATGAAAAAAGTGTTGCTGCTGGCTCCCCCTTTTTTACCAAAACTTAATATACAACGCTGCCAGTATAAGCAAGGTTGCCGTTATCATGGCTACAATAGAAGGTTTCAGTTTAAACATTTCTTTATCCAGTATAAATGCTTTGGGATTAATTTTTGGCCCGGCAAGGCTGATGCCAATCATTATTAACATGGTAAAGAAGAACGACCAACCCATACTTATAAGGAATGGTATTTCATATTTGCCGTCTGCATTTTTAAAGGCTGTATATAAAATTGTTTCGTGGCCAAATACATTTACGGCAAAAAGTTTAAAGAAGATGATAATTACCAGACCGGTTATTAAACCTGCAACGGCAGCAGCACCAGTTGTGCGTTTCCAAAACATACCTAAAATAAACATGGCAAATACGCCGGGGCTGATAAAGCCTGTATACTCTTGTATAAATGTGAAACCGCCTTTGCCGCCAATGCCTAATAAATCTTTCCATTCAAAAATTACAGCAATAAAAATGGCTACCAATGCGGCTACTTTACCAATCCACACCATGTTTTTTTCATTGCCTTCGGCAGGTGTATCTGGTGTATTCTTTTTAAAATACTTCATATAAATATCCAGTGTAAAAATAGTGGCTATACTATTTAGTTTGCCCGCTAAAGAGGCAACAATAGCTGCTGTTAATGCAGCAATGGCTAACCCTTTTAAGCCAGATGGTAAAAAACCAAGAATGGCAGAGTATGCATCATCCATACCTCTTAATTCTTGTAAGTGGCCATTTTGATGCAATACATACGCAGCAATACCTGGCAGCATTACAATTACAGGCATAAACAATTTAATGAAGCCTGCAAATAAAATTCCTTTACGGGCAGTTTGTAAATCGGCACCCAATGCACGTTGTGTTATATATTGGTTGCAACCCCAGTAGTTAAGGTTTACTATCCACTGGCCGGCAAGATACATGGCAATGCCCGGCAGTATGAGGTATTTATTTATATCTTCCTGAGATGAGGTTTCTGTTGGCTTTTTTAAGATCATTTTAAAATGATCTGGCGCCTGATCTATTAAAGTATTAAAACCTGCTAAGGCGCTTCCTCCGGTACCAAATTTTTCGCTTACAATAGTTAATGCAAAATAGATGGTGGCAAAACCGCCAATAATTAATACGGCTACCTGTATTACATCGGTATAGCCAATTACTTTCATGCCGCCCAGCGTAATAATTAAAGAGAATACAGCAAGGCCTATCATAACAAGGTGCAGGTACTGGGGGCCAATTAAACCACTAATGGCAATAGCACCTAAGTATAAAATAGAAGTAAGGTTTACAAATACGTATAACAATAACCAGAAAATGGCCATTATTAACGACACGGTTTCGTTATACCTAGTTTTTAAAAACTGTGGCATGGTGTATATCTTATTTTTAAGATACACCGGCATAAACCATACAGCAATAATAATAAGCGCTAACGCAGCAATCCACTCGTAAGCGGCCACCGCAATACCTACAAAATAACCATTGCCACTCATGCCAATAAATTGCTCTGCAGAAATATTAGAAGCAATTAAAGACGCACCAATGGCCCACCAGGTTAGTGAGCCCTCTGCTAAAAAATAATCGTGAGAAGCAGACACAGATGCTTTTTTCTTTTTTTGATACACCCAATAACCATAACCAGCCACTAATACAAAGTAGCAGATAAAAATGAGTATGTCTAAACCCGATAAACTATTCATAAGCCAGGCAATTTTTGTTGTTAATAAAAGTGGTTGTTTTTATTTATAAGCAGCGTCATTCCAGCGCAACTCATTTTTAAAATTATAAAGATTGGTGTCTTTACCAATTAAAACAAATTCTATTTTAGCCATTTCTGCAAAGTCCTGCATGTGTTCTGCTGTCAGGTTTTGGCTATAAGCCGTATGATGTGCCCCACCTGCTAGTATCCATGCGGCGCAACCAGTATTCATGTCTGGCAGCGGTTTCCACAACACTCTTGCTACCGGTAGTTTTGGTAAAGCCTTTGTTGGCTTCACTGCAGTTACTTCATTTACCAATAAGCGAAAGCGATTGCCCATATCTACAACGGTTGCATTTAAAGCAGGGCCGGCACCGGCATTAAATACCAGGCGTACCGGATCGGCTTTGCCACCAATACCCAATGCATGAATTTCGCAGCTGGGTTTGCCGTTAGCAATACTCGGACAAATTTCCAGCATGTGCGAGCCCAATACTAAATTATTCTTAGGTTCAAAATGATACGTATAGTCTTCCATAAAAGAATTGCCACCCTGCAAACCACTGCCCATTACTTTTAATGCCCGTACCAATGCAGCGGTTTTCCAATCACCTTCTCCACCAAAACCATAACCATCGGCCATCAAGCGCTGCGATGCAATACCCGGCAATTGTGCAATACCGTGTAAGTCTTCAAACGTATCGGTATAGCCTTTATAATTCCCCGCTTCTAAAAAACCACGGATACCCAATTCAATTTTTGCCGCTTCTCTCAGCGAGGCATGTTTGGCGCCATTCTTTTTTAAGGAGGGCATTAATTTGTATTCTTTATCGTAGTTAGCACAGAGCGCATCAATTTCTTTTGATTTCACTTTGTTTATCACCGCTACCAAATCGCCTACGCCGTAGGTATTTACGCTGTAACCAAATTGCATTTGCGCCGCCACTTTATCGCCTTCGGTTACGGCCACTTCACGCATATTGTCTCCAAAGCGAACAAACTTTGCATTTTGCCAATCGTGCCAGCCGGCAGCAGCCCGGCACCAGTTGTTAATGCGTTGGTGTACATTTTCATCTTCCCAATGACCTACCACCACTTTGCGTTCTATACGCATGCGGCTCATAATAAAACCAAATTCACGATCGCCGTGTGCACTCTGGTTCAGGTTCATAAAAT
This sequence comes from Sphingobacteriales bacterium, assembly GCA_004295245.1. Taxonomy (GTDB): domain Bacteria; phylum Bacteroidota; class Bacteroidia; order Chitinophagales; family Chitinophagaceae; genus JACMLD01. The sequence goes on along the minus strand of REAR01000040.1, from coordinate 1,080 downwards.
CCATGTCAATACTGTTCCATGGAATATCTCGGTTAAACTGTGTGTGCAAATGCAGCAATGGTTTTTGCAAAATCTTTAACCCGTTAATCCACATTTTTGCCGGAGAAAAAGTATGCATCCATGTAATAATACCAATACAGTTAGCGGTGGTATTGGCGGCTACCATTACATTATAAATTTCCTCAGGAGATTTTACCACCGGTTTAAAAATTACCTGTACCGGAATGTGCTTTGATTTATTTAAGGCTGCAGCAATTTTTTGAGAGTGCTGCGCCACCTGCTCTAATGTTTCGGGGCCGTATAAATGCTGGCTGCCGGTTATAAACCAAACTTCAAAACTTTTTAAATTGGGCAAACTCATAATTATTATTTTATTATTTGTGTTTGCTGCTTTAGTGCTGTTGGCAACATCGTTGCGTCGCACTCTTCAGCAGCAGGTTATTTACTGGCCATAATAAGAATCGGGGCCGTGTTTTCTTTCGTAATGTTTTTTAATAAGTGCGTCTTTTAAACGAGGGGCATTGGGGTTAATCTGTTCTGTTAACCAGGCCATATGTGCCACCTGTTCTAATACGGCCGCATTGTACACAGCTTTGTCTCCGGTTTTGCCCCATGTAAAAGGGGCGTGGTTGCCTACCAATACCATTTCTACTTCTGTATAATCCAGTTGTTTTTCTTTAAAGCAGTTGATTATCTGAAAACCGGTTTCGTATTCATAATTGCCTTTAATCATTTCATCGCTCATGGGCGGGGCACAGGGTATATCTACCGTGTTGTGGTCTGCATGCGTGGTACCAAAAATTGGTATATCTCTTTGAGATTGTGCCCAAGCGGTTGCATAGGTACTGTGCGTATGTACAATGGCTCCAATTTTAGGCCATTGCTTATAAAGCACCGCATGTGTTTTAGTGTCTGATGAAGGGCGCAGACTGCCTTCAATGATATTAGCATCAAAATCTACAATTACAATTTGATCAACCGTCAATGCATCGTAAGGCACACCGCTGGGTTTAATGGCAAAAATATTTTTGCTTCTGTCTGCCACACTAACATTACCAAAAGTAAACAACACCAGGTTTA
>REAR01000260.1 GCA_004295245.1 Sphingobacteriales bacterium | reverse complement strand
TATCAATATTATTGCTGCCAATAAAACCTTTAATCAGTTTATTAACCACATAATATTCTTCTGTTAAACATTGTCCGCTTGCATAAAAAGCAACGGAGTCCGGGCCGTATTTATCAATAAAAGTTTTAAACACTGCAGCAGTACGTTCCAAAGCAGCATCCCAGCTTACTCTTTGTCTTGGCTGGTTGCGGCTGTAGCGCATTTCAGGATATAATAAACGGTCGCTGTTATCATTTACTGTGTAATGCAGGTTCATTCCTTTGCTACATCACATGCCTTTGTTTACTGGATGATTTTTATCGCCTTCCACAGTAATTCTTCCCAATGCATCTTTCTGCACAACGATACCGCAGCCCACACCACAATAGCAGCAGGTAGTTTTATAACCGTTATTTATTTTTGCTTCGCTCAATTTTTATTTTTTTATTTACCCAGCTTATGTGCTGCTATCATCTTCAGTGGCGAACTTGTTCTGTTATCCTTTTCTTTCAGTGAAAGAAAGGGATAATCACTCTTGTACAATATTTTTCTATTCAACATTAGCTTACCACTGCAGGTGCCACTGCCAAATCTTTTACGCTTGCATTTTTCTTAGCAGTAATTGTTCTAAAAATAAAAACACCAACACCTATCCCTAATATGATATAGCCTAGCAATGTAAATGCGGCTGTATAGTCAATTAAAGTTTTTGTGGTGGCAACGCCATCTACTACTACTTCTTTGGTAACACTTACTGCTTTTGCTTTAAACATAAAAGCAATCAGCATAGCACCAATATTACCACCGGCACCTACAATACCCGCCACACTGCCCACAGCAACCGGACTGATAAATGGTACTAAACTGTAAGTAGCACCATTCGCCATTTTCAAACTCAATCCAAAAAAGAACATCATAAAAATTGCCATTCCAATGTTGCCTGATTTTGCAAACCATATTAATCCAATACCTTCCAGCAATAATAAAAAAAGCCCCAAACCTTGCCAACTTTATCTGCCACTATACCACCCATTGGGCGGGCAAAAATATTTATCCAGCCAAAAATACCAGCGCACATACCAGCCACCGCCAGCGATGCACCGTATGAGTCTGTAAAAAATATTGGTGCAAAATTGTCAACTGTAATTTCTACACCAAAACATGCAGCGTATGCAATGGTTAATATCCAGGTGCGGTAATCTTTTATGGCAATCATAAAAGTATTTTTCTTGTCATCAACAGTATAACCAATTTCTTTATAGTCACCAGCAGGTGTGTCTTTTGTGTAACGGTAATACAGGTAAGCACAAACTAATAACAACACACCGGGCACAATCATTGCCAGCCTCCAGCTATCTTCTTTACTGCAAAAACCTGCGGCAGTAAAACCACCGGCAATTAACGGCATAAAAAAGTTTGCTGCACCACCACCGGCATTTCCAAAACCACCTGCAGTGGCATTGGCTGTACCTTTAATGTTTGGCGCAAACATTACCGATGTATGAAATTGTGTAATTACAAACGAGGCACCAATAACGCCAATTGATAAACGGAACAATATAAATGATGTATACGAATGGCTGGTACCAATTAATAAAACAGGAATGGCGCACAACACCAACAACCATGTGTAAACCAATCTTGGACCATACTTATCTACCAAACGGCCTATTAACAAACGGGCAACAATGGTGGCGGATACAGATGCAATCTGAATATTGCCAATCTGGTCTTTGGTTAAACCCAGTTGCTCTTTGGCAATTTTCATTAAAGGTGCCATGCCAAACCAGGCAAAAAAGCAGCAGAAAAAAGTAAACCAGGTAATATGAAAGGTTTTCATT
>REAR01000039.1 GCA_004295245.1 Sphingobacteriales bacterium | reverse complement strand
ATGTCTATTTGCATACTATTGCCGGTGGCATCTTTAATGGTTAATCCAAAATCTCCGTGTGTACGTGTTGCTTCTAATAAACCCATTATCCTACTTTTTAGGTGGGCAAAGATACAGCAAGAGGCGTTTATAAAACGGTTAGTTTTTATGTAACCAACAGTTGTTTTTCAATGGGGCATTGTTGCGTCGCACACTTGTGCAGTAAGTCCGCAAGTCGGCAAAATACCGCAAGTCCGGAAGACATTTGTTGAAAGCGCAAAAACCTTGCAGACTTGTATTCTATAGCACAAGAAAAAAGCCCGGCATAGAAATGCCGGGCGGTTGTTGATCGTACCCTTTAAAACTGCGTTTAATTTTTTTAGCATCCGGCAAGGGAGGGGTTAAAAAATGGGCCCGGTTTAGAAAAAGCAGGCCGTTTGTTGATCGTACCCTTTAAAACTTATTTTATGCCAGTGCAATCTTTTTTTAAGGTAGATTTTTAAAAGAGGTCCAGCTTAGAAAAACCGGTCCGTTGTTGATCGTACCCTTTAAAACTTAGTTTGATATTTTTAGCGGAAGCAACCAGTAAAGAGTTTTTAAAAAGAGGCCCGGTTTAGAAAAAGCAGGCCGTTTGTTGATCGTACCCTTTAAAACTGATTTGTTGCTGCGCAATTATTTTGTGATAGTGTTTAAAAGAGGCCCAGCTTAGAAAAACCAGGCCGTTTGTTGATCGTACCCTTTAAAACTATCGTTTAATTATTTTGATTTTACAATGCGTTGTACGGCCGTTTCTGTATCACAAATTGCTTTTACCACATACAAGCCATTGCCTAATTCATTTACATTAATCACTTCTGTTTGCGAAGCTTGTATGTTGTTCATTCTTTTTACAACTTGTCCATTGCTGTTGTAAACTTCAAAGCTTACTGCTTTGTTTTGCCAGCTGGCTGGCAGTGTTACTCTCAGCTCACTTACTACAGGGTTAGGGTAAGTAATAATTTTTACATCGTTGGTTGCTTTACCCAGGCGCACCATTTTAACATCAGATGTGCTGTAGCGGCCATCGGCATCTACCATTCTTAAGCGGTAATAAACAATGCCACTGTTGCCTGCTGGTAATTTATCGTTGTAAGCATATTTGCTGGTTACCTCACTGTTGCCATTTGCAAACAACATGGCAGCGTCACTAAAATCGTAACCATTAAAACTTCTTTCAATTACAAAGTGGCTGAAGTTTTTTTCCATACTGGTAGCCCAGTTTAGTGCCACTTTCTCATTTAACAATGCTGCAGAGAAACTACTTAACTTAACATCTAACAAAGTAGGTGCGGCATAATTAAAAGAACGAAACCATATTGAGTTGTAACGATTGGTGGCACCTGTTGTACCGCTGGTTAAAATTTTACCACCAATACGCATGGTAAAATTATTTTTATTCTCGTAGTTGTTGGTAACCATTACCAGCGTAGCGCCTGTGTCAATATCATTATAAGTTTGTACGGGGCCTAAAAACTCAGTCATATCACCAATCTTTGTAGATTGTAAAACGGTATTTAATTCTAATACTGCATTCTTGGCACCAAAGAAGCAAACCATCTCATGTAATTTATCACTGTTGCCATCTACATCTAAAGCTGTAACTGCAAAGTTGTTAACTGTTATAGAGTTACTACTCATGCTATTTACAAAAGACACTTTAAATTCTAACCACCACGCAGCAGGACCGCGACCCACATTGCCGGCACCATAAGTAACCTGCGGCTGAAAGGCTTTGTCGTGCCCCATTGTGCTGATGTCAATATTTGATAAGAGAACAGAGTCTGAAGAGCGGCCGGTAAGCTCTACAATGGCATCCACATTTGTGGTAACATTGGGAAAGCGGTATTTAGCACCGTTTTCACCGGCAGAACCTGCATACAGGTAAGAGTTTTTAAATACTAATCCCTGGCTTTTTGCAGCGTACATAAACACTACATTTAACAGGGCGATTACTACTGCAACTTTTGCAAAGTAAGCGATGATAGAATCATTTGCCTTGGGGCTTGGGTACAGTTTCATAAATTTTTGTTTTGATGGGTAGAGATAACTGTTCAAGTGGCCCACAGGTCTATTGGAGGAAAAAACGCAAAGATTTTTAAAAGGGAAATTGGAGTTAGATATAACTAATTAAAATGGAAACTTGTTGAGAAGGAAATTGGGGTACGACTTTTAGTAGGAGATTGGGTACGATTGCTGAGGCTTGTGTAAATACCTCGTTGATGACACAAAGATTAAACGGGTTTTTTGTTTATGCAAGTCTTCCTGCAAACTTTTTTTAAAATGGCTTCATAACTGCTTCATTTTGTGCTCTTAATTTTTTAAAAATATTTTCTATTGCCCTTTTATAATCATTTTACAATCCAAATTTCGTAGCCTGTACCTTAAACCTTTCTAAAGTGTGATTGTTAACTGTCTGTAAAGTATTATTTTAGCTATAAAACACCGGGGTTTGTATCTTTGCCCCTCATACTGAATTATGGAATTAACCCCCGGTTCTTTACTGAAGACCATTAATAGCCCAGACGATTTAAAAAAAATCAGTCCGGCACAGTTACATCAGGTATGCGACGAACTGCGCCAGTATATTATTGATGTGGTAAGTGTGCATGGCGGCCATTTTGCGGCCAGCTTGGGTGTGGTAGAATTATCTGTGGCATTGCATTATGTGTACAACACACCATATGACCAACTTGTATGGGATGTAGGCCATCAGGCTTATGGCCATAAAATACTTACCGGCCGCAGAGATAATTTTCATACCAACAGAAAGTACAATGGCTTAAGCGGCTTTCCTAAAAGAAGCGAAAGTGAATATGATACGTTTGGCGTTGGCCATTCATCTACTTCTATTTCTGCAGCATTGGGTATGGCCATGGCTGCTAAATACAAGCAAGAAAACCGTAAATCAGTAGCTGTAATTGGCGATGGAGCCATGACGGCCGGTCTTGCTTTTGAAGCCATGAACCATGCCGGTGTGGCCGATGCAGATATGCTGATTGTACTGAACGATAATTGCATGAGCATAGACCCTAACGTGGGTGCTTTAAAAGAGTATTTAACAGATATTACCACATCGCCTACTTATAACAGAATTAAAGATGATGTGTGGAAGGCTTTAGGAAAATTACCTGTTGGCAAAACTTTTTCCCGAGAAATGGCCAGCAAGCTGGAGCATAGTATTAAAGGCTTTGTAAATAAAAGCAGTAATTTATTTGAAGCACTAAAGCTGCGTTATTTTGGTCCTATTGACGGGCACAATATTACCAAGCTGGTAGAAACATTAAAAGACCTGAAAAATATACCTGGCCCTAAACTGTTACATATTGTAACCGTAAAAGGAAAAGGGTATGAATTGGCAGAAAAAGACCAAACCAAATGGCATGCCCCCGGTTTGTTTGATAAAGTAACCGGAGAAATACAAAAGAAAAAATTTGATTTGCCACAACCCCCCAAATACCAGGATGTGTTTGGGCATACTATAATTGAACTGGCAGAAAAGAACGATAAAATAGTTGGCATAACCCCCGCTATGCCCAGCGGCTCCTCATTAAAATTAATGATGGATAAAATGCCGCACCGGGCTTTTGATGTGGGTATATGCGAGCAACACGCCGTAACGCTTAGTGCCGGCATGGCCACACAGGGTATGAAGGTGTTTTGCAATATCTACTCTTCTTTTATGCAACGGGCTTACGATATGGTAGTGCATGATGTGGCTATACAAAAGTTGCCGGTTATATTTTGTTTAGACCGTGCCGGACTGGTGGGAGAAGATGGCCCCACACACCACGGCTGTTACGATATTGCATTTATGCGTTGTATACCCAATCTTATTATTGCCGCACCAATGAACGAAGGCGAGTTACGAAATATGATGTACACCGCACAGTTGGAAAGTACAGACCTGCCTTTTGTCATCCGCTACCCACGCGGAGAAGGCGTTATGCCCGAGTGGAGAACTGCCATGACTGAAATGAAAATTGGTACCGGCCGCAAACTAAAAGACGGCAATGAAATAGCCGTACTCTCCATTGGCCACCCCGGTAATTTTGCCACACAAGCCATCCGAGATGTAAAGAATGATGGCATTAACGCAGCGCATTACGATATGCGTTTTGTAAAGCCGCTGGACGAAGCCATGCTGCACGAAGTGTTCAGCAAATACAATAAGGTAATAACATTAGAAGACGGTACTGTTAAAGGAGGTTTTGGCAGCGCCGTGCTAGAGTTTATGGCCGCACATAATTACAGTGCCAGCGTACAAATTATGGGCATACCCGATCGCCTGGTAGAACACGGAACCCCCAAACAATTGTATGCAGAAATTGGCATAGATGCCAACGGCATTGCTAACACTATAAGAGAAATGATGCAGGTAAAAGTAACCAAACCCATTTTAATGGGTTAATACAAACTGCTTAATAATAGTAAAATGACTGCCTATACAAACTGCTTAATAATAGTAAAATGACTGCCTCCGGTGCAGTCATTTTTTTTGGTAGCCGACAGTGGTGCAGGTGGCAGCAGTAGTTGCGTCGCACCTGTTAACCGCAACGCTATAAGAAACTTATTACAGTTGCAGCTAATTATTTTCTTGATCGTATTAAGTTGGCGCCAATTAATTGGCTTGAAAATTAAGTAAAATACAAATACGGGCATATGTCACGAAATGATATTTTACAAATTAGTGCTATTGATGGCAAAATTATATCGGGGATCAATTTGTTTAAAAGATAAATTTACAAATGAGCAGTTCTAAGTATAAGATTCCATTTATTAAAACGATTGAAGCTTTTTTTACTGCCTACAAACTAGGCAAGCCTTTACATTCAGATGTAATGTGTATGCGCCTGGAAGATCAGCCTGATGAAAAATTAATACATATGCCAGTTTATGAAGCTGGTTTTTTCAGAATAATTCACTTTACAAAACCTGGCCTTAAATTTAAGGCTGGTGAAAAGAAACACGAGATTAGTTCGAATTGTATTTGCTTCACATACCCGGGTAAAACGGAATCATGGAAGCGTTCAGATAAATTATATGGAACAGTAATTTATTTTTCGCCTGAATTTTTTGGTATGCATGCAATAGGGAAGGATATTGAAAAGGAATACCCTTTCTTTAATGAGGAGGCAGAATTGGTGCTGTTACTTAATAATGATGAAAGTGAAGAGATTAAAAGATTAGCAGATGATATGATTTCTGAGATATATTCAGATGCAATTGATAAAATAGATTTAATAAAAAAAGAATTGCCTCTTTATCTTTTAAAAATAAAAAGGCTATACAATAAAAGAATCAATAGCCTTAGTGTTGAAGAAAAAGCATACAATGGCTTATTTCATCGGTTTAAAAAAGAACTGGATGCCTATCTGCAGGAACTATTATCTGGAAAAGAAACAAT
>REAR01000038.1 GCA_004295245.1 Sphingobacteriales bacterium | reverse complement strand
ATTGTGAATGCAAGAGGAAAATTTTGCTGGGATAAATATTGGGCGATGCGAAAGGACTACGATACTAAAGGCTTGCGCTGGATTGTAGATTACGATGCCAAAAGAGTTCGCACGGTGCTGGTACAAAACGCAGCAGATATTACTTTAAAAGAATTGACTTTTAAAAACGCTGGTTTTTGGACGGTACAATTATTATACTCAACCCGCTTAACAGTAAATGGGGTAATTATTAAAAACAATGAAGATGGAAGCGGCCCCAGCACCGATGGTATTGACGTTGACAGCAGCACATGGGCACTGATTGAAAACTGTGATATTGATTGTAATGATGATAATTTTTGTTTAAAGGCAGGAAGAGATTGGGATGGACTGCGGGTTAATAGGCCCACCGAATATGTGGTGATAAGAAAATGTATTGCACGCCGCGGTGCGGGGCTGGTAACATTAGGTAGCGAAACCAGTGGCAGTATCCGTCATATTTATTGTACAGATTTGTTTGCAAAGCATACCGATAATGGGCTGCGCATAAAATCTGCCACCACAAGAGGCGGCACAGTAGAAGATGTTTATTTTGTAAACTCGGTCTTAGATTCAGTACGTAATGCGTATCAGTTTAATCTTAACTGGTATCCGGCATATAGTTACAGCGAATTGCCCAAGGGATATCATATTGATTCGGTACCACAACATTGGAGAGCCATGCTGCAAAGAGTAACACCAGCAGAAAAGGGCATACCGCACACCAAAGATTTTTATATTAATAATGTAAAAATTACCAATGCACAAAAAGCGTTTGAAGTAAACGGCTTGCTTAACTCACAAATAGAGAATTTCAATTTCACCAATTCATTAATTACTGCTAATGTATTAGGCGATATGGTATTTGCTAAAAACTGGAAGTACACTAATTTTCAAATAAGCATTGCACAAAAGCCAGAGGAAAAAAAGAAAGCCGCCGGCATTGCAGAAGACGAACGATTGAAATAAAATTTTTTTATGCAACGATTGCTAATGGTTGTTTTTTTGTTATTTATTTATGCTGCCCATGCACAGTATAAAATGGAATATCTTAACCGTGGGCTGCATGCAGTGCCCGATGGTAAAGGAAATGTATTGATAAGCTGGCGCTTATTGGGCACAGAAGATACAACGGTAAATTTTAATTTATATCGCACAGAAGTGAAAAAGAACCCCGCAGCTACTAAGTTTTCAATTACCAGTGCTACAAATTGGCTTGATAAAATTGATACGGCAAGCTCTTATACTTATTGGGTGAAAGCAGTTATTAATGGAAAGGAACAAAAGAATGCAGCATCAATCATTGTTACTCCGGGTTTGAAAAAATATCTGTCTATTCCGTTGCAAACACCATCCGGTTACACCGCCAATGATGCCAGCGTGGGAGATATGGATGGTGATGGGGTGTATGAAATAGTTATTCATATGGCTGGCAGGGGAAAAGATAATTCTCAGGCGGGCTTTACAGATCCGCCCATTTTTCAATGCTATAAATTAAACGGTACTTTTTTATGGCAGATAAATTTGGGAAAGAATATCAGAGAAGGTGCCCACTACACCCAATTTATGGTGTACGATTTTGATGGTGATGGAAAAGCAGAAATAGCCATGAAAACAGCCGATGGAAGCATTGATGGGAAAGGCAATATTATAGGAGACAGCAGTAAAGATTATAGAAACGATAAAGGATACATTCTAAGTGGTCCGGAATATCTTACCATGTTTAATGGGTTAACTGGAGAAATGATGGCTACAACAGAATATACACCGCCGCGTCATGGCAAACTAAATCCTTCAACAGAAGAATTAAAAGCAATGTGGGGTGATGGCTATGGAAACAGGATGGATCGCTTTCTGGCTTGTGTAGCATATCTGGATGGGGTAAATCCTTCATTGGTAATGTGCCGCGGCTATTATACCAGAACCATTTTGGCCGCTTTTGATTTTAAAAATAATAAACTACAAAAACGTTGGGTGTTTGATAGTAATGGAGAAGGCAATAAAAAATATGCAGGACAAGGCAATCATAATTTAACGGTAGCCGATGTGGATGGAGACGGTAAGGATGAAATTGTGTATGGGCAAATGACGGTAGATGATAATGGACATGGGCTATACAGTACCGGTATTGGCCATGCAGATGCCTTGCATGTAAGTGATCTCGATCCTTCAAAAGAAGGATTAGAAGTGTTTAGCATACAAGAGCGTTTCGGCGATGCAGGTGCCAATTTTCGCAGTGCCAAAACGGGCGAAGTGTATTGGAAAAAACCATCCGTAAAAGCGGGCGATGATGGCGAAGGCCCAGGCCGTGGATTGGCGTTAGATATTGATCCACGCTATGATGGCTATGAATGTTGGGTGGCTGGTGCAGGCATCAATGGCATGTTTGATAGTAAGGGAAATAAAATTGCAGAAAAAACGCCCCCCTGTAACATGGGTATTTATTGGGATGGCGATGCACTCAGCGAGATTTTGAATGGGGTAAACATCAGTAAATGGGATTATGATAGTAGCCGCACTATAAAAATTTTTGATGCAAGAGATGAAGGTGCTGCCAGCAACAATGGTACTAAAGCAAACCCCTGTCTCAGTGCCGATATTATCGGAGACTGGCGGGAAGAATTAATTTGCAGAACAACCGATAGCAAAGAGTTGCGCATTTATTCCACCGCCATTCCAACGCAATTGAAATTGTATACACTCATGCACAATCCGCAATACCGTTTAAGTATTGCCTGGCAAAATGTGGCCTATAACCAGCCACCGCATGTCAATTATTATTTGGGTTACAGAATGAAGTTGCCTGCAAAACCCAATATTCAAATTTTAAAAGCAAAGCAATAATTATGGTACCGGCTGCAGTACTACTGGCATCACTTGTTGTGTCACTCACTTGTACTTTTTGTAATGCTACTCAGCATCATTTAAAAAACCTGCTTGCAATATGAAAATACTTTTAAGCATAGTAGCAATAAGTGCCTTTTTGGTTTTCAATATAAAAGAAAAGCCTACCGTCTATATCATCGGCGACTCAACAGTTCGCAACACCAATCGTCCGCAATGTGGTTGGGGCGAGATGATACACCAGTTTTTAGATACCACGCAAATCAATATCAGCAATCAGGCCATGGCCGGCCGCAGTACAAGAACCTTCATCAAAGAAAAAAGATGGGATAAAGTAATGGCAACTATAAAAGCCGGCGATTTTCTCATGCTTCAGTTTGGGCATAATGAGGGTAGTAAACCCGATACCTCAAAAGCTGGTTACAGAGGCGTTTTGCGTGGTATAGGTGAAGACACTGTACAACTTAACTGGAATGATAGTACCATCGAAGTAGTACATACATATGGTTGGTACCTCCGTAAGTTTATACGAGATGCAAAACAGAAAGGAGCAATACCCATTGTTTGTTCTATGATACCCCGGAATCAGTTTGAAAATGGCAAAGTAAAAAGAGCAGGAAACGATTTTGGCAAATGGGCACAAGAAGTGGCGGTAACTGAGGGCGTCTACTTTGTCAATCTCAATAGTATTACGGCCGATAAGTATGATGCGATGGGGACAGCAGCAGTAAGTAAACTTTTTCATAATGACCATACACATACTAATGAAGCCGGGGCTACAATTAATGCGGCTTCTGTAATAGAAGGCCTAGCAACAATTCAACAATGCAACTTAAATAAGTATGTACTTAAAAGAAATTCATTTTAAACACCATTACCGGTATGCATAAAAAGTATTTTTTTCTTTTTGTTTGCGTATTTGTACTACAGCAATTGGTGGCGCAGCAAGCACCTGTTAGAGTAAAGTATAATTTTAATGCTGGCTGGAAACTGCAATTAGGCGACGATTCACTTGCAAAAGAAGTTTTGTATAACGACAAGGGCTGGAAATCTATTTCATTGCCACATGCTTTTAATGAAGACGATGCTTTTAAAAAATCAATTGCTGAACTTACAACTGGTATTGCCTGGTACCGTAAACACTTTAGTATTGGCAAAGAACACCGCAATAAAAAAGTATTTATAGAATTCGAAGGTATTCGTCATGCAGGTGAGTTTTACCTGAACGGAACGTTTATTGGCCGCAGCGAAAATGGAGTGATGGGTTTTGGATTTGACATCAGCAATATTATTAATTGGAACGGCAACAATGTATTGGCGGCACGCATAGATAACAGCTGGGGCTACCGCGAAAAAAGTAGTAACAGCCCATATCAATGGAACGATCGTAATTTTTACG
>REAR01000037.1 GCA_004295245.1 Sphingobacteriales bacterium | reverse complement strand
CGCAAGACAGTTCGGTCCCTATCTGTGGTGGGCGTTAGTAAATTGAGAGGACATGACCTTAGTACGAGAGGACCGGGTCGTACGTACCGCTGGTGTATCTGTTGTGCCGCCAGGTGCAATGCAGAGTAGCTATGTACGGACAGGATAAACGCTGAAAGCATCTAAGCGTGAAACCTTCCTTAAGATGAGTTTACTTTTAAGGGTCGTCAGAGACTATGACGTTGATAGGCTACAGGTGTAAAGGTGGTAACATCAAAGCCGAGTAGTACTAATTACCCGTACGCTTTAACTTTTTTTAAAATCTCGTGTTACGACTTTCCCAATATGATCTTATTTACGCACATAGCGTAACAAATATTGTTACTCACTTTGTGGTGATGTGTACAATATTGTTTATTGACTTATGGTGGTTTTTCCGAGGGTGTTCACCTCTTCCCATACCGAACAGAGAAGTTAAGCCCCTTATGGCCGATGGTACTGCACCACAATGCGGGAGAGTAGGTAGCTGCCATATTTATTTAAAAAAGCCTTTCAGTAATGAGAGGTTTTTTTATTTTATGCCTATCCACTTCGGTATTTTTGCTATACCAGCCTTTGAATATATAGCAACATCCTTGCGTCGCACATGTTGGCTATTGTGCTATATCCAACAGGAATTAATCAAGTTCCATCCCCAAAAATGCATTGCCGCATACTATAAACTATTAATTTTATTGATCCTCATTGCTCAACTGTTGAACCGAGCGTGGCAACGATGTTGCTATTTGTTTAGCTGCTGGTTTCATAGAAATTAAATACTTAGTTATCTTCAGGCAGATGCTACGTTTACTATTAAAATGCGTTCTTTTAGTATTTATTAATTGCCAGGTAATTGCACAACCCGTGCAAAAGAAAATACAGTTTGCTGGGTTTACACAAGGTACTACCTATAATATTTCATATTATGCTAGTAGTATTTTTATAACACAACAGCAAGTTGATAGTATTTTATCTGCGCTTGATAGAAGCCTCTCTATCTATAATAGGCGTTCACTTATTTCTACATTTAATTGCGCCAACAATTCTGTTAAATTAGATAAGCATCTTAGAAACGTACTAAAAAAATCGCTTTATATTAATAAAGAAACCAATGGCATTTTTGATGTAACAATTGGTATAGTTACTAACGCATGGGGTTTTGGAAAAGAAAAAATTAGCGTATTGCCAGATAGTAATTCAGTTACCCAGTTATTAAAGTTTACAGGAAGTGAAAAGATTTTAATAACACAAAAGGTGGTAGAAAAAAAAATACCTTGCCTGCAGTTAGATGTTAATGGAATTGCCCAAGGATACAGTGTTGATGTAATTGCTGATTTCTTTGAAAAAAGAGGCGTTAAAAATTATTTGATAGAAATAGGTGGCGAAATAAGGGTTAATGGAAAAAAAAATGATGGCACCGATTTTAGGATTGCCATTGAAGTGCCAGATACCATAGAATTTGGGATAAATAACAATTCCGTATTTCTTCACCCTAAAAGGGGGGCTGTTACTACATCTGGTAATTATCGAAAGTATTACGAAAGCAATGGAAAAAAAATACCCCATATTGTTGATGCCAGAACAGGTTGGCCTGCTTCAAATGAGCTGATAAGTGTAACTGTTTTTGCCAAAGATGCTATTACTGCCGATGGCTATGATAACGCTATTATGGTTATGGGACTTGGTGCAGGCATTGAATTTGTAGAAAACCATAAAGAACTGGCTGCTTTTTTTATTTACAAGAAAAAGGATGGATCAATTGGATATTTTGCCACCAAACAATTTTTAAAATTACTTACACACTGATTCTGTAAATTTATTAGTATGAAACGAAAAAATTTTTTAAAGCAGGCTGGTGTTGCTGGCGCTAGTTTTTTACTACACCAGCAAATGCTGGCAGCGTTTGCAACAGTAGCCGATAATACGTTAAAAATAGGTGTGGTAGGTTGTGGCGATCGCGGCAATGGTATTATTAGAGTAATGAAGGAAAGCAAGGCAAAATTTGAAGTAATAGCTATTTGCGATGTGCTTAAATTTAGAGTAGCCGCTGCACAAAAGCTAGTGCCTGCTGCAAAAGTTTATACGGACTTTCGGCAATTAATAGAAAATAAAAGTATTGAAGCTATTGTAATTGCTACGCCTCTAAGCTTACACTATCCTATTGCAGTTGCTGCTTTAGAAGCAGGTAAGCATATTTATCTTGAAAAGGCAATGACCTATTCTATTGAAGAGGCTATTCTATTAGTAAAGCTGGCAAAGCAATACCCTAAACAAATTATACAGGTTGGTCATCAATACCGCTATACGCCTTTATACTTTAAAGTAAAGGATATGATTGCGAAAGGCTACCTTGGTAAAATTACACAAATTGAAACCCGCTGGGATCGTAACTGGAATTGGAGAAGACCTGTGCCCGCCGGTTATACTGATGAACAGGTTAACTGGAGGATGTATAAAAAATACAGTGGCGGGCTTGTGGCAGAATTATTATCGCATCAGATGGATTTTATTAATTGGGCTTTTGATACCCACCCAGATGTGGTTTACGGAACAGGCGGTATTGATTATTATAAAGATGGTCGGGAGACCTATGACAATGTGCAGGTAACGATGCGATATTCTAAAGAGGGGATGATTGGAAATTTTGGCGCTACTTGTGCGAACGAAAGAGAGGGTTATATTTTTAAATTAAAAGGTACCAAGGGTACTGTTTCTTTACTAATGCACGACGGTGTTTTTTATCCTGAGAAAGAAACACGTAAGCAATTAGAAACTGTAGATGGTGTAACCGGTGCTACAAAATTGGAATGGAATAAAGATGGTGGGGTACAAATTATGAACGAGCCCATGAAAGATGGTACCTGGTATGCCTTTGAAGAGTTTTATAAAGTAGTTGTTGAAAAATCAACCCCCGTTTCTAATGTAATTACAGGGGGTACTACCGCTATTTGCGTACATATGGCCAACCAGGCAATTTATAATAACACGATACAAAACTGGAAAAATGAATATAACCTTGCAGCGTATTAGCAGCTTGTTGACGTTTCTATTGTTATTAAGCACAAGTATTAATTTATACGCACAACAAAATAATGGCTGGCAAAATTTATTTAATGGCAAAGATTTAAAAGGCTGGAAAAAAGTAGCCGGTAACGCTGATTATAAAATTGAAGATGGTGCTATTGTAGGAATTACCGTGCCCAACACCCCCAACACTTTTTTAATTACAGAAAAGCAATATGGCGATTTTGTATTAGAGCTCGAAGTGAAAATTCCGGATACCACCTCTAATTCCGGAATACAATTCAGAAGCCAATACGATGCTACTGCTAATAATGGCAAAGGTCGTGTGTATGGCTATCAATATGAGTTAGACCCATCCAGTAGAAAATGGACAGGCGGTATTTACGATGAAGGCCGCAGAGATTGGTTATATCCATTAATGCTAAACCCCGCTGCGCAAAACGCTTTTAAATTAAATGAATATAATAAAGTACGGGTAGAATGTATTGGCAACAACCTGCGCACTTTTGTTAATGGCATTGAAGCGGGTTATGTAGTAGACTCTTTAGACAAACAAGGTATTGTTGCATTGCAAGTACACAGCATTGGTAACCCCCAAATGGCTGGCAAAAAAATTTATTGGAAAAATATACGCATACAAACTAAAAATATTCAGTCAACACCGTTTAACTACAATATGTATGTGGCAAATACAATTCCAAATTTCTTAAGCCCCTTTGAAAAAAAGGCAGGCTGGCAATTATTATTCAATGGATTTACCAATAATGGTTGGGTAGGTGCTTATAAAAACAGTTTTCCAGCTAAAGGTTGGAGTATAGAAAATGAAGAACTTCGGGTTTTATCGTCTGGTGGTGCAGAATCTGTAAACGGCGGAGATATTGTAACGGAAAAAAAATACAGTGCATTTGATTTATCATTTGAATTTAAATTAACCTCTGGTGCTAACAGTGGTGTAAAATATTTTGTAACCCTTTCCGAAAATAACAATGGATCGGCTATCGGCTTAGAGTTTCAGTTGTTAGACGATACACTGCACCCCGACGCAAAGATGGGCCGTGATGGCAACCGAACCCTTGCATCTTTGTATGATCTGATAAAGGCACAAAAACAAACCCGCTTTATCCGTCAGCCAGGCAAATGGAATACCGGCCGCATTGTTGTTTACATTGTTGTTTACCCAAACAATCATGTAGAGCACTACTTAAATGGTATTAAAGTGCTTGAGTACGACCGTGGCTCTAAAACATTCAGAGAACTGGTGGCGCAAAGTAAATATAAAATATGGCCCAACTTTGGTGAAGCTAAAGAAGGGCATATTCTGCTGCAGGATCATGGCAACGAAGTAAGTTTTCGTAGCATAAAAATAAAAGAGCTGAAATAAGTTTCAGCTCTTTTAAGAAAGTATAATTCTTTTGCTACTACATCATATCATGTATGTCCCATCCTTTTTCATAATCTCTGCGCCATAATTTCATAGCCTCTTTACTATTGGTTATATGTCCGTTGGCTGGGTTACAGCTTAACGTTATGCCTGTGCGTTGTGCTATATTGGCTAGGTGGCAAAGTAATACACTTTTATGCCCTTCATCAATGGGAGACGTTATGGTAGCCGTGCCTCTGATGCTGTCAATAAAATTATTAAAGTGAAAGAAATCTAAATTGCCGGTGGCGCTAATGGTATTGGTGCCATCGTTATGCACAGCGGTTTTTACTTCTTTTACTAATTTATTATCGGCATCAAAA
>REAR01000259.1 GCA_004295245.1 Sphingobacteriales bacterium | reverse complement strand
AACTGGCAGGCAGCATTAGCAAACTTGAATACCGGTTTGCCACAGGTAACAATAAGCAACAAGCAATTTGATGCACCGGTGGCACGCCCTTCTAAAATTGTGTGTATCGGTTTAAACTATGCCAGCCATGCAAAAGAAACGGGGGCCACACCACCAGCAGAACCGGTTATTTTTTTAAAATCAAGTACGGCCATTTGTGGTCCTTTTGATAATGTGATAATACCTAAAAACTCAGTAAAGACTGATTGGGAAGTTGAGTTAGCTGTAGTAATTGGTAAAAGGGCTTCTTATGTTTCAGAAGTAGCAGCTATGGATTATGTTGCCGGCTATTGCCTGCACAATGATGTAAGCGAACGCGAGTTTCAATTAGAACGCGGCGGTACCTGGGATAAAGGAAAAGGATGCGACACCTTTGCACCTATCGGCCCTTACCTGGTTACTAAAGATGAAGTAGCAGATCCACACAACCTAAATCTTTGGCTATCGCTCAATGGGAAAAAAGTACAGAATTGCAATACAGCAGATTTTATTTTTAATATACCACAGGTAATTTCATATGTCAGTCAGTTTATGACGCTGTTGCCAGGCGATATCATTAGTACCGGCACACCGCATGGGGTAGGCTTGGGTATGAATCCGCCCACGTATTTAAAACCAGGCGATGTGATGGAATTAGGTATTGATGGCTTGGGTACTTCTAAACAAACTGCAGTAGCATACAATGCTTCTTAAAAAATAATTCTAATGAATCTTCAGTTAAAAGATAAAGTAATCATCGTAACCGGCGGAGCTAAAGGCATAGGCTTGGGTATTGCAGAAGTACTGGCGGCAGAAGAAGCGATGGTGGTAATAGTAGGCCGCAACCAAGTTGATAATGAAAAAGCTGTGGCTTCTATTAAAGCCAATGGTGGTAAAGCAGTAAGCGTCACCGCAGAATTATCCAATCCTGCAGAAAGCGAAAAAGCCGTGCAGCAGGTGTTGCAGCAGTTTAACCGTATTGATGGTGTGGTAAACAACGCAACGCCGGTGTAAACGATGGGGTAAGTTTAGAGCACGGCACTTATCAGCAGTTTATTGATAGCTATCATAAAAACGCCGTGCATTATTATTTAATAGTACAGCATGCGTTACCGGCTCTAAAACAATCAAAAGGTGCTGTAGTAAACATCAGTTCTAAAACTGCAGAAACAGGGCAGGGCAATACTTCTGGTTATGCGGCTGCCAATGGTGCCCGCAATGCATTAACCAGAGAGTGGGCCGTTGAGCTGCTTAAATATAATATTCGTGTAAATGCGGTAATTGTTGCAGAGTGTTTTACGCCATTGTATGAAAAGTGGATTCAAACCTTACCGAACCCACAGGAGAAACTGAAAAGCATTACAGAAAAAATT
>REAR01000105.1 GCA_004295245.1 Sphingobacteriales bacterium | reverse complement strand
GATATGAGCAGCCGCAGTATTGAAGGCGAAAATCCATTGTATCTGCCGCAGGCAAAAACGTATGATGGCTGTGCCGCTTTGGGGCCTTGTGTGTATTTAACTGATGAGCCACTATCACCCGACACTACTATTCATCTTGACATAAAAAGAAATGGTGCAGTTGTGTTTGAAGGCAATATTGCATTAAGCCAAATGAAACGTACACCGCAGGAATTGGTCGGTTTCATTTACAGGGAAAGCAGTTTTCCGCACGGCTGCTTAATTATGACAGGCACCGGCATTGTACCGGGCAGTGATTTTACATTGCAAAGCGGAGATGAAATCATCATTTCAATTGATAATATTGGTACATTAGTAAATACGGTAGAATAAATTAACCAACCATACAAGGCAATCTTCAATGCCTTATATGTCTTGTATGGTTCAAAAAAAATTGCTTGACTATACTCATCATCATTTTAGCCATTGGCTTACAAATTTTTTTATCTGTAAAAAAAGTAAGTCCTTTTTTATCGCTTCTAATTGTGGCAATACTGGCTGGCCTTTTTCTCGGCATGAAACCCGAAGCCCTGCTAAAATCAATTGAAGCAGGTGTTGGCAGTACACTCGGTGGGTTAGCATTAATTATTTGCCTCGGTGCGATACTCGGAAAAATTTTAGAAGAAAGTGGCGCAGCAGAAAAAATTGCTATAACACTTATTAATAGCTTCGGCGAAAAAAATATTCAGTGGGCGGTATTGCTTACCGGTTTTTTAATTGGCATACCGCTTTATTATAATGCAGGATTTATAATACTGGTACCACTGGTTTTTATGTTGGCCAAAAAAACAGGATTGCCCTTGTTATACATTGCTATACCTATGGCAGCTTCACTCAGCACCACACATTGTTTTTTACCACCCCACCCCGGGCCAGTGGTTTTAATAAATGCATTTAAGGCCGATGTGGGTAAAACATTGGTGTATGGTATTTGTATTGCCATACCTGCTGTAATTCTTGCAGGGCCATTGTTGGGCAGGCAGTTAAAAAAAATCAGTTCATCTGATATAAATTTTTTTGATGCAACAACAACCAATGTAAAAAATCTGCCCAATGCTTTGCCCAGTTTTTTAATAGCGCTGCTACCAGTTATTTTAATTACACTATCGGTACTGGCCAGCAATTTTTTAGATAAGGGCATTGTGCAAACTTTATTGCTGTTTCTTGGTAACTCCACAATTGCGTTACTGCTTTCTGCACTTGTTGCATTTGTTTACTTCGGCATTTTACAAAAAGTAAAAATGGAAACACAAATGCAATGGCTAAGCACCGCCATCAGCGGCATTGCCATGATACTATTAATTATAACTGCTGGTGGGGTTTTTAAGCAAGTGCTAACCGATAGTGGCACTGGCGATTATATCTCTTCCTTCAGCAGTAAATGGAATATGCCACCGCTTGTTTTTGCATGGGTGGTTACAGCTTTACTAAGAGTAATGATTGGCTCTGCTACTGTAGCCGGCATTACCGCCGCCGGTGTAGTAGCCCCATTACTTGCACAAAATAATGTATCGCCGGAGTTAATGGTGCTTGCCGTAGGCAGTGGCAGTGTGTTTGGCTCTCATATCAATGACAGCGGCTTTTGGATGTACAAAGAATTTTTTAAACTCAGCCTCAAACAAACCTTTTTATCGTGGACGGTGATGGAAACGGTTATTTCAGTGGTGGGACTGATTGGGGTACTTATATTGAATGCCCTTATCTAACCTTTTAAGATTTTTTTACAAAAAGAAAAGCCCCGCAATGCGGGGCTTTTCTTTTTGTTGGTTGCGGACCGGACGGGACTCGAACCCGCGACCTCCGCCGTGACAGGGCGGCATTCTAACCAACTGAACTACCGATCCTTCCCTTAAAATTTGGGATGGCAAAGATAGGCGATTTGAGTTTTTAGCAAAAAAAACTTTACACTATTTTGAAATTCTTTTTGTCTAATAAAAAGCCTCCGCTTCATGCAGAGGCTTTCTTAATTGCAAGCAACGTAGAGACCAAAACAAAACTAAATTACTGGTGCTGCGGCCAATATCTCGGCGCTAACACCTGATGCATATTTTTCAAAGTTCTTAATAAACTGTTGCGCAAGGTTTTTAGCGGTATTATCATACGCTTGTTTGTCTGCCCATGTGTTGCGGGGGTTTAAAATATCAGCCGAAACTCCTTCACAACTTAGTGGCATCAACATACCAAATACCGGGTGTGGTTCAAAATCAACGCCTGTTAATTTACCTTCCAAAGCAGCAGTAATCATAGCCCGTGTATAACTCAATTTCATTCTGTTTCCAACACCATAGCTACCCCCACTCCATCCGGTATTAATCATCCATACATTCACTTTGTGTTCCCGCATTTTTTCTCCAAGCATGGCCGCATATTTCCCAGGGTGCAACGGTAAAAAAGGAGCTCCAAAACATGCGCTGAAAGTTGACTTTGGTTCTGTAACGCCTGCTTCTGTTCCTGCTACCTTTGCAGTATACCCACTAATGAACTGATACATAGCCTGTGCCGGGGTTAACTTACTTATAGGTGGTAAAACACCATAAGCATCACAGGTTAAAAAGAAAATATTTTTGGGTGTTCCTCCAATGGCAGGCTCTAGCGCATTACTTATATAATCCAACGGATACGAAACGCGGGTATTTTCTGTAATTTGTTTACTGCTAAAATCAATCTTATTGGTACCTGGGTAAAAACTGGTGTTTTCAACCAGTGCCCCTGGCTTAATAGCATGAAATATTTCAGGTTCCTTCTCTTCACTTAAATCAATGGTTTTGGCATAACAACCACCTTCAAAATTAAAAATACCATCATTCGCCCAGCCATGCTCATCATCACCAATTAACTTGCGGTTAGGGTCTGCACTCAGCGTAGTTTTACCAGTGCCACTTAATCCAAAAAACAATGCAGTATCACCCTTTTTGCCCATGTTAGCAGAACAATGCATACTTAACACATTTTGCTGATGGGGTAATACATAATTTAAAATGGTAAAAATGCCTTTTTTAGTTTCGCCAGTATAGCCAGAACCAGCAATTAAAATTGTTTTATGTTTAAAAGATACAACAGCCGCATTATGCTGACGGGTGCCGCAAATTGCAGGATCTAATTTCAGGCCTGGGGCAGATAAAATAGTCCACTCCGCAGTAAAGCCTTCCAATGCTGTTTCAGACGGACGCAAAAACATGTTATATGCAAACAGATTAATCCATGGCTTTTCATTTACTATCCTAATATTAATGCGATAGCGTTCATCTGCACAAGCCATACAATCTCTTACCCACAACTCGTTGCGACTATTTAAATAATTCAACACCTGTTCTCTTATAACAAAAAAGTATTTCTCCTCAATAGGAATATTAAATTCATTCCAATGTACAGTATCAGCCGTCAGTTCATCTTTAACAGTAAATTTATCTTTAGGGCTGCGGCCGGTAAACTCACCGGTATTAATTACTAAAGCACCGGTATCATTTAATATGCCCTCTCCCATACGCAATGTGTCCTGCACCAACTCTTGAGGCGATAGTTGATAATGCAGTGTCCGGGTAATGTCCAATCCCATCTTTCTTAATTCCTGGGCTGGTAACTGAATCGTTTGTAAACTCATACAAGCTAACGTTTGTTTAGAGTGCAAAGATAAAAACCCTTATCCGGCTTTCACAATTCTGCGTAGCCCCCACACGTTAAAACCATTTTAAATTTCTTTGATTTCCATATATAAATATGTGCAATTAGCCTTCATAATTTAAATAAATCTAAAATTATGGACTCATTTTAGACAATTTCCAATTTTTATAAATTTTAGTAGAAAAGAAATGTGGCGCCAACAGCAGCCCAGTACCCGGCAGCCGTTGCGTCGCACCCTTGTACAAATAGTCCGTAAGTCGGCAACACAGTAAGCCCGAAAGACAATTGTTGATACTGTAAAAATCTTTCTGACTTACTGACTTGCGGACTGGTATTCTACCGCACAAGTGTGCGACGCAACGATGTTGCTATAGAAAACAACTGCTGGATACATAAATATTTTCCTCATTTTCAAGAAGCTGAGATGTTATAAAGCCTGAATACCTAATTTTATGGCCGTTCAATTTAAAACCACGCATATGAAGTACGATACATTAAACCCGGAATTATTTAAGAAGAACCGGCAACGTTTTACAGCATTAATGGATAAAAATGCCATTGCAATTTTTAATAGTAATGATGAATTACCAAGCAATGGAGATGCGCTGCATAAATTTAAACAGAATACCGATTTATATTGGCTAACTGGCATTGAGCAGGAAGACAGCATGTTGGTGTTGTTTCCGGATAACCCAGACCCTAAATACCGTGAAGTATTGGTATTGGTACGCCCCAATGAGTTAAAAGAAAAATGGGATGGCCACCGCCTGCGTGCCAACGAGGGCCGTGCTGTTAGTGGTATTGAAACCATATTATGGCTGGATAGCTTAGATGCATTGTTACAAACATGGATACACCTTGCAGATAGCATTTATTTAAACACTAATGAAAACGACCGTAAAGCCAACATGGTACCGGTAAGAGATTATCGGTTTATTGAACAAATGAAACTGCGTTACCCTCTGCATCAATACAAACGCAGTGCCCGCATTATGAAAGAAGTGCGTGCCATTAAAACATCTTTTGAAGTTGAAGTGATACAAAAAGCAATTGATATTACTGAAGTAGCTTTCAAACGCCTGCTGCAGTTTATAAAGCCCGGGGTAATGGAATACGAAATTGAGGCTGAAATCTTTCACTCTTTTTTAATGCAGAAAGCAACAGGCCCCGCTTATGGCAGCATATTAGCCAGTGGCGATAGGGCAAGAACGTTGCATTATGTAAGTAATAATCAGGCGTGTAAAGATGGCGAGCTTATTTTGATGGATTTTGGTGCTGAGTATGGAGGTTACTGCGCAGATCTTACACGTACCGTGCCTGTTAATGGCAAGTTTACCCGCCGCCAAAAGCAAGTGTATAACGCCTGCCTGCATTTACACAATTATGCTAAAAGCCTATTAAAGCCCGGCATAACAATAGTAGATTATACTGATAAAGTAGGTGAAGAAGCTACACAACAGTTTTTAAAAATTGGATTGCTTAAAAAGACAGATATAAAAAACGAGGACAAAGAAAACCGTGCTTACCGTAAATATTTATACCACGGCATCTCTCATCACCTGGGTATTGATGTGCACGATTTAGGCACCCGCACAGCACCTATAAAAGCAGGCATGGTATTTACTATTGAACCCGGCATTTATATTGAAGAAGAAAAAATGGGTGTACGTATTGAAAATAATTTTTGGATTACCAAAAACGGCAATAAAGATTTAATGGCTAATATACCCATTACAGCAGAAGACATAGAAACACTAATGAAGAGAAAATAATAAAAGATCCTTTCAAACACAACTTTAATGAAGCAAATTCCTAACCTGTTTACATTACTTAACTTAATATTTGGGTGCCTTGCTATTGTATTTACACTACAAAACGGCATTATTATATCTGCAGATGCTGAGGGTACCGATTATATTAATATTCCTGAGAAAATTGTTTTTGCAGCTGCTTGTATTGGCCTTGCAGGCATTGTAGATTTTTTAGATGGTTTTGTAGCCCGTTTATTTAAAGCCACATCAGAAATAGGAAAACAATTAGATTCTTTGGCAGATGTAGTAAGTTTTGGTGTAGCCCCATCAATGATTGTTTATCAATTTTTGCGCATGAGCCTTGGCCGTGAAGAAAATGGCATAGAAGCAAGTATGATTTGGCTATTGCCTGCTTTTATTATTGCAGCGGCAGCTGCTTATCGCCTGGCAAAATTTAATATAGATAGCAGCCAGCAATATGGTTTTAAAGGTGTGCCCACCCCCGCTGTTGGTATTTTAATAGCATCATTGCCACTTATATATTGGTATACAGATAAAGAGTTTGTGGTAAACCTTCTACTAAACAAATGGTTTTTGTATGCAGTTATAATTGTTGTTAGCTATTTAATGGTAAGTAGCTTGCCTATTATGGCATTAAAATTTAAAGACTATACTTTAAAAAATAATATACCCAAATTAATACTATTGGCAATTGCTGTTACAGCTGCTATATTTTTAAAATGGCTGGCAGTTCCGTTGGTGTTTGTGGCTTACATTATAGTATCTTTGGCACTCAAAAATAAAACGTCATGACGTATACAGTACAAGTAACTGTAATGCCCTTAAAAGAATTATTAGACCCACAGGGGAAAGCAGTAATGGGCGGTTTAAGTAACCTGGGCTTAAGCAATGTGCAGGATGTGCGTATTGGTAAAAACATTACGTTACAGGTAGAAGCTGGCTCAGCAGATGCTGCAAAAGAAATAGCAGAAACCGCTGCGAAGAAATTACTGGCTAACCCGGTAATGGAGTATTTTGAAGTAGCTGTAAACTGAGCGCAGTAATGTTGAAAATATTCTTGTTGCTAAAATTTATTATAACAGCATTCTAATTTTCAACAAATGCTATATTTAGTTCCAACACCCATTGGTAATTTAAAAGACATCACCTTGCGTGCATTGGAGGTGCTGAATGCCGTGGATGTAATTTTGGCTGAAGATACCCGCACATCTTCTAAATTACTGGCACACCATAATATTCAAAAGCCTTTATCACCCTATCACCAGCACAATGAACATAAAATTCTGCAACATCTGGTAGATCAATTACTGGCCGGTAAAAAAATGGCTGTTATTACCGATGCTGGTACGCCTGCAATTTCAGATCCCGCTTTTTTATTGGTACGAGAATGTATTAAAAATGGTATTAAAGTAGAATGTCTGCCTGGCGCTACCGCATTTGTGCCTGCGCTGGTAAATAGCGGCATACCCTCTAACCGCTTTTGCTTTGAGGGTTTTATCCCTTTAAAAAAAGGAAGACAAACTCTATTAAAAGAACTTGCAGAAGAAGAGCGCACCATGATTTTTTATGAATCTCCCTTGCGTTTGAGACGTACCCTGGAAGATTTTATACAATACTTTGGCGCAGGTAGATCTTGTTGTGTAAGCCGAGAATTAAGTAAACTATTTGAAGAAAATGCCCGAGGTAGTTTGCAGGAAGTACTTGCTCATTTCAGCCAAAAAGAAGTAAAAGGTGAAATTGTAATTGTGGTAGCGGGCAAAGAAAAATAAAAAGGCAGGTTATTTATGTAGCTTTAGTATGCTTTAACCCACACTATACAATTAATATATTTTTTAAACCCCATGGCTGAAGATTTAAACATACACGCAGGTACCAAAGAAGAACAATACCAATCTTTATTGCCACAGATAAAAGGTTTATTAAGTGGAGAGCCCGATTTAATTGCTAACCTCGCTAATATTTGTGCAGCCCTAAAAGAACAATTTAACTGGCTATGGGTTGGTTTTTATATTGTAAAAAATAATGAGCTGGTGTTGGGTCCCTTTCAGGGGCCTGTAGCTTGCACCCGTATTCAAAAAGGTAGGGGTGTTTGTGGCACCAGCTGGCAACAAGCCGCTACTTTAATAGTACCCGATGTAGAAAAATTTCCCGGTCATATTGCCTGCAGCAGCTTATCGAAATCTGAAATTGTAGTACCCCTTATACGTAATGGCATGGTGGTAGCGGTGTTGGATGTAGACAGTAATTTATTAAACCAGTTTGATGCTACCGATCAATATTATTTAGAACAGGTAATTGCAGCAATTGAAATGTATTAGTTAGCCAGCTGTATCAATAGTGGCAGCATCGTTGCCACGCTCGGTTCAACACTTAATTATTATGGCAGCAATAAAGCTTCTTTTACACAGTATTTAATAAAATTCAATATCATATAAACTACCCGGTTAGGTGCTCTTCGCTATACAACTCTATTATAGTACACCAAAACCTAGTTTACATGAAAAAGCATTTCTTACTGCTGCTTTTGTGTATAGCAGCCTCAATTATTACACAAGCACAAACGGAACCGTTAGCAAGAGACTCTATTAAAAAAGTAATAGCAGAAATAATTGCCAGCACCAATTATACACGTATACCTATTGGAGATTATGAGAAGGAAATACAAAAAGGTATAGACGCAGCAGTAGACAGCCGTTTTAATAAAATATATTTTATTGGCGGTGCTATTATTTTGTTTGTTGGCGGTTTAATTGCACTCAACTTTAACCGCATTGTTAATAATGAAACCAAAAAAGAAGTAGAGGCAAGGCTGGAAGATTTGAATGAGCGCATTGATAAGCAAATCAAAATTTTCTTCTTTGATAATTATAAAGACATTAATGAGAAAGAAATTACCCAAATAAAAGAAGAAGTAAATGGCCAGGTTACACGCATCAGCAAAGCGTTAGATTTTGTAAATGAAAAACTGCCGGCCATCAGAAAAATGTTTATAAATGCCCGAATGGAAAACATAAAAACAAACCGGTCAAAAGTTACAGAAGCAGATTTTAAAGAACTTACCAGTCACTTAAAAGAAGCGGAAGAATTACAATCCCCTGAGTTGATTTCTAAAATAATTAATGAATTATCTTATGTGAGTTATTATCTGCGTAAAGACAAAGAATTAGAATCGTTGGTAAGCCAATATGCAGAAAAGGTAACGCTAAAAATGGAACCCACGGCTTATGTAAACACCGCCTTGGTGGTAATGAACTCTTATCAAACTACAGGAGATTTAAGCGACCGGCAAAAAGCAGAAACCTATTTAAATCTTTCTTTAAAAGAGTTGCCCGATTATGGTGAGGCCTTTGCTATGAAACTGGAATTATTAATGACAGATTATGATAAAGCCATAACAATTGAACAACGTGAAGCCATAAAAGAACAAACTAAAAATTTGATACGGCAAATTTGCCGGTCTGAAGTTGCAGCAAAAGAAGCAATCACTCGTTTTGAAAGAGTTCAAAACTCAAAAGCAAAATCAGTATATATTGATATGTTGTACCAGCACTTTGCCACAGCAATGAAAGAAATGATGGTTGCTGCAAAATTACCCGCAGCCACAAATACCTAAATAACTGGTCTGTAAACTGCAGAACAGGGATATACTGTAAAAGTGTGCGACGCAACTGTGGTTGCTATTTGTACTGTAGTTGATAAATATTAATAAAAAAAGTCTGGCATAAAATGCCAGACTTTATAGTTAGTTGTGTGTAGTAATTTAGAAATCTCTGTTTCTGTTGAAACCACCACGGTCACCACCGCCGCTACGGCTACCGCCGCCGCCGCCATAACCGCCACGGCTACCGCCGCCGCCACCACCGTAACCGCCACGGCTACCGCCGCCGCCGCCACCGCCGAAGCTGCGTTTTTTGAAACCACCACCGCCGCCGCCGCGTTCGCCAGCAGGCTTAGGTTGAGATTCATTAACAACAATACCACGACCGTCAACTTCGCTGCCATTTAAGCCAGCAATTGCTGCTTGACCTTCGCCATCATTTGGCATTTCAACAAAGCCAAAGCCTTTGCTACGGTTGTTGTTAAATTTGTCAGTAACAATTTTAGCAGATGTTACTTCTCCGAACGGGGTGAAAAGATTTTGTAAATCTTCCTCAGTTAAATTCCAACTAAGGTTTCCAACGTAAATGTTCATTTTTTACAGTTTAAAAAAATTAAAAATAGCCTTAAATGAGAAACAGCGTGCCATCAATCCCCATGGAACATTGTTGAAAACCTGAGAATTCAATGTGTAACTGTAAAGATCATTTAGGAATCCAAAAATGAAGGTAGGTAAATTTTCCGTAAACAGGGCATTTTACACAAAATTAATTTGCCTCAAACCCGCTATGGTGGCTTCGTAACAAAAAACCGGGTCTTTAAAAGACCCGGTTTTCAACATCGTTAATCGTGTTTTTCTTATTCAGCTACTACTTCAAACTCCAGTTCGGTATTTTTACCGTTGCCAAAGTCTATAACCGCTTTGTAAGAACCCAACTCTTTTACTTCATCATTGATGCTGATCCTTTTACGATCAATCTCATAACCTTTTTGCTCACGAATGGCACGGCTGATTTGTAAAGAGGTAACACTACCAAAGATTTTACCGCTGGTGCCAGTTTTAGCACCAATTTTTACGGCACCTTCTTGCAGTTTGGCAATAACACTGTTGATTTCTGCCAACATTTTGGCTTCTTTCTTCTGTTGTTGCTTCATGCGCTCTTCTAACTGCTTTAAATTAGAAGGACTGGCTTCTACCGCCATTTTACGCGGTATAAGAAAGTTACGGGCATAACCATTTTTTACAGCTACCAGCTCATTGGCGGCACCCAGGTTATCTACATCTTGAATTAAAATAATTTGCATGATTTGCTTTTTGTTCACCGTACCAATACGGCTGCATGCAGCGGTACTGTCCTCTTTTGTTTACACAAAAGGTTAGGTGAGGTTTACTTTAAAAGATCTGTAACGTAAGGTAAAATAGCCATTTGACGGGCTTTTTTAACTGCATCGCTTACCTTGCGCTGGTACTTTAAAGAGTTACCTGTAAGGCGGCGCGGCAATAATTTACCTTGCTCATTTAAAAACTTCTTTAAGAAGTCGGCGTCCTTATAGTCAATGTACTTTATGCCCATTTTTTTGAAACGGCAGTATTTCTTTTGACGGTTTTCGGTTTTAATCGCCGTCAGGTATTTAATTTCATTTTTAGCCATAGTTTAAGCCTCCACTGATTTTTGGTTACCTGATGCTACGCCACTTCTTCTTTTTGCATTGTACTCAACGGCGTATTTGTCGAGTTTTGTTGCCATGTGACGAAGGACACCTTCATCACGCAGAAGCTGAATTTTCAGCTTCTCATTGAAGTTGGATGGCGCAGTGTATTCCATAACCCAATAAAGACCAGTAGTCTTTTTGGCTATGGGGTACGCCAGTGATTTTAATCCCCAGGGATTAGAGTGCAATACTTCTCCGCCGTTTTCTGTAACCAGCGCAGCGTATTTCTTTTGGGCGGCTTTATAGTCGTCCTCAGAAAGCACAGGGGTAAAAATCACCATCAATTCATAATTGTTCATGAGATTCCCTGTTTTTGGTTTAAAAATAAATTTGGGCTGCGAAGGTAAGGGCAATAGAACTACCAGCAAAGGGTCTGGCTATTTATATTTTCAATTGTATCAATATTACTGGGTTGGGCCTTTTAAAGAACCCCTATTGAAACTGTTGCTGTTAAGTAGCGGCCCGCATATCCGCAGGCTTGTTTTTCAGCCTATTAGCTTTTATCAACCCCTTCAAATACGTAGTAAGTAACCTTTCATCAAAAATATAAAGGGCATAAGCTCAATTTGTTATTTTTGTTTATATGGAAGTTACAGACCAACTTGTAAATAACCTGGCCAATCTGGCAAGGTTGCGTTTTGATGATGCTGAAAGAACAGCAATAAAAAGCGATTTGCAAAAAATGATAGCATTTGTAGAGCAATTGCAACAGGTTAATACTAGCCAGACCGCGCCGCTTATGCACATGGGTGATGCAATTAATGCTTATAGGCAGGATATTGTAAAAGGCTCTATGGATAAAACCACGGCTTTGCAAAATGCACCGTTGGCAAATAACGATTATTTTAAAGTACCTAAAGTGATAAAAAAGTAATTATATGAATGGCATTATTCATTTAGATAATATTCAGAAAGCCTACTTTATGGGCAAGCAACCTATACCCGTTTTGAAAGGCATTAGTCTTGATATTTTAAAAAACGAGTATGTTGCCCTGATGGGACCTTCTGGCTCTGGTAAAAGTACCTTAATGAATATTTTGGGCTGTCTGGATTCTCCTACCGGTGGTAAATATGTTTTAAACGATCATGATGTTAGCCAAATGGCTGATGATGATTTGGCAGCTGTACGCAATAAAGAAATTGGTTTCGTATTTCAACAGTTTAACCTGCTGCCCCGTTTAACGGCATTGGAGAATGTAGCATTGCCATTAGTATATGCCGGTATTAGTAAACGCCAACGCAACGAAATTGCCAAAGATGTTTTAGAAAAAGTTGGCTTAGCAGAAAGAAGCCATCATAAACCAAATGAGCTGAGTGGCGGACAATGCCAGCGTGTGGCCATTGCAAGAGCATTGGTAAATTCTCCTTCTATTATTCTTGCTGATGAGCCCACTGGTAATCTGGATACTAAAACTTCTATAGAAATTATGGATATTTTTGGCAGCATACAAGCTGCTGGTAATACAGTGGTATTGGTAACGCATGAAGAAGATATTGCCAACCATGCACACCGTATTGTTAGATTAAGAGACGGATTGATAGAAACCGATAAACGCAAAGCGCCTGCAATGGCGATGTAAATAAAACAGCAAAGTGGAGAAATTGTGGAGCGATTCATCGCTCCATTTTTATTTACGGCAACAATACAACAATACTTTTGTTGGAGTGTTTAAAGTGCATCAGCAATCAAAAGACCAAACATTTATTATGGCAGCAAAAATTTATACTAAAACCGGAGATCTTGGAAAAACTGCTTTAATTGGTGGTACCAAAGTGCCTAAAAACCATATAAGAATTGAAACCTATGGTACTGTTGATGAACTCAATTCTTATATAGGCCTGGTTACAGACCATGTAGCCGATGTGCATACAAAAAAGGTTTTGAAAGAAATTCAAGACCGGTTATTTACAGTGGGTTCTTCTTTAGCCTGCGACCCCGAGAAAGAGCCAAAAATGAAAATACCCGACCTTAAAGAAAGTGATATTATATTGCTGGAAAAAGAAATGGATACCATGCATGAAACACTGCCGCCCATGAAATTTTTTGTATTACCGGGTGGCCATGTTGCTGTAAGCACTATGCATATTGCCCGCTGTGTTTGCCGGCGGGCAGAACGGCTTTGTGTAAACATGCAGCAGCAGGATATGTTTGTAGAGCCACTGGTAATTAAATACATTAACCGGCTGAGCGACTATCTTTTTGTACTGGCCCGTTACACCGGTTTTAAATTGGGTGTTGTAGAAATTCCGTGGAAACCGAGGGTGTAGTGTTTTGTAAACAAGTAAACTGGCCCAATGCCTGCACTGCTGTTGCAGTGAGTGACACAACGATGCCTAACCGGAGTTACACTGCCGCTAAAAAAAATTACAGTACTATTTTTCCATCTTTCATGTGCAGGGTACGATCGCTCATACCTGCCAGCTCCTCGTTATGCGTTACAATTAAAAAGGTTTGATTGAACTGTTGGCGCAGGTTGAAGAACAATTGATGCAGATCACGGGCATTGGCGCTATCTAAATTACCGGTAGGCTCATCAGCAAAAATTATTTTGGGCTGATTAATTAAGGCTCTTGCCACGGCTACCCGCTGTTGCTCTCCGCCACTTAATTGCTGGGGTTTGTTTTCTTTTCGGTCTTGTAACCCCAACAATTCTAATAAAGATGCGGCACGGGCAGCCACCTGCGTTTTATTGGTGCCGGCAATCCACCCGGGTATGCACACATTTTCTATAGCGCTAAACTCTGGCAGTAAATGATGAAACTGAAATACAAAGCCAATATGCTTATTTCTGAAAGCCGCTAATTGGCGGCTGGTAAGGGTTTGCAGCAATGTATTATCTATGCTTATGTTGCCGGTATCGGGCACATCCAGGGTGCCTAAAATATGTAAAAGCGTACTCTTACCAGAGCCTGAAGGGCCTACAATACTTACAATTTCCCCGGCGGCAATATCAATATCCACCCCCTTTAGCACTTGTAAACCGGTAAATGATTTATGAATGTTTCTGGCTGTTAACATGCGGCAATTTAAAATAAGTGATTGATACGAACCTATAATTTTATACGTTCATACCTCAGCCATAAAACGCCGGTTGGCCAAAACCCATACCAGTGCCGTGTAAAACTACATTTGGCCAAATCGTTATAACAATTACTTTTGCGCAAATTAGGAGGCCGCTGTTTTGTTTTTCTGGCAGCTATTTTAATTTAAAAACAACATTTAAAGAATCATAAAATACATACCATGTTTTGGACACTTGAACTTGCATCCTATTTAGAAGACGCCCC
Source organism: Sphingobacteriales bacterium (assembly GCA_004295245.1). Lineage (GTDB taxonomy): Bacteria > Bacteroidota > Bacteroidia > Chitinophagales > Chitinophagaceae > JACMLD01. Next base: position 5,487 of record REAR01000105.1, on the reverse strand, counting down.
CTGGCCCGCCACCAAAGATGAACTGATTGACTATGCCATACGCAGTGGTGCGCCTATTGAAGTGGTAGAAAACCTGCAGGAACTGGAAGACGAAGGCGAAATTTTTGAAGGCATTGATGATATTTGGCCCGATTACCCGAGCCAGGAAGATTTCTTTTTTAACGAAGACGAATACTAAAAGCTTTTGCCCATAAGAAAGCCCCGCCATGCGGGGCTTTTATTTTTTTGTTACAAGCGGTGGTAAAAGTATTAAACATCGTTGCGTCGCACACTTCAACTACAACACATTACTCAGCCACACCCAGGCGCTGCATCACATCATTACTTACACCGGTAGTAGAATACCCCCCATCATGAAACAGGTTTTGCATAGTAACCATGCGGGTTAAATCTGAAAACAGGGTAATGCAATAGTTAGCGCAGTCTTCAGCGGTAGCATTGCCTAATGGTGCAATAGCGTTGGCATAGTCAAAGAAATCGCCAAAGCCTTTAATACCCGTGCCAGCTGTTGTTTTGGTGGGCGATTGTGATACAGTATTAATACGTACTTTTTTCTCTACCCCATAATGATAGCCAAAGCTGCGGGCAATACTTTCCAGCATGGCTTTAATATCGGCCATATCCGTATAAAAAGGATAGGTACGCTGTGCCGCCATATAGGTTAAGGCCACCACACTGCCCCACTCACTAATAGCATCTAGTTTTTTTGCAACTGCCAGCATTTTATGAAAAGACATAGCAGATACATCAATCCCCTTCATAAAGTAATCGTAGTTAGATTCTGTATAAGCAATCTTTTTGCGGATGTTTACACTCATGCCTATTGAATGCAATACAAAATCAATTTTACCACCCAGCACCTCCTGAGATTTTGTAAACAGGTTGGTCAGTTCTTCCACACTGGTAGCATCTGCAGGTATAATTTCAGATTTTGTTTTTTCTGCCAGTTTATTAATCTCACCCATACGCATGGCAATGGGAGCATTGGTTAATACAAAAGTTGCGCCTTCCTCGTATGCTTTTTCAGCCACTTTCCATGCAATAGAGTTTTCATCTAATGCACCGGTAATAATGCCTCTTTTTCCTTTAAGCAGGTTGTATGCCATAATGTTTTTATTTAAAGTGGCGTAAAAGTAAGAAGTATATTGATACTATAAATCAACTACCGGTGGCAAATTAATTCACCAGCCGCATCAATAAAATAAATAAAGTAGTATATAAAACACCTGCTGCCATGCAAAGCAAAATATGTACACCAAAACGTACTATGCTTTTGCGTGGCTGCACCCATTGCAGCAGCCATTTATTTATATAGTATGCCGGCAAGGCCACTACAAGTATAAAAGTTAGTATACCAAGTGGGTTCAGCATTGCTTTAGTTCATAACCATTTCGCGGGCATTTTCTAATGCGGCAGCAGTAGGCTTCTCACCACTCAGCATTTTTGCAATGGTAGTAATGCGTTCCTCTTGTGTAAGCAGGCGTATATTGGTTTTAACAGCTTCCCCTTTTATTTCTTTGTAAACAAAATAATGAGCATCGGCTTTGCCGGCAATTTGTGGCTGGTGGGTAATGGCAACTACCTGTAACTTTTTTGCCATGCCTTTCATAATAACACCTACTTGTTTAGCCGCTTCTCCGCTAATCCCGGTATCAATTTCATCAAATATTAACGTGGGCAATTGCAGGCTTTGCGCCACCAGCGATTTTATGCACAGCATCAGACGACTTAGTTCTCCGCCGCTGGCAACTTTATGTATGGGCTCAAAGCGGTTGCTTTTGTTAGCATCAAATAAAAAAGCTACTAAATCAGCCCCAAATTCATTTAAAACCTTCAAAGGTTCTACTGTAACTTTTAATTGCGCATTGGGCATACCTACCTGCACCAGTAAAGCATTTACTTTTTCTTGCAATGGCTTTAATTGCTTTTGCCGGTTGGCGGTAATGGTGCTAGCTAATACAGTAGCTTGTTCTAATAATGCCGCCGTTTCTTTTTCTTTGGCAGCAATGCTATCATCTATATTTAAAACGGCCTGTAGTTTTTCTGATAAGTCTTGCTGCAGTTGCAGTAATGCTGCAGTAGAATTTACATTGTGCTTTTTAAAAAGCTTATACCCTGTGGCAATACGTTCGTTTAGTTGCTCTATCCGCTGTGGGTCGTACTGAATACTATCGGCCACCTGTTCTATTTCTCCGGCAATATCATCTAACTCTATTTGTGCCGCACGCAATCTATCTGTTAATACCGGTAACTGCGGTTGGTATTGCTGAAAATTTTGTAGCTGGTTTACCAGTTGCTTTAATTGCTGCACCATGGGCGCATCTCCATTGCCCAATGCAAAAGCCACTTTGTCTACCGCCGCCTTAATCTGTTCTGCATTGCTCATCAGTTTCAATGCAGCATCTGCCGCTTCCAATTCATTTTCTTGCAGGGCTGCTGCTTCCAGTTCTTTAAATAAAAAAGAATGATAATCGTAAGTGGCACTAAACTGTGCTTTTTGTAATTGCAGTTGTGCTAATTCTTTTTGTGCTAGCTGCCATTCATTAAAAACAGCTTCATATTTATTTAAAACATCCGCATGGTTTGCCAATGCATCTAACACCGATCGCTGAAACTGTGTTTCGCCCAGTGCCAGCGTATCAAACTGCCGGTGCAAATCAACCAGCAGTGCAGTTAGGCTTCTTAATTGTTCTAGGTTAACCGGTGTATCGTTTATAAAGGCTCTCGATTTTCCGGTGGCTGCAATCTCTCTTCGTATTACCAGCTCTGCATCTGCATCCAAATCGTTCTCTTTTAAAAAAGTGGTAATATCTTTTCTTTTAGCTGTGGCAAAAAAACCTTCTACCACGCATTTTTTTTCTCGGTTCAGTAAAGCGCTGCTATCTGCCCGGTCGCCCAGTATTAAACTTAAAGCACCCATTAAAATTGACTTACCCGCCCCCGTTTCGCCGGTAATAATATTTAACCCTTGCTGAAAATTAATTTCGAGCGAATCAATAATAGCGTAGTTCTGTATGTGTAATTTTTGCAGCATAGAATGTGGGCAAATTACAGTAAAATAATTATGCAGCCAGCCACAGTTTTTCATGGCAGCAGCCGTTGCGTCGCACACTTGTGCAGTAGAATACCAGTCCGCAAGTCGGGAGTCGGAAAGTCCGTAATATTTTTACACCATCAACAATTCTCTTCCGGACTTACGGTCTTGCTGACTTACGGACTATTTGTACAAGTGTGCGACGCAACGGCGCTGAACCCAATTACCAAAGCTGGCTCACAAAAATAAAATAATAAATATTTTGTTGTGATAATTTTTTTAGTAATTTAGCACTAAATTCATTAGCTATGTCTTTAGCCGGAAAAAACCTGCGTTACCTGCGCCACCTGCGTGGATGGACACAAGAAGAGTTTGCCAACAAACTAAAAATTAAACGCTCTTTATTGGGTGCTTACGAAGAAGAACGTGCCGACCCGCGTTTGGATGTGCTGGAGCTGGTAGGCAATATGTTTAAACTATCTATGGATGAATTGCTGTTGAAAGATTTGGGCGATACAAAAGGTAGTTTTATTGCTAAGCGCCGGGCTGCAAAACTAGCCACACCTACCACTGCAGAAATACAGTTTGTACCTGTTAAGGCCGCTGCCGGCTATCTGGCTGGTTATGCCGATCCTGAATTTATTGACGAGCTGAATACGTTTACATTGCCCATGCTTACACCGGGCAACTATCGTGCTTTTGAAATTATTGGAGACTCTATGTTGCCCACCCCCAGTGGCTCTGTAATAGTAGGCGAAAAGGTGGCCAATCTGGATGAGGTAAAAACCAGTAATACATATATCGTTATTTCTCGCCAGGAAGGCATTGTTTATAAGCGCATCATGAAAAATGGCCGCGGCAAAAGTAAGTTAACCCTTGTAAGCGATAACCCTGTTTACCAGCCCTATAATGTAGACGCAGAAGATGTGCTGGAACTGTGGCAGGCCCAAATGGTTATTACCAAAGCCAGCATGCAGCAAAAATGGGATGTAAACCAACTGGCATCATTAGTAACTAATTTACAAGATCAGGTGAGTACCTTAAAAAAACGGCTTAACTAAAATCATTTTCCGATCCCTCTGAGGCAGCAAAAACAACAGTAGGTTGTCTTTACAGTATCAAATGAGTTGCTACGCAACTCATTTGTGTTTTTGTAAATCTACTATGGCAACTATGTAAATTTACCAGTAGCCATCATCAATAAATCATTTCCATTATTTTTGCGCCACTTTACGCTGCATGAGAAAACTATTAACTGCTATAACCTTATTTTTTTGTTTGAGCAATGCAACGCTTGCCCAGCAAAAAACACTGCAGGCCATTAAAGCCATCAGCGCTCCGCGAATTGATGGATCTTTAGACGATGCCGCATGGAAAAATGCACCGGTAGCTACCAACTTTATTACCAACTCTCCAGTTTATGGTAATGCAGCCAACAAAGCAACCATAGTTAAAGTAATATATGATGATGCTAACTTGTATATAGGTGCCTATCTTTTTGATAACCCTGATAGCATACGCAAACAGTTTACCACCCGCGATGGTAATAACCGTGCAGATGTTGATTATTTTGCAATATTTATAGATACCTATAAAGACCGCCAAAATGGTTTTCAGTTTTTGGCCACCACCCGTAATGTGCAATCAGATGCACGCCTCTCTGCTTCTGCCGAAACAGGTTTTGGAGAATATGGAGACCTTAGCTGGGATGCTGTATGGGATAGTAAAGTGGCTTTTCATAAAGATGGGTGGAGTGTTGAATTTCGTATTCCTTTTTATTCGCTCCGGTTTTCTAAAAACAATATACAAGACTGGGGTATTAATTTTTTACGCTTCAGCCGCAGAAATAATGAGGGTAGTTTTTGGAACCCCGTGAACCCGAATGAGAATGGATTTGTTAACCAGTTTGGAGACTTAAGTGGTTTACAAAATTTGTTGCCGCCGTTGCGTCTTAGTTTTTCTCCTTACATCAGTGGTGGCTACCGCACCACGCCCAGTATCTTTCAGGGCAGAATTAATGAAGCATTATACAGCGGCGGATTAGATGTTAAATATGGTATTAACGAGAGCTTTACTTTAGACGCCACCTTGATACCTGATTTTGGACAGGTTATTTCTGATAACATTGTAAACAATTTAACACCCTACGAAGTACAATTTAGAGAGAACCGCCCATTTTTTACAGAAGGCACCGAATTGTTTAATAAAGCCGGAACGTTTTATAGCCGCCGTATTGGCGACCTGCCTGCAAAATACTACGACGTAAAAGGCTTTGTAGAAAGTGACCCGGCACGCACTTACACCATTAAAAAAAACCCCGAGGTTAATAAATTATATAACGCTATTAAACTTAGCGGCCGCACCAAAGACAATTTAGGCATTGGTATTTTTAATGCCATTACCGCACCATCTTACGCAAAGCTTAAAAATAATAATACTGGTGCCGATTCATC
>REAR01000104.1 GCA_004295245.1 Sphingobacteriales bacterium | reverse complement strand
TTTACACCCTGTGCCACCAGTTTTGATTTTGTAAATTGGCTTACTGCTAAAATTTTATTGGCTTTTTTTAGCAGGCGCAGCACCCTTGGGCTTGCATTCCATACTTCTATACCATGTGCTACTACCCAATACTTTTTTTTGGGAAAGAAAGTACTTGCCATTAAAGCCGGCAACGCCAGATTGCTATGACCAATTATAATTGTATCGGCTTTAGCTGCCAGCTTTATAATATTCCAAACGCTTTTAAATTTATTGCCAAGCCCTGCTATAAAGTGTTGCGGGTTTACATAATTGGCATCGGCTTTAGCATCGTGTACAGCATAAACAGTATAGTTAATGGCGCTGTTTTGCTGTTGTATAGTATCTAATGCTTTACAAAAACAGCGGTTAAATTTTTCTAACCCACCGGTAAACTGAAAAACACTTAAGGGAACAAAAAGTATTTGTTGCAAAAAACAGCTTGTTTAAAATAATTTTTTCCAGGTGGCCGTACTGGCCTGGTAAACCTGCATTACGCCGGCATTGCCATTGTTATCCACCTCATCGGTGCAGTAGATCATTAAACCATCCTGCAGGTTAGCCATTGCATTGCGTTGCACAATAGTTAACCGGGGTGCCAGAAAGCCACTGTTGGTACTTACAATTTCTAAGGCTGCTTTTGGTGTAATATCGTTTTCAGCAAGTGCTGCAGGGTTATTGCCTTCATAGGTTCTAAGCTGCATCCACCCTCTTTTGGTTATGGTAAGGGCATTGCTTTTATTGGCAGCCGTACCATTTGCTAATTGCAATAACCATTCATTGGGCTGGTAAGCATCGGTTGTGCCCGATACACCCGCATTAAAACTGCCCAGTACTGTAGCATTATTAGCATAATTGATAAGGCCTTCTCCGGCTGTGAACGAATAATGAGCGCCTACATTTAATGATTGCCCCAGTAAGGTGCTGAAACGTATACCGGGAGTATAATTCAATTGCCCCACCACCAGTGAATGTTCTACATTACTTAATGTAGAATTATTGGCCGCAATGATTGCTGTGTGAGCGCCTGCTACAGAAACAGCATGGCCGTTAATATAACTGGCATTTATAAAACCCAGGTTGCCATTTGACAGTTCAGAAGCAGTACTATAATTACTTATAAAATTTCCTTCGCCACCGGCCAGCCACTTTGCATTGCCCATTAGTACGCTGTTTTGAATGCCAGTATTAGTTACCGGTGCACCAATTAATAAACCGCCAATGCCTGCATAGTTTGATTTTAATAAACCATCGGTATGTAAGCCATTACCCACTTTTGTAAACGTACCCTGGTTGCTTATTTCTGTTCCGTTGCCAGAAGGATTTATAACAATATGATCTGTAGAGTCTACATACAATAAATTAATTGCACTGGTACCCGATGCAGTAGCCTGATAAATGATAGGCACATTGTTTTTCATAAATTGAAATTCGGTGCCACCGTTTACCTGCATTTTAGCTTTACCCTTACTTACTAATACATCAAGAACCGGTGTACTGCTGGTATCTGCCACATAAAACCGCGTTACATTTACCCCAATATTTTGTATGCTTCCATCGTGGGCCATATACTCGTTATAAGGTCTGAAACCGCGTTTTGCCCCAAAGCGGCCGGCAGTAGTGAGGGTTCTGAAATACTCTGTTAATTCAACCCCCACCGCACCTTGATTATACCGTAACTCATGTTGCGTGCCATAAGAAAAATCATTGGGTTTATAGCCGGGAAACTCTTCACTGTTATAGCCCTCCCAAATTACAATATCGCCTGTATCGCTGGCCGGAACATTTATATTGGGTGAATACCCAATTGTTTTTCCGTAATAACCGTGTGTTGAAGTGTGTTGATCTCCCATGGGTGCAATATCAACCAGATAAACTGGTTTTCTTGGCTGATTATTTAAATCGCCTTTGAATTTCATTCTGAAGAAAAGAAACGGTAAAGTATCCTGAACCGTATTATTCGATTCTTCCCCCAGCACTACTGTTCCGTAATTTTTGGTGGTATCGCTAAAGTCATATAACAACTGCCCAGCATGCTCTTGAAATAGTGGAGAGTGAGATAGTTTGTTCTTCTGGCCCCATTTTGCAAAATATTTTTCATTGCCTTCGCCGCCGGCATTACCAGTTTTTGCATCTAAAGAAGTGCCGGCCACAAATGCATAAGGCACACTTAATAGTTGCGACTGACCTAATTTAATAAAGTCATCTTCTTTATCAGGCGCTATTTCTAATTGTATAAACCGATTGCCTTGTTCCCATTTCACTTCTTTAACACTACCCATTGATGAAAACATGCCCGGTGCGCCTATCGCAATGTTAAACAAACCCATCATATTGGTTTGCACCTGCCGGGTTTCTGTATATTCTGCTGCACCATCAGGCCCATTTAATATACTGATTCGAATCATCATTTTTTTATTAGCCAGCACCTGCCCGTTTTTATCTCTTGCCGCACCCTGGTAGTTAATTAGTGCCGGCACCTGACCAAAACTATTGTAAAAAAAAACTAAAAGAAGGATTGAGTAAAAAAGCCTTTTCATGTGCGGATATAGGTTTTGTAATGAGTAAATAGAGTGTTACAAAACGATGAGACATAGCCGCTATTATAAAGTTTAATAACTGGTTAATAACAATATCTTTTTTCTAAAAGCAAACTACTATAACAAAAAGAAGTTGCACCTATATATTGCAACTGATTTATATAATTACCAACCTGCTGTGGCTGCATGCTGCTTATTCCAGCGGTTGAGCAGGCAAATACTCCAATACCGGCTCCAGTTAATATGCCCTTGTTGAAACTGTTTAAAAAAATGTTGCTCTTTTGTATTAACCGGCGAAGCTACCTGGCTGGCCAGTAACCATTTTTCAAACGGAAAAGTAAAGCCTTGCTTTCTCCGGTTCCAGATAGTTTCCGGCAACAGATCTTTAAAAGCTTCTATTAATAAATATTTACCGGTTTGCGGATGCATCTTCAGTTCGGGGCTGGTATGTGCTGCCAGTTCCATAAATGCTTTATCCAAAAAGGGCACCCGTATTTCAAGACTGTGCCACATGCTCATATAGTCAGCATCTTTCAGCAACTGGTTTTGCATATAAAAATTGGTTTCCAGCCAGCTGATATAGTCTGTGCCGGTACCGCTGCTGTTATAGGTTGTTGCCAGCGTATTCAATTGCTTTCTTACATCACTTTCATAGGTGCCGGTAATATTTGCCACCACCGCCGGTGTATACAAACCCCGTAAAAATAAAGCCGTGGCAACGGGTTCATCTAAACTTAAGAACGCTATTTTTTTATAGCTGTGTTTATTTGCCAGCGATGCCATGTTTTGTATAAAGCCAGGCAATCGTTTTAATTGCTGTATTCTTTGTACTGATCTGAAATGGCTGTAGCCATACCACAATTCATCGGCTCCCACACCAGACAATACCGCGGTTAAACCATACTCATGCGCATAGCCAGAAATGAAGTAAGTATTAATGGCGTCAATACTCGGCTGATCCATTGCCTCAAAAATATCGGGCAATTTATTTTCAAACATCGGCTGCGTTACGCAAAAAGATTGGTGCTGTGCACCGGTTTTTTCAATAATTAAATCCTGATAGGGCTTCTCACTAAACTGTTCTTCTTCAAAATATATTGAAAGTGTTTTTAACTGCTTACCCAAATGTGGTGCAGCCAGCAGCGTTAATAAACTGGAATCTACACCACCGCTTAAAAACAAACCAATGGGCGCATCTGCTATTAAATGGCGTTGCACCGCTGCAGTTAGTTCAGTTTTAATGGCCGCTACTGCTGCTTCTTTAGACTGAATGTTGTAATTAAACTGCCAGTTATAAAAACTTTTTATACTATACTGATGTGTGGCAAGGTTAAAGCGCAGGTAATGCCCTTTAGGTAAAGGTTGCACCCCCTGCAAAGTGGTAACCGGTTCTGGCAAATGGCCAAAGCTTAAAAAATACAAAGGCCAATTTGTATTCTCTGGCCAGTTTGCATTTAATGCTTTAAAAGAACGTATTTCTGAGCCAAAATAAAAACTGTTATTGGTATAACTGTAATACAAAGGTTTTATACCCGCATGATCTCTGGCCAGCACCAACTCTTGCTGTTGCTTATCCCAAATGGCAAACACATACATACCATTAAATTTTGCAAAAGCTGCCACGCCCCATGCGGCATAGGCATTCACAATTACTTCTGTATCTGTTTTGGTTCTAAAGCTGTACCCCTTTGCCTGCAGCTCGGTTTTTATTTCCTGGTAATTATAAATCTCTCCGTTAAATATAATAGCGTAATTGCCATCGTTGCTAAACAAGGGCTGGTGGCCCGCTGCACTTAAATCTATGAGGGATAACCTACGGTGCCCCATTGCAAGCCCATCAGTTTCTTCTACCAGCAAACCAGCATCATCGGGGCCGCCATGTTGCATAGCGTCCCGCATGCGCAATAAATCTTGCTGTAATAAAGAAGTTTTGTTTTTAGTTACAATGCCTGCAATACGACACATAAGAGAGCGAAAAAATTTTTGTTACCAGCTGTGGTGCTTTGAGCATCATTGTTGCGTCGCACCCTTAAACTGCAGTACACGTGTGCGACGCAACGATGTTGAATTGATGACTACTGCCGGGCCAACACTATCTTTTTTTAAGAAAAGAAATCGAATGTTTTAAGAACACGTTTCCACCAAGGTTTTCTTTTAGAAGTACCATTAACATAGCCGTAACCATAACCATATCCGTACCCATAACCATAATTTCCATAGCCATAGTAGCCGGTTCCTTCAGCTTTCACATCATTAATTAATAAAGAAAGATGTGGTAATTTTTTACCTGCATACACCTCATTAATAAAGTTCAATTGCTTTTTATAGGTGTATCGCTGGCGCACCACATACACAGAAGCTGTGGCGTATTTGCTTAAAATTAATGCATCGCTTACCAATCCTACAGGGGCGGTATCTATAATGATGGCATCAAAATTCTTTTTAGCCCATGCAAACAATGTGTTTAATTTTTCGCTTAGTAACATTTCTGCCGGGTTTGGCGGTATGGGCCCGCAAGACAACACATACAGGTTATCATAATCTTTTACTTGAACGGGCAACTCTTCAATATCAATATTACCTACCAGATAATTGGTAATACCGGTGGCCTGGTGTATGTGCAGGTTTTTGGTGATTTTGGGTTTGCGTATATCAAACTCCATAATCAATGTTTTTTTACCCGCCAATGATAATACAGCACCCAGGTTGGTGCTTATAAAACTTTTGCCTTCTCCACTAAAGGTAGATGTAACCATAAACACCGGCATTTCTTCTTTGCCGGTAAAGTATTGCATGTTGGTACGTACCACCCTAAACTGTTCTGCTACAATACCCCGATCGTTTTTAAAGATTATGGTAGATTCAGAGCCTTCGTCTGAATGACCAATTTCGCCCAATATAGGTGCATCGGTTACTTTCTCAATATCGTTTCTGGTAAGTACTTTATCGTTTAATAGTTCTTTAATGTAAATAAATAATACGGGGATCAATAGCCCAATAGCAATGGCCATCAGGTAAGTGCTTTTTCTTTTGGGAGAGATGGGCACGTTACTGGAGAGTGCGGGGTCTAATACTTTTGAATTAGAAATGGTAGAGGCCAATGAAATAGCGGTTTCTTCTCTTTTTTGCAATAAAAACAAATACAGGCTTTGCTTAATGCCCTGTTGCCTGCTTATTTCTAACATCTGCTTTTCTTTAGAAGGAATGGCTCGTATCTGTGATTGGTAATCTTTGTTTTTACCAACTACATTGGCTTTGGCCACTTCGTAAGAACGTTTAATGTTTTTAACCTGTTCTAAAATATTCAGCCTTACTTTTTCTATCTGCACTTCTAATTGCCCTACAATGGGGTTTTGAGGTGTGGTTAATTTTAACTGGCGTTCTCTTTCCAGTTGTAACTGGTTATAATCTGTAGCCATTTTTATTAAAGCGGGGTCTTCTATGCCTAAAGAAGAAGAAACGAGTGAATACTGATTGCCTTTACTACCCAGGTAATCTTGCAACAAACCGGCAACCGCTATTTTCACATCCTGTTCCTGCAATTGTTTCTCTACTTCTTTTATATTATCAATAAAATAGCCGCTTTGTGCATCTATATCAAACACATTGTTCTGCTCTTTGTATTTCTGCAGGCTGTTTTCCACGTCTCCCAGTTCTCTTGTAATTAAAGAAAGCCGGTCGGTAATAAACGTCTGCGTTTTTGAAGCAGTGGCATTTTTGTCTTCTATGTTTACAATATTATACTCTGCCATCAGCTGGTTTAAAATATCTTCTCCCAGTTTAATATTATCGGTTTCGTAAGACAATTGCAATACACTGGCCCCAAAGGTTACGGGTTTAATAATTAAACCACGTACATATCCTTCTGCGGCTTTATTAACCGGCTGCCACGAGAGAATATATTCTTTTACCTCTTCAGCAAAGGGTAAAAAAGTTTTAATAATGGTAAACGATCCTGCCGCTGTGGTAAAAGATTGATTGAAGTTGTATTTCTTACCGGCCATTTCATAGGTATTGGCATCGGCAATCTTTATGGTAAACCCCACTGCTTTAGAAGAGTCGGTTAATTTATGCACCATCAGTTTTACCGGTGCATCGGTATAAATATTGGCTGTTTTAATTTTACCAATAGCGTAGGTGGTATAATCAAGTCCCAGGCTTTTTACCACACGGCGCATCAGCGTATTTGATTTTAAAACTTCAATTTCATTATCAATATTACCACTGGATTTAAACAAAAACAGGTTCTCCAGTTTTTCATTGCTGTTATTGTTGTTGTCGTTCTTAATAAGCATGGTAGACATTACCTGGTACATTGGGGTACTATACCTTAAGTACAGATAAGATATTACACCGGCAAGCATTACAGAAATAATAAACAAAGGCAGGTAGCGTAAATACTTCAGAATAAATTCTTTCAGGTTTAACGACTTTCCTTCACCTTGTTGCAAGTCTTCTGAAAGGGCTATGTTATCGTTTTTCATTTATCTGGAAGATGGTTGAATAAATTAGATTATCGGGTTAATGTAGCAATGGCAGTTACCACAATGGCTACAGAAGATATAGCGCTGAATAAGATGGTTAAGGTTCGGTCGGTTGAGCGGTCGGCATTAATTACTTTGCGATCGTTCATCTCAATATAAACCACATCATTTTGTTTGAGATTATAAAACTGCGATTTGAAAATATCTTTATTATTCAAATCAATTTTACCAAATTCAGTTTTGCCATCGTTTTCCCGTATCACCAGCACATTTTCCCGCTTACCAAAAACAGTCAGGTCACCAGCAAGGCCAACGGCTTCCAGAATATTCACTCTTTCATTAGGTATGGTAAAAGTACCGGGGCGGGCCACTTCGCCTATTACTGTAATCTTATAGTTTAAAAAACGGATGGTAACAATTGCATCTTTTGTATAAGTAGCCAGCTTTTCTTTGATAGCTTCTGCCAATGCTGTTTTTGTTTTGCCATACGATGTAATATTACCCAGCAACGGCAGGGTTACATTACCATCTTCATGAACTAAATATCCAATAGCATTACCGGCACCGGTGGTACCCGCACTGCTGGTAATACCACTTTGATAATAATTGGTGGCATTAAAAATAGCATCCGTTTTAGGGTCTGCAGAAGAGATATTGATATATAAGATATCTCCCTTTTCTATTTTAGGCTCTAAACGGGTCATATCAAAACGGGCACTGTCTGGCAAGTCGTGAAAATAAGTAAGATCTCTTGTGAGTTTCTTTGTATCAACACAAGACGCCATTACTATAGCCATTAACAATACCGGAAACAGATGCATGGGCTTTCCCATATACTAGATTTTTATTTATAATTTTTTAATACAATCAGCTTTTTACTATCTACATAAGCCACCAGTTTACAACCAAGGCTTTCAATTTCTACTTCAACACGGTTGTGCAAGGTTCTTTTCACAGTTGCTTCTTTATCCATCAAAATTCCACTTCTTATGATAACCCTGTCGTTAGGTTGTAATTCAATTACCTGCACCTCAACTTCATCGTATTCATTTAAAAATCGTTTAATACGATCTATTTCTTTTTGGCGGATGCGGGCAGGTTTTCCTAACCAATAAATAAAGTTAACCACCCCATTTGTTAACCGCACTTTAGTTTGTTCTTCTTCTGTAACATGTACAAATACGTACGATTTAAACAATGGCTCTTCCACCATCTTTACCCGATCGCTCCATTGCTTCTTTACTTTATTTAACGGACAGTACCCTTCAATTCCTTTGGCTTCCAGTAAAGCAAAAACTTTTTTCTCCCAACGGGGCTTTGTATATGCTGCCAGCCATTGTTTTCCGTTTGCCATTGTTTTTAGTACAGTTTCTATTTACAGCAGGTTTACCCAAACCGCTACCTTATCAGATATATTAAACCCTTTTAATGCCCTGTTACCATAACGCAATTTCGTTACAAATAGGCAGAGCTTCGCCACCTCAGTCACAAATATTTTTTGCAACCAATTGAAAATAAAAAGAATAAGCTTTACGCCTGCCTTTTATACATGAGAAAAGGGCACAAGCGGTAATGTACTTACCTCCTATACCCTTTTAATATATTTCACTCCAAATCAGGACTGTTTAATTTCTTCACAGGATCTCTTCTAATTGTTTAAGGGAACGATTGGTGATGGCTGCCGTAAAGCATTCCTCAGCCAATGGTTTAATTAGCTTTAGTTTGGTTGCAAATATAGGTGTTTTTATTATCCAAGTTTTTGTAATATAAGGCAGTATAAATAAAAAGAGGAGCTTTCGGCCCCTCTTTCAATACCCATATAACTACCCCTATTGCTATTACTGTCATACCATTTATTTTTTGCCAGTATTTTAATTGCTGGTTATGGTGCAGGTATTGTAAATAAACCATCATTAACCTGGCCATAAAATGTAATGCCATCCTTTTTTACAAAGGCAATTCTATAAAATGCTGTACCAACTGCCCCGTCAACAAAAGCATTAATATTATTATTGGCTGATAACTTTTTAGAGATGGCTGTATAATGAACCCCATCTTCAGAACGCTCTACTGTTACATAGCTAATCAATCCGGCATTTTCTACCGCCCATTTAACCAGCACTTTTCCATTTTCAATTTTTTGAGTGGTTACGGCAGCTACAGGGTTACCTGCACCGTAAATAATATTGGCCTGACTATCTGTTTGTGCACTTGCAAAAAAAGGAATGGCTATTACTAAAATCAGGCAAATTAAAAGATGCTTTTTCATAATGGTACGTTTGGTAGTAATAAGGCACAGGACGTGCCACTTGGCTAAAAGGTTGTTTATCATTGTTATTTACTGTTCCTGCTCAAGCACTTCCTCCCAATAAGAGAAACTATCTCCAATAAACAGATTACGCAATGCCTCAAAACCTGTTTTGCCTTATCTTTTACCTATAATTGCCATGTATGAATCAACGCTTTTATTCTTTAGATGTCTTCAGAGGGGCTACTGTTGCTTTAATGATATTGGTAAATAACCCCGGCAGCTGGGGCCATATTTATGCGCCACTGGAACATGCCAGCTGGCACGGCCTTACGCCTACCGATCTTGTATTTCCTTTCTTTTTATTTGCCGTGGGCAATGCCATGGCTTTTGTAATGCCAAAGCTGGAAGCTGCTGGTACCGCAATCTTCTTTCAAAAAATTATTAAACGCACACTGCTCATATTTGCTATTGGCCTTTTTCTAAACTGGTCGCCTTTTATACGTTGGCAAGAGGAGGCTCTTGTATTTAAACAATGGGTAAGTAGCGCCAACCCCGAAAGCGGCATTCGTATACTGGGCGTTTTACAACGTATAGCCCTTTGCTATTTTTTTGCCGCTATCATTATTTACTTCTTAAAAACAAAAGGTGCATTTGTTGCAGGCATAGCGCTGCTTTCTTTGTATTGGATACTTTGCCTGTTGGGCAACCCGTCAGATCCTTTTAGTGTACAAGGCTGGTTTGGTACAGCCATAGATAAAAAAATATTGGGCGTGGCACATATGTATAAAGGAGAAGGCCTGCCCTTTGACCCCGAGGGGTTAATGAGTACAATACCCGCCATAACACAAGTAATTTTTGGCTATCTGGTTGGGCATTACATACAACAAAAGGGCAAGAGCTTTGAAATGATCAGTGGTTTGTTTGTAGTAAGCGGCGTATTATTATTTACCGGCTTTTGTTGGGATATGATTTTTCCCATCAATAAAAAAATATGGACCAGTTCTTATGTAGTATATACCACCGGCCTTGCCACTTTTATACTTTCCGTAGTTATGTATCTTATTGAATTTAAAAATTACAAAGGCCCGCTTACCCGTTTCTTTGATGTGTTTGGCAAAAATCCGCTGTTCATTTTTGTACTCAGTGGTTTTTTACCAAGGTTGTTGGGCTTGTTTCGTTGGGTAGATTATACAGATGCTGCTGGCAAAAAAGTTTATACCAGCGCCTTCCCCTGGTTGTGGGATCATGTGTGTGCACCCGCATCAGAAAACCTGAAAGCAGGTTCTTTATTATATGCACTGCTCATGATTTTATTTTACTGGTTAATTGTGTATTGGATGGATAAGAAAAAAGTGTACATCCGCGTATAACAAAAATAGTTTTGTAACCAGCCACAGTAACTCCGGTTAGGCTTTACTTGCGTCGCACCCTTAAGCATTTTATATTTAATGCTTCAAATTGAAAATATGCAGTTGAAGTGTGCGACGCAAGGATGTTGCATAGCGAAACAAAAGCTGGCCCACTATTTTCTTTTATTAGCAATACGGCTTACCATGCAAGCCAAGGCATATAATAGTACCAAGCCAATAATACAAAATTTTATAAGCGCTGCATAATAGGCCGTTGTAACAGTTGATGCAGTTACCTGCACTTTTATGGTTTGCAACATGGCATTGTTCTCTACCGCATCCAGCACACCGGCGGCTACGGCGGCTACTACCAATACATAACCTGCTTCTTTTAAAAAGCCGCTCTTACTAATGCTGCCAAAAAATAAGGCACCAAACACCAATGCCAATGGGTAAATAAGCAGGAAGCCATAATCTAGCTGGATGCTTTTTATTAACTGTGGCAACAGTTGCTGTTGTTTAAACTGCAGCAATTGTGCGCCGGCAGCATCTGTTGTTTTTGCCATTTCAAAAGCCACAATTTGTTTGGAAGTAAGCGGAGCCACCTGGCTACCCATAAAGCGGGCATATATAAAAGTGGTAACTACAGAGAGTATGAAAAGAACAAACAGAAACTTTGCATTGGTAAAAAATGCTTTCATGCTGGTATTGGTTATTTTTTTAATGGGGGATTCTGTAAAATACAATAATTTCAGATGGTAATTAGCAGTTATGGGTATCATCAGAAAATTTATTCAGAAAGTTTTTAAACGCCCTGTTTTATGGGCGGCAGAAAAACTTTCTTCCTCGCCTGATAAAACAAAAATTTTTAATTCGTTATCAGACTTATTAAAAAATATAGAAAATGGCAACGAAGATCGCGGCCCTTTATTAAAAGATAGTATTGAAAATTGCCGTTATATTATTTTATCAGATCAGCACAAGGGCGGCCGCGATGCTGCAGACGATTTCAGGCTAAGTGAAAAAAACTACCGCACTGCATTAGATTATTATTATCAAAATAACTATACCCTCATCAGCCTGGGCGATGCTGAAGAACTATGGGAAAACACGCCCAAGGTGGTTATTGAAAAAAATTATACAGAGCTGCAGCAGGAAGCCCTGTTTCAAAAACATAAACGTTACCACCGCATTTATGGTAATCACGATTTAGAATGGAAATATCCTTTTCAGCAACAGCTATATCTTAGAAAAATTTTTGGCGACGATTTAAAAGTACCAGAGGGTATTTTAATAACAGTACCCCACAACAACGAAACTTATAAAATTTTTATGGCCCATGGCCACCAAGGTGATGCAAAAAGCGATAGCAACCCTTTTAGTACCTGGGTAGTGGCCGCTATTTGGACACCCATACAGCGCTATCTTGAACTGAGTTTAAACACCACCGCCGATTCTTTTGAGCTGGTAGATAAGCATAATATTATGATGTATGAATGGAGTGCCGAGCAAAATAATTTATTATTCATATCGGGTCATACACATAAACCTGTGTTTGCATCATTAGATCATATAGAACGGTTGAATAAGCAACTGGAACAGGCGAAAGAAATCAATAATACCGCTTTAATAGAAAAACTAACCGCTGAGTTGGTCTTTCGGCAAAAAGAATATGCCGGTAAACTATTTCATAAAACCATGGCCGTTCCCTCTTACTTCAACAGCGGTTGCTGCTGTTTTAGCGATGGAGATATAACCGGTATTGAAATTGCCGATGGAGAAATTCGTTTAATAAAATGGGAAGAGAAAGACGATAAACCCACTCGCAAAACACTGGAATACGCATCCATGCAATACCTGTTTGATCAGGTAAAGAAAAGAGACTAATCAAATAAAGCGGCTGCAATAGCAACACTCTCCGGCTTGCCTACATCCACCCATTTATCGCCGGTATGATTGTACCCAAGAATGGTATGATGAGCCGCCAGATCCAGATAGGTATCCATTATAGAAAACTTACCCGTTTGGCGGATATATGAAAATATTTCTGGCTGGTACACCACCACGCAACTATATGCCATCGGTTTTAAAGCGGGTTTTGCAATAGCAATTTTTTCTTCTCCTGTTTTTTCATTGCGCCAGCCGCAAACACGGTTATTTTCATCAAACAATAAATAGCGGCTGGTACTGCGGTTGGTTATGCCAAAAGAAACCAACGGTTGGTGTTGCTGGTGAAAAGCAAGCAGCTTATGAATATTTAAATCTGTTAACACATCTACATTTACAGAAAGAAACGGCGCTTCGCTCTCTAACAGATTTCGGGCTTTTAATAACCCACCGCCTGTTTCCAGCACTTCAGCCGTTTCATTGCTAATGGTAATATGGCTGCCCCAACCGTTATTTTTATCAATGGCATCTATAACCTGTTCTGCAAAATGATGCACGTTTACCACAATATTGGTAATGCCGTATTGTTGCAGGTATTCAACATTACGCTGCAATAAACTTTTGCCATTTACCAGTGCCAACGCCTTTGGGTGCTTATCCGTCCATGGTTTAAAACGGGTACCCAGCCCTGCAGAAAATATAATGGCAGTATGCGGTTGAACACTCATGAATTGTAAATTATTAATTTTTAATTTTCTCCTCCCTTACCTCAACCAATTTTCTTTATTAGTATGCTGCAACTCAATTTTTACTTTAAACTTATTACGCAGGTGGCGGGCTAGTGCATCGGCTGCAAACACACTGCGGTGCTGCCCCCCGGTACAGCCAAAATTTATTTGCAAATTGGCAAAGCCCCGCTTTATATAATCTTCTACAGAAATATCAACGATATTATAAATGCTGTTTAAATAAACCGGCATTTGCGTTTGTTGCTCTAAAAAATCTTTCACCGGCTTATCCTGCCCGCTTAGCTTCTTATAATCATCAAAACGGCCGGGGTTTAATATGCCGCGGCAATCAAAAACAAAACCACCTCCGTTTTCTGAATCGTCTTTTGGTATTCCTTTTTTGTAAGAAAAACTATTAATGTGCACCACCAGCGGCGTTTGTTCGGTAGCCTGTACCGGTTCAAAACGATTTACCACTTCATCTTCCACCATCAATTTCAGTAAACGCTCAAACTCTGGCAATACAATACCCACCCGGCGGCTATGCAAAAACCATTTTACACTGCGCAATGCCAACGGTATGCTGGTTAAAAAATGCGCCTTCCGTTCAAACAAACCCCTGAAACCATACGCACCCAATACTTGTAGCAAACGTATCAGCACATAGCCGTTGTACTGCGTTTCAAAACGATTGCGGTCAATGGATTCTTTTAAAATTCCTTCCACACAATCCATATAATAATGCAGCAAGCGTTGTTTCCAATCATCATTCAGTTCTGCTTTGGCCTGCCAAAGCATAGAAGCTACATCGTATTGCAAAGCACCCCGCATGCCGCCCTGGTAATCTATAAAATGTACCGCATCGTTTTGTATCATAATATTCCGGCTCTGAAAATCGCGGAACATAAAATATTTATGATCTACATGAGAAAGATATGTGCTGAGTGCTTCAAAATCTTCAATCAGTTTTTCTTTATCGTACGGTATTTTAAGCGTATCTAAAAAGTAGTATTTATAATACAGTAAATCGCTTAGTATTGCTTGCTTGCCAAATTCTTTACTGGTAATACACCAATCGTAGTTTAAAGCCTTATGCCCTTCAATTTGCATATGCGCCAGCGCCTGTAAACTTTTTTCAAACAAGCCGTACACATATTCATTATGCCCGTGTTGTTCTATTTTATGCAGCAGGCTTTCGTTACCAAAATCTTGCTGCAGGTAAAGTGTTTGTTCTTTATTTACACAAAAAACGTTGGCCACCGGGCAACCCTGTGCAATAAAATGATTGCTGAAATTTAAAAAAGTGCCATTCTCTTTTACATTGGTATTATAGGTTGCAATTAAACTGCGGCCCGGCGTGTGTACCCTAAAATAAATACGGTCGCTGCCGCTTTGTGGTAATTTTTCAATACTATCGATAGTTTCGTTGCTAACACCGGCAAACAACTGGCGAATGGCTTCTGTAATAGCTTGCATAGCTGGTAAAAATAAATGAAATTTTTTATTAGCCGGGCGGTAGTACACAAATTTAGCACCGTTGCGTCGCACACTTCAGCTGAAGTGTGCGACGCAACGGTGCTGCCCAAAGCCATACTGCTGGTTACATAAAAAAACATTGCGTAAAATCAAGCACCTGCTTTTCATTGGTAATTTGCCCACCGGTTCAATTATTTTACAAGTACAAATCCTATCTTTATCCAACTGCTTTAGATAACTAAAACTCATTTATGAAACATGTAAAAAGACTGCTTACCATGGTATTCCTTTTTTTAGGAATAGCCGTGCTGGCACAAAAGCCCTCTATTACGGGTAAAATTGCTGATCCTAATGGTGGCCCTTTAAATGGCGTAACCATTACCAACAAAACTTCTGGCGCTGCTACTGCTACTGCAGCAGATGGCAGTTTTAAAATTGATGCCGCCCCCGGCGATGTGTTAGAAATAACCATGGTGGGCTTTGGCACACAAACCGTACGTGTGGCCAAACAATTATTGCTAAACCTAACATTAAGCCCAAGCGTAACCGATTTAAATGAAGTGGTATTAGTAGGTACCCGCCGCGCCGGACGTGTAAAAACAGAAACGCCCGTACCGGTAGATGTGGTAAACATTGGGCAGGTTTCTTTGCCCACCGGCCGTAATGATATTACTGCTATTTTAAATTATGCCGCTCCTTCTTTTAACTACAATAAGCAAAGTGGTAGCGATGGTGCCGATCATATTGATCTTGCCACCTTGCGTGGCCTGGGCCCCGATCAAACATTGGTATTGGTAAATGGCAAACGCCGCCATCAAACTGCTTTTGTTGCGGTGTTTGGTACCCGTGGCCGCGGTAACAGCGGTACCGATTTAAGTGCATTGCCCATGGGTGCTATTGAAAAAGTAGAAATTTTAAGAGATGGCGCTTCTGCACAATACGGCTCTGATGCTATTGCCGGTGTTATAAATATTGTATTAAAGAAAAACACCGGTGTGTTTAGCGGTAACGTTGGCTACAGCGGTTACAGAGATAAAGATTATAACCCCTTCTTTAAAAAAGACTATGAGCAATACGTGCATGAGAAAGGTGTGGATGGACAAGCGTTTAACTTTAATGGTAACTACGGCGTTAAGCTGGGTAAGAATGGTGGCTTCTTAAATGCGACACTTAACTTTTTAACGCAGGCAAAAACGTATCGGCAGGCGTTAGATACCAACGCTAACAGCGATAAATTTATGTACACCAATATCTATCGCCGGGCACATGGCGATGGTTCTGTTACCACGGCTGGCACCATGCTGAATATGGAATTGCCTTTGAGTGGTGGCAAAACATTTTATGCTTTTGGTGGCTACAACTATAAGTTTTCTGATGCATATGCTTTTACCCGCAATTTTAGCGCAAGACCAGAGCGTTTTGTAACCGACAATAGTTTTAACCTGATTGATATTGCCGGCTTAACCCGTCGTTCTAAGGACGGAGAAACCTATTACAACCCACATATTCAAACCCGCATACAAGATGGTTCTTTAGCAGCGGGCATAAGAGGTAAATCTGCTGGTGGCTGGAACTGGGATTTTAGTAACAGCACTGGTTATAACAATTTTCATTTCTATGGAGATAAAACGTACAATGCCTCTTTAAATGCATTAAAAACAAATTTTGATGATGGCGGTTTCAGTTTTTTGCAAAACACCGTTAATGCCAACTTTAGTAAAGAAGTAAGCAGTGCTTTAAATATTGCTGCCGGTGCAGAGTACCGCTACGAGCGTTATTCTTTATTTGCCGGTGAAGAAGCTTCTTATAAAAATTATCAGCCTGATAAATATTATACCAACGGCAGCGGCGATGATGTATACGTGGCAGGCGGCTCACAGGGCTTTCCCGGTTACCAACCCGGCGATGAGGTAAAAGCCAACCGCTCCGTATTTGGTGGTTATTTTGATGCTGAGTTAGACGTTACTAAAAACTGGTTGGTAAGTGGTGCCGTGCGTTTAGAAAACTACAGCGATTTTGGTTTTACCCACAATTATAAAATTGCTACCCGCATAAAATTGCATAAAACATTTAACCTGCGTGGTTCATTCAGCACCGGTTTCCGTGCACCTTCATTACAGCAAATTAATTTCAGCAGTACGTTTACAACCGTACAGGGCGGTAATATTGGCGAGGTAAAGATTGCACCCAACAACAGCCCCATTACCAAAGCTGCAGGCATACCTGAGTTAAAACAGGAAAAATCATTAAACGCCAGTGTAGGTTTTGCGTGGAGACCCATCCCTCAGTTAAGTGTTACTGTTGATGGATACTGGGTAAATGTAAAAGACCGCGTGGTATTAAGCGGACAGTTTAGTGCAGATGATAACACATTAAACCCGCAGTTAATTGCTGCCATGCAAGCCTTACGGGTAAGCTTAGCCCAGTTTTTTGCCAATGCGGTTAACACAACCAATCAGGGTTTAGATGTAGTGGTAGATTACAACACCAAAGTGGGTAGCAAAAGTAATTTCCGTGCATTGTTTACCGGCAACTTTCAAAAAATGCGCATCGATAAAATTAATGTACCCACCCGCCTGCGCCCCACACAGCAATTGCAAAAAACCTTCTTAAGCGATCGGGAGCAAGCCTTCATTCTGGCATCTGCCCCCCGCACCAAGTATGCACTTAGCTTAGAGTATACCTGCAAAAAAATAACACTGGGCACCCGCATTACCCGTTTTGGTGCAGTTACATTGCTGGGCTACGGAGAAGATGGCTTGGGTATAGACCCACAGGTGCCAGCCGATTTTCAACCTATTTATGTGCCCGACCGTTATGTGTACGGTGCTAAGTTTGTAGGCGATGTATATGCTGGTTATAAAATAAATAAAAAGCTTTCTTTGTTTGCCGGTATAGATAATATTGGCAATGTGCACCCCGATTTAGGTATTAACCCCGCCGCACGTGGTTGGGCATTTAATAACGAAACCGGTGGGCCTTGGGATGCAGTACAAATGGGTGGCAACGGTATGCGTTTCTTTACCCGTTTAGGTTTTAATTTCTAATTACTTTTTTCTGAAGTATAACATAAAAAGAATCCCGCCTCAATGTGGCGGGATTCTTTTTATTTGTTTACCAGCAATGGTATTTCATAGCGGCATCATTGCGTCGCACACTTGTGCGGTAGCATCAATTGCAACGATACTATTATTTGTACCTCAAGTACCATACTCTTCTTAAAACAATTTTCCCTGCCCACCGGGCACCCTAAACAAATCGCTGCGCAGGCTCCATTCTTCTGCATTCATATTGTAAAGCTTTCCGTATTTTTTATACTGCTGCGCCACCATATCAGCAATGGTACCTTCGCCACGCATACGTACACCCCAGCGGGTATCGTTTACTTTTCCATCGTGGCTTTGCTCAATTAAATGCCATACCTTATCCGCCCTGTCCGGAAAATTTTTATACAACCAATCGTGAAACAAAAATTTAATAGCCCCATTTAAACGTATAAAGGTATAGGCTGTAAAAGTGGCGCCATTATCAGCTGCGGCTTTCATTATGCGTTGCATTTCGTGTTCATTCAAGCCCGGTATCATAGGGCCCATCATAATGCCCATGCGTACGCCGGCACTGCTCAGTTCATTAATTACTTTTAATTTTTGTTTTGCTGTGGTGGTGCGTGGCTCCATTACGCGGCGCAGGTCTTCATTAAAAGAAGTAATAGATACCATGGCCGATACAATTTGTTTTTTACCCATCTCCTGCAACACATCTTTATCTTTTAAAATCCACGAGTTTTTGGTGAGGATGCCCACCGGCTGGTTAAACTCATTACATACTTCCAGCAGCCCGCGGGTAAGGCGGTATTGCTGTTCGGCCGGTTGGTAGCAATCGGTATTACCACTTAGCATAATGGGTGTGGCGTCCCATTTAGGGTGCAATAAAAATTTACGCAGCAACTGCGGAGCGTTTTTCTTTACAATTATTTTCTGTTCAAAATCCAGCCCTGCACTGTAGCCCCAATACTCATGCACATTACGGGCATAGCAATAAATACAGCCATGCTCGCAACCGGCATAGGGGTTCATACTATAACTCATGCCCACATCTTTACTTTCTACTTTGTTTACAATGGTTTTGCTTTGCTGTTCTAAATACTGTGTGGGTAAGCCGCCTTCTTCCCAATCATCAATACCTTCTATATGTTCTCGGGTGCGTTCGTCTTTTAAAAATTTATTTTTTGTATTAAACTGGGCACCGCGGCCGGCTTTATAAGCAGCTTCATCGCCGCCAGCATCTTTTGGTTTTACTTTATAATGATCTTGCTGTAATTTTTCTGACATATAATTTAATTGATGGGTACTTAATTTTTGTTAAGCGATGCCCACTGCGTTGCGGTTGCAGTGTGCGACGCAACCACAGTTGCACAAAGTGCGTACGCTGGTTACCTAATTATTTTATTACATAAATAAGCTACCCTGCGTGGTGTTAACGGGCAGGTTTTGCAACTGAAGCCGTTGTACTACCTGATAACCCAGTTCTCCGGCGGGGCGTTTTAATAACAAAAGATGCTGGGCAATAAAGCGGCCGGTAAACTGGCGGTGGCTATATTCTAACCAACCCTTTTCATATTGCCAGGGTTGCAAACGACGGGCAACTGTAATATGAGGTTCTAATATAAAATGCGGCTTGTTGTCATCGTTCAGCTTCATTAGGCGTTGTGCCTGGCTGCGTATTTCTTTTACCAATGCCTGCACGGGTAGCTTGCTTACTACATTAATGTAAATGGTGTGGCTGGGAAAAGAGCCATAATCCCGCAGCTCTATTTT